>NC_008268.1:666666-1000000 GCF_000014565.1 Rhodococcus jostii RHA1 | reverse complement strand
AGACAACCAGGAGGTTGGCTTAGAAGCAGCCACCCTTGAAAGAGTGCGTAATAGCTCACTGGTCAAGTGATCCTGCGCCGACAATGTAGCGGGGCTCAAGTACACCACCGAAGCTGCGGCATTCACACAATGCACCCCCTTGATTCTGCGGAGTCTTGGGCAGTGGTGTGGATGGGTAGGGGAGCGTCGTGTGGCCATGGAAGCGGCGGGGTGACCCAGCCGTGGAGGCCACACGAGTGAGAATGCAGGCATGAGTAGCGAAAGACGAGTGAGAAACTCGTCCGCCGAATGACCAAGGGTTCCTGGGCCAGGTTAATCCGCCCAGGGTGAGTCGGGACCTAAGACGAGGCCGACAGGCGTAGCCGATGGACAACGGGTTGATATTCCCGTACCCGTGTGAACGCGCCCCTGGTGAATCAGTGATACTAACCATCCTGAAGCGTCCTTACGCCCCTTCGGGGGCCCTGGATGTGGATGCATGGGACCTGATCTGGTAGTAGCCAAGCGATGGGGTGACGCAGGAAGGTAGCTGAGCCAGTCAGTGGTAATACTGGTGTAAGCCTGTAGGGCGAATGGTAGGCAAATCCGCCGTTCATCAAGCCTGAGAGGTGACGCATAGCCGAATGAGGCGAATTCAGTGATCCTATGCTGCCGAGAAAAGCCTCTAGCGAGCTTTCACACGGCCCGTACCCCAAACCGACACAGGTGGTCAGGTAGAGAATACTAAGGCGATCGAGATAACTATGGTTAAGGAACTCGGCAAAATGCCCCCGTAACTTCGGGAGAAGGGGGGCCTCGTCCGGTGATCACTCTTGCAGTGTGAGCTGGGTGGGGCCGCAGAGACCAGTGAGAAGCGACTGTTTACTAAAAACACAGGTCCGTGCGAAGTCGTAAGACGATGTATACGGACTGACGCCTGCCCGGTGCTGGAAGGTTAAGAGGACCGGTTAGCCACTTCGGTGGCGAAGCTGAGAATTTAAGCCCCAGTAAACGGCGGTGGTAACTATAACCATCCTAAGGTAGCGAAATTCCTTGTCGGGTAAGTTCCGACCTGCACGAATGGCGTAACGACTTCTCAGCTGTCTCAACCATAGACTCGGCGAAATTGCATTACGAGTAAAGATGCTCGTTACGCGCGGCAGGACGAAAAGACCCCGGGACCTTCACTACAGCTTGGTATTGGTGTTCGGTTCGGTTTGTGTAGGATAGGTGGGAGACTGTGAAGCGCTCACGCCAGTGAGTGTGGAGTCGTTGTTGAAATACCACTCTGATCGTATTGGACCTCTAACCTCGGACCATGATCTGGTTCAGGGACAGTGCCTGGTGGGTAGTTTAACTGGGGCGGTTGCCTCCCAAAATGTAACGGAGGCGCCCAAAGGTTCCCTCAGCCTGGTTGGCAATCAGGTGTCGAGTGCAAGTGCACAAGGGAGCTTGACTGTGAGACTGACAGGTCGAGCAGGGACGAAAGTCGGGACTAGTGATCCGGCACCGGCAAGTGGAAGCGGTGTCGCTCAACGGATAAAAGGTACCCCGGGGATAACAGGCTGATCTTCCCCAAGAGTCCATATCGACGGGATGGTTTGGCACCTCGATGTCGGCTCGTCGCATCCTGGGGCTGGAGTAGGTCCCAAGGGTTGGGCTGTTCGCCCATTAAAGCGGCACGCGAGCTGGGTTTAGAACGTCGTGAGACAGTTCGGTCTCTATCCGCCGCGCGCGTTAGAAACTTGAGGAAGGCTGTCCCTAGTACGAGAGGACCGGGACGGACGAACCTCTGGTGTGCCAGTTGTTCCACCAGGAGCACCGCTGGTTAGCTACGTTCGGAAGGGATAACCGCTGAAAGCATCTAAGCGGGAAGCCTGTTCCAAGATGAGGTTTCTCACCCCCTCGAGGGGGTAAGGCCCCCGGCAGACCACCGGGTTGATAGGCCAGAACTGGAAGTCCGGTAACGGATGCAGGTGACTGGTACTAATAGGCCGAGGACTTACCACAAAGAAGCTACGCGTCCACTGTGCAGTATCTGAAACAACACACACGTTTCAGAACAGAAGAAAGAAGCACACCCCCACCACCAATGGTGATGTGTGTCTTCGCTGATGTTCCGTGTGACAGTTTCATAGAGTTACGGCGGCCATAGCGGAGGGGAAACGCCCGGTCCCATTCCGAACCCGGAAGCTAAGCCCTCCAGCGCCGATGGTACTGCACCCGACAGGGTGTGGGAGAGTAGGACACCGCCGAACATCCGTTACCGAAAGGGGACCCAATATACTGGGTCCCCTTTCGTGGTTTGTGTGAAAGGAATGACTGTGTCGGAGAGTGACGACGGACGTCGGTCCTTCCGCGGAGGCGGCGCCTCCAACAGCAATCGAGGCGGCGCCTCCAACAGCAATCGAGGCGGCGCCTCCAACAGCAATCGGGGCGGCGCCGGCGGTTCGGGTCGGGGTGGCTCGACCGGTGGCCCCCGTCGCGATTCGCGCGACAACCGTGGCGGGGCCGGTGGCGATCGTCGCGGTGGGGGACCCCGTCGTGGCGGCGAGGGCGGTTTCGCGCCCCGTGGACGTGAAGGTGACCGTCCGCAGCGGCAGCAGGCGCGTCCGGACGAACCGGATCTGCCCGAGAACGTCGAGGCCGGCGAGCTCGATCCCGCGGTACGCCGCGACCTGCTGAGCCTGGACAAGACGAACGCGAACACGGTTGCGCGTCACCTGGTGATGGCAGGCAAGCTGGTCGACGACGATCCGCGACTTGCGCTCGCGCATGCCCGCGCCGCGCGTCAGCGTGCGGGCCGCATCGCCATCGTGCGTGAGGCCGCGGGTATCACCGCGTACCACGCCGGCGAATGGGCCGAGGCGCTGTCGGAGTTGCGCGCCGCTCGTCGCATGGCCGGTGGTCCCGGGCTGCTCGCGGTCATGGCGGACTGCGAACGCGGACTCGGCCGCCCGGAGCGTGCGATCGAACTCGGTCGGAGCGAGGAAGCTGCTGCGCTGTCCGGTGACGAGGCAGCCGAGCTGCGCATGGTCGTCGCCGGAGCGCGCATGGACCTCGGTCAGTTCGACCAGGCCGTGGTCACGTTGCAGACCCCCGATCTCGACGCTTCGCGGACCGGCCCCGGTGCCGCTCGCCTGTTCTACGCGTATGCGGACGCCTTGGTGGCGGCCGGCCGCATCGAGGACGGACTGAAGTGGTTCCTCAATTCCGCCGCCGCGGATCTCGAGGGTGACACCGACGCGGAGGAGCGTGTGGCCGAGCTGACCGGAGACGATCAGTGACGGTTCTGCGCGACGGCTACGACGCCCTGCTGCTCGACCTCGACGGCACCCTGTATCAGGGGCCGCAGGAAATCCCCGGTGCGCGAGAGGCTTTGGCGGCCGGGGAGCAGTCCTGCTACTACGTGACCAACAACGCCAGTCGCAGCCCGGGCGAGGTCGCGGAACACCTGACCGAACTCGGGTTCGACGCCGACGAGTCGACAGTGGTGACGAGTTCCCAGTCCGCGGCCAGGCTGCTCGCGGAGAACGTCGCCCCCGATTCGCCGGTCCTGATTGTGGGCACCGAAGCGCTCGCCGGCGAAGTGCGGAACGTCGGACTGCGCCCGGTGCGGTCGTTCGAGGACGCGCCCGCGGCTGTCGTCCAAGGACATTCGCCGACGACGGACTGGGCGATACTCGCCGAGGCGACCCTCGCGATCCGGGCCGACGCGGTCTGGGTGGCGGCGAACCTGGACTCGACCCTCCCCACCGAACGCGGCCTCGTCCTCGGCAACGGATCGATGGTCGCGGCGCTACGCACGGCGTCGTCCCGCGAACCACTCGTGGCGGGTAAACCGGCCGCGCCGCTGATGGAGGACGCGATGCGCCGCAGTGGTTGCGCGCGCCCGCTCGTCGTGGGCGACAGGTTGGACACCGACATCGAAGGCGCCAACAACGTCGGTCTCGACTCGCTCTTGGTGCTCACCGGAGTGAGCACCGCGGTCGACGTGCTGCGTGCGGCCCCGGAGCAACGGCCCACCTATCTGGCGTCCGAACTGGACGCGCTCAACCGCCCCGCCGAGGAATCCCTCATCGGTGAGGACAGCCGCTGGTCCGTCGAGTTCGACGGCACAGACCTGGTGATCGAACCGACCATCGATTCCGCCGCGCGGGTGGATTCGGCCGCCCTGCTGCGGGCCGTGGCCGTCGCCGCCTGGAAGTTCCCCGGCTTCGCGCGAATCACGTCGACGACGCCCGCGGTGAGCGCGGTCGCCTCCGGCTGGGGTGCCTGAAACCCGGCAGACCCGCGTTGTTCGTCACGCGATTCGCTGTATGCGTATCGGAACCCGATGGACTAGCGTTGTGCCCGATGAGCACGCCAATACCGCGCCCGGGAGCCCATCTACCTGGGCCTCCTCAGAGTGTCGACCCCGAGAAGATCCACTCGGAGGTCGATGGATTGTTGTCGCGGCTCGGAGCCGTCGAACCGGATCCTGACGACGAGCACGGCGTCGGAGTCATCCCACGCAAAGCCCATCTTCTCGAGAAGGCGCACGACGTGCTGGTGGAGGCGCTGGCCACCGTGGACAAGATCTGACGTGGCCCGTCGAGCACGGGTGGATGCCGAACTCGTTCGGCGGGGACTGGCCCGGTCCCGCGAACACGCGCAAGAACTCATCGCCTCCGGCCGAGTACTGATCTCGGGAGCGGCAGCGACCAAACCCGCCACCGCAATCGAAGCGGGAACTCCGCTGCGGGTGGTCGAGGTCGACAACGAAGTGTCCTGGGCATCGCGCGGAGCCCACAAACTCCTGGGTGCGCTCGAGGCGTTCGGCCCCCGCGGACTCGAGGTCGAGGCCAAGCGCTGCCTCGACGCAGGCGCGTCCACCGGCGGCTTCACCGATGTGCTGCTTCACCACGGCGCGCGGGAGGTGGTGGCGGTGGACGTCGGCTACGGCCAGTTGGTGTGGCGGCTCCAATCCGACGACCGCGTCCACGTCATCGACCGGACCAACGTGCGTTCCATCGACGCCGAGCAGATCGGCGGCCCGGTCGATCTGGTGGTCGCGGACCTCTCGTTCATCTCCCTGAAGCTCGTCCTCCCGGCGTTCGTCGGCTGCGTGGCGGACGGCGCAGATCTGATTCCGATGGTGAAGCCGCAGTTCGAGGTCGGCAAGGACCACGTGGGCTCCGGTGGTGTGGTGCGTGACCCGGAGTTGCGCGTCGCCGCGGTACTGGATGTCGCGAAGACGGCAGCGTCGCTGGGACTGCGTACCGTCGGTGCAGTGGCCAGTCCGCTGCCGGGGCCGTCGGGGAACGTCGAGTACTTCCTGTGGCTCCGCGCGGATGTCACACCCGGGACGGATGATGTACCGGTCGAGTCGATAGAAGAGTTGATCCGCACCGCGGTGCAGGAGGGACCACAGTGAGCGGGGGAAGCAGCGGCACCCAGCAACGCGAGCGGGAGATCCTGCTCGTCGCGCACCCGGGCCGCGCCGAGATCACGGAGACCGCGAGACGCGTCGGCAAGATCTTCGAACGGGCCGGAATCGGACTGCGCGTCCTCGTCGACGAGGTCGACAGCACCCGCATCGAACCGATGGACGGCATGGCCGCCGACGAATTCCTGGTCCCCGGGCTGGAAGTCACTATCGTGCAGGCCGGCCCCGATGCCGCCCTCGGTTGCGAGATGGTGCTCGTCCTCGGCGGCGACGGAACGTTCCTGCGGGCAGCGGAACTCGCCCAGGCCGCCTCCATTCCGGTTCTGGGCATCAACCTGGGCCGCATCGGGTTCCTCGCGGAAACGGAGGCCGAGCACCTCGACGAGGCGCTCGCCCAGGTGGTGCGTCGTGAATACCGCATCGAACACCGAATGACGCTGGACGTGCTGGTCCGCGTGGACGACGAGATCATCGAACGCGGCTGGGCACTCAACGAGGCGAGCATCGAGAACCGGTCCCGGCTCGGTGTGCTCGAGGTGGTGCTCGAGGTGGACGGCCGCCCCGTGTCGGCCTTCGGCTGTGACGGCGTCCTCATCTCCACCCCGACGGGGTCGACGGCGTACGCGTTCTCGGCAGGCGGCCCCGTGGTGTGGCCGGAGCTGGAGGCCCTGCTCGTGGTCCCGAGCAACGCGCACGCGCTGTTCGCGCGCCCGCTCGTGACGAGCCCGAATTCGCTGATCGCGGTGGAAACGGTGGCGGGCAGCCACGACGGTCTGGTGTTCTGCGACGGTCGCCGGACCCTCGAGCTGCCCGCGGGCGCCCGCGTCGAAGTGGTGCGTGGCAAGGAACCCGTTCGGTGGATACGGCTGGATTCGGCGCCGTTCGCGGACCGGATGGTGCGAAAGTTCGAGCTGCCCGTCACCGGGTGGCGAGGAAGGAAGCCCTAGACGTGCTGGCAGAGATCAGGATCGACAACCTCGGTGTGATCTCCGAGGCGTCGGCGCAATTCCACGAAGGTTTGACGGTGCTCACCGGTGAGACCGGTGCGGGCAAGACGATGGTGGTGACGAGCCTGCACCTGCTCAGCGGTGCGCGGGCAGACGCGGGCCGGGTGCGTCTCGGCGCGCCCCGTGCCGTCGTCGAGGGCCGGTTCTTGACGGACGAGGGCTCGGAGCATGTCGAACGTGCCGTGTCCCGGCTCCTCGAATCGACCGGCGCCGAGCGCGACGAGGACGGCACCATCATCGCGGTGCGGACCGTCGGCAGCGACGGACGGTCCCGCGCCCACCTGGGCGGGCGCAGCGTTCCGGCGGGCGTGCTGTCCGAGTTCACCGATCCACTGCTCACCGTCCACGGACAGAACGATCAGCTGCGGCTGCTGCGCCCCGACCAGCAATGCGCCGCCCTGGACAGGTTCGCGGACAAGACGGTCGGCCCGCTGCTGGCGCGGTACCGCAAGCACCGCGACGAATGGGTGACCGCGCGAACCGAACTGATCGAACGCACCGGGCGCACCCGGGAACTCGCGCAGGAAGCCGACCAACTGACGTTCGCCCTCAACGAGATCGACGGCGTCGCGCCCACCCCGGGCGAGGACGAGTCGATCGTGTCGGAGGTGCGCAGGCTCAGTGAACTCGACTCGCTGCGCTCTGCGGCCGAGGAAGCGCACGCCGCGCTCGCCGGCGGCGACGACATGGACGGCGACGGAGTCGGCGCACCCGCCTTGGATCTGTTGTCCGAGGCGCGGGCCCGGATCGAATCGGCCACCGACCCCGAACTGGACGGGCTCGGATCGCGCCTCGCCGACGCGATCGCGGTGATCACGGACGTCTCCGCCGACCTGACCACGTATCTCGCCGGACTTCCCGCGGATCCGGGGGCGCTGGACTCCTTGCTGTCGCGTCAGGCGGAACTGAAGAACCTCACCCGCAAGTACGCTGCCGACGTCGACGGCGTACTGGAATGGGCAGGCAACGCCCGTGCGCGGCTCGAGAAGATTGACGTGTCCTCCGATGCATTGGCGGCGCTGACGAAGCAGGTCGAGGAGTCGGCGGCGTCCACCGCGGAGGCCGCGTCGAAGCTGACCGCCGCCCGCGTCAAGGCCGCGGCCAAGCTCGCCAAGGCCGTCAGTTCCGAACTCGCAGGTCTGGCGATGGGCCGGGCCGCGCTGGAGGTGTCGGTCCGGCCCCGGATCGCCGGACCTCAGGACACGGCACCGCTCACCATCGACGGGACGGAACTGCACGCGGGATCGTCCGGCGTCGACGAAGTGGAATTCCGGCTGTCGGCGCACAGCGGCGCACAGTCGCTGCCCATCAGCAAGAGCGCGTCCGGCGGTGAACTCTCGCGCGTGATGCTGGCCCTCGAGGTGGTCCTCGCCGGATCCGACTCCGGCGCGACGATGGTGTTCGACGAGGTCGACGCCGGCGTCGGCGGTCGGGCCGCGGTCGAGATCGGCCGGCGACTCGCCCGGCTCGCCCGGACACACCAGGTCATCGTCGTGACGCACCTGCCGCAGGTCGCGGCGTTCGCGGACACCCACCTGGTGGTCGACAAAGTCGACGACGCGGACGGCGTCGTCAGCAGTGGTGTGCACACGCTCACCGACGACGAGCGGGTGGTGGAACTGGCGCGCATGCTCGCCGGACTCGACGACACCGAGACCGGCCGCGCCCACGCGGAGGAACTGTTGGCCACCGCCAACGCCGAGCGTTCCGTCTGAACCGGCCCGGCGGACCGCCGGCCGCACCCGTGGTAATGGTGTGACTGATGTGGTAAACGGTTCGGCGCGCCTCCACAGGTCGGTCCGGCTTCCGGTCCATCATCGAACTCATGAAGATGCCGGCACTGCTGTCACGTAACACCGAAACTTTGCCTGGGGTCAGCGGCATCGCCAGGGTGGATCGCAACACGGCCAAGTTGCTGCGACGCGTCGGACCCGGTGACATCGTCGTTCTCGACGAGCTCGACCTCGATCGCGGGACCGCGGACGCCCTGGTGAAGGCCGGCGTTCTCGCAGTGATCAACGCGTCGCCCTCCATCTCGGGGCGCTATCCCAACCTCGGACCGGAGGTGATCGTCGCCAACGGGATCCTCCTGGTGGATTCGGCCGGCACCGAGATCTTCAAGAGCATCAAGGACGGCAGCAAGGTCCGGGTGAACGGGGGAGGTGTCTACTCCGGGGAACGGCGCATTGCGAAGGGCGAGGAACAGACCGAGGCGGAGATCTCCGACCGGATGATCGAGGCGAAGACCGGTCTGGTCGACCACCTCGAGGCGTTCTCCGGCAACACCATCGAGTTCATCCGCACCGAAAGTCCGCTGCTGATCGATGGAGTCGGCGTCCCCGACGTCGACGTCGACATGAAGGAACGGCACGTCGTGATCGTGTCCGACGGACCGGACCACGCGTCCGACCTGAAGAACCTCAAGCCGTTCATCAAGGAGTACTCGCCGATCCTCATCGGCGTCGGGGCAGGCGCCGACGTCCTCAAGTCGGCGGGCTATCGCCCCGACCTCATCGTCGGTGACCCCGAGGACATCACGAGCGCCACGTTGAAGTCGGGCGCCGAGGTGGTTCTCCCCGCCGACCAGGACGGTCACGCACCCGGTCTGTCACGGATCCAGGACCTCGGCATCGGAGCGATGACGTTCCCCGCGTCAGGGTCCCCGTCCGACCTGGCACTACTGCTGGCCGATCATCATGGCGCGTCGCTGATCGTCACGGTCGGGAGCACCGTCTCCCTCGACGAGTTCTTCGACCGCGGCCGCCGCGACAGCAACCCGTCGGCGTTCATGACCCGGCTGAAGGTCGGGCCGAAACTGGTGGACGCGAAGGCCGTGGCGACCCTGTACCGGAGCCGGGTGTCGGGCGGCGCGATCGCGCTGCTGGTGCTGGCCGCACTGGTTGCGGTGATCGTGGCCCTGGTGGTGTCGAACATCGGTGGTGAGGCATTGGACTGGGCCGTCACGACGTGGAACAGCTTCGCGTTGTGGGTTCAGGGGTTCTTCAAGTGATTTCTCTGCGTCACCATGCCATTTCCATAGCGGCGATCTTCCTGGCTCTGGCAATCGGCGTGGTGATGGGTTCCGGCCTGTTGTCGAGCGGTCTCGTGTCGGGGCTGCGCGACGACAAGGCCGACCTGCAGACCGACGTGGAGAAGGCGAACGAACGCAACAACCAGCTGACCGAGCAGCTGAACTCGGCGGACGGCTTCGATTCCGCCGTGGGCGGCCGCGTGGTGGCCGACTCTCTCGCGCAACGCACCGTGATGGTCGTGACGACCCCGGATGCCGACCCCGCCGACCTCGACGGGGTCAACCGCATGATCGCGCAGGCCGGCGGGTCGGTGACCGGCCGGGTGTCGTTGACCGATTCGTTCGTGGACGCGACGGGCGGTGACCGGCTGCGGACGGTCGTCAACAACGTGATCCCTGCGGGTGTCACGCTGAAGACCGGGGCCGTCGACCAGGGCAGCCTCGCAGGCGACCTGCTCGGCTCGGTCCTGATGCTCGGCAAGGAAACGGGCCAGCCGCAGAGTTCCGCACAGGAGATGGCGCTCGCTCTCGAGACCCTCCGGGGTGCCGGATTCGTCAGTTACGACGACGGTGCGGTCCAACCGGCACAGGTCGCGGTGGTGCTGACCGGCGACCGCGACGTGGAGGACGGCGTCAGCGGCAACCGTGGTGCGGTGGTGGCCCGGTTCGCGGGCGCGCTGGATGCGCGCGGTGCCGGGGCGGTTCTCGCCGGGCGTCCGGCGTCGGCACAGGGCAACGGCGCGGTCGCCGTGGCGCGGGCCGACGCGGCCCTCTCCGCGGCGCTCACGACGATCGACAACATCGACCGGGAAGCGGGCAAGATCACCGTTCCGCTGGCCCTGCAGGAGCAACTGAACGGCGGCGCCGGCCGGTACGGCACCGGGCCCGGCACGACCGGGGTCACCGTCGGGGCCACCCCGGCGTAGCGCGCGTCACATCGGGGCGGTCAATCGCGGCGCGTTGTTTCCGGGACGTACGACAAGGTGTTACCGTGAAGTCCCGTGGGTCGGCAGGCCCCAGCATTGCTCGAACAGACCAAGCCCTGCACAGTCGTCACGGGAGCCCCTTTGCCACAGTCACGCACTCATTCGCGTACCGCTACCAAGCACATCTTCGTGAGCGGCGGCGTCGCCTCCTCACTCGGCAAGGGCCTCACAGCCTCGAGCCTCGGGCAATTGCTGACCGCGCGAGGAATGCGCGTGACCATGCAGAAACTGGATCCGTATCTCAACGTCGATCCGGGCACGATGAACCCGTTCCAGCACGGTGAGGTCTTCGTCACCGACGACGGTGCCGAGACCGACCTCGACGTCGGCCACTACGAGCGTTTCCTCGATCGCGACCTGTCCGGTCAGGCGAATGTCACCACCGGCCAGGTGTATTCGACGGTCATCGCCAAGGAGCGGCGCGGCGAATACCTCGGCGACACCGTCCAGGTGATCCCGCACATCACGGATGAGATCAAGAGCCGGATCCTCGCCATGAGCGGACCGGACCTCCAGGGACACCAGCCGGACGTCGTCATCACCGAGATCGGTGGCACCGTCGGTGACATCGAGTCGCAGCCGTTCCTCGAGGCCGCCCGTCAGGTGCGCCACGACGTCGGTCGCGACAATGTCTTCTTCCTCCACGTCTCCCTGGTGCCGTACCTGGCGCCGTCGGGCGAGCTCAAGACGAAGCCCACCCAGCACTCGGTCGCGGCACTGCGAAACATCGGTATCCAGCCCGACGCGCTGATCCTGCGCTGCGACCGCGAGGTTCCCCCGGCGCTGAAGAACAAGATCGCCCTCATGTGCGACGTCGACGTCGACGGGTGCATCTCGACACCCGACGCGCCCTCGATCTACGACATCCCGAAGGTGCTGCACAGCGAGGGCCTCGACGCCTACGTGGTGCGTCAGCTGGGTCTGCCGTTCCGCGATGTGGACTGGACCGTGTGGGGCAACCTGCTCGAGCGCGTCCACCAGCCGCGCGAGACCGTGCGAATCGCCCTGGTCGGAAAATACGTCGACCTGCCGGACGCCTACCTGTCCGTCACCGAGGCGCTGCGTGCCGGTGGGTTCGCGAACCGCTCGAAGGTGGAAATCTCCTGGGTGCCGTCCGACGCGTGTGAGACGGAGGCGGGCGCGCAGGCCGCCCTCGGCGACGTCGACGGCGTGCTGATTCCCGGCGGCTTCGGGATCCGCGGTATCGAGGGCAAGCTCGGTGCGATCCGGTACGCCCGTCACCGGAAGATCCCGCTGCTCGGACTATGCCTCGGCCTGCAGTGCGTCGTGATCGAGGCTGCGCGCAGCGTGGGTCTCGACGACGCCAACTCCGCCGAGTTCGAGCCCGAGACCACGCACCCCGTGATCTCCACGATGGCCGACCAGGAAGACGTCATCGCCGGCGAGGCGGACCTCGGCGGCACGATGCGCCTCGGCGCGTACCCCGCCGTCCTGACGAAGGGATCCGTCGTCGCCCGCGCGTACGGCAGCGAAGAGGTGTCCGAGCGTCACCGTCACCGCTACGAGGTCAACAACGCGTACCGCGACCGGATCGCGAAGAGCGGACTCCGGTTCAGCGGAACCTCGCCCGACGGTCACCTCGTCGAGTTCGTCGAGTACCCGGCCGACCAGCACCCGTTCTTCGTCGCGACGCAGGCGCACCCCGAGCTGAAGAGCCGTCCGACGCGTCCGCACCCGCTGTTCGCGGCGTTCGTCGACGCGGCGCTGAAGCACAAGCTCGAAGAGCGGCTTCCCGTCGACGTGCACGGTGAGGAGCGGGCCGCCGTCGCCACCGATGACGAACTCGCCGACTCCGCCGACCGCGACGAGGTCGCGTCCGTCGACAGCGCGGGATAGGGCGAAACCGACCATGACCGACACCGGCCGGCACGAATTCGAGACTCTCGACTCGCGCGCCGTCTACAGCGGCGCGATCCTCGCCCTGCGCGTGGATCACGTCGCGATGCCGGACGGCCGGACCGCCGAACGTGAGGTCGTCGAGCACCACGGAGCCGTTGCCGTCGTGGTGCTCGACGACGAGGACCGGGTCGTCCTGATCCACCAGTATCGGCACCCGGTGGGGCGCCGATTGTGGGAGATCCCGGCGGGCCTGCTGGACGAGCCGGGGGAGGACCCGGTCGACGCGGCCAGGCGCGAGCTCGCGGAGGAGACCGGGCTCGGGGCCCGTCGCTGGTCCGTTCTCGTGGATGTCGTTCTGTCGCCCGGGTTCACGGACGAGTCGGTGCGCGTGTTCCTCGCCGAGGACCTGTACGAGGTGGACCGGCCCGCCCCGGAGGACGAGGAAGCCGACCTCGAGATCGAGCGGATTCCGCTCGACGAGGTCGTGTCGATGGTGCTGAACGGGACCATCGTCAACGCCACGGCCGTGGCCGGGCTCATGGCACTCGCCGCTGCCCGGTCCCGCATGGGCGGTGTCGGCGAACTCCGCGACGTGACCGCGCCCTGGGTCGATCGCCCCGACAGGTTCAGCGAGAGGAAACGCTCGCGCACCGGCGGGGACGAGGCCGCGCGGGCATGACGTGGTAATTGCGCGGCAGGTGGATTCGTACCTCGACCACCTGGCTGTCGAGCGCGGAGCCGCCCGCAACACCCTCGGTTCGTATCGCCGCGACCTCGAGCGCTACACGCAGTTCCTCGCCGACCGGGAGCTCACCGACATCGACCGGATCCGCGAACAGGATGTCAGTGACTTCGTGATCGCTCTGCGCAGCGGCGATCCGAATCGCGAACTGCCGCCGCTGGCCGCGAGCTCGGCGGCCCGCGCCCTGATCGCGGTGCGCGGATTCCACCGGTTCGCCGCGGCCGAGGGGATGACCGCAGTGGACGTCGCCCGGGACGTGCGGCCGCCGTCGCCGGCGAAACGGCTCCCCAAGTCGCTGCCGGTCAACGAGGTGCTGGCGCTTCTGGAGGCGGTCGGCGGCAGCGGACCCGCCGACGGTCCGCGGGCGGTCCGCGACCGCGCGCTGCTCGAACTGCTGTATTCGACGGGCGCCCGCATCTCCGAAGCCGTCGGCCTGGACGTCGACGACGTCGACACCGAGACCCGGTCGGTGCTGCTGCGGGGCAAGGGCGGCAAGCAGCGGGTGGTGCCGGTGGGCCGGCCTGCCGTCGAATCCCTCGACGCCTACCTGATCCGGGGCCGGCCGGCGCTGGCATCACGCGGAACACCAGCGCTGTTCCTCAATGTCCGCGGCGGACGCCTGTCCCGCCAGAGCGCGTGGAAGGTGCTGCAGGCCGCGGCGGACGCGGCGGGCATCTCGTCGGCGGTGTCACCGCACACGCTCCGCCACTCGTTCGCGACGCATCTGCTCGACGGCGGCGCCGACGTCCGCGTCGTCCAGGAGCTGCTTGGGCATGCCTCGGTGACGACCACCCAGATATATACGCTGGTGACAGTGGGTGCGCTGCGCGAGGTGTGGGCCGGAGCGCACCCCCGGGCGAGGTGACGGAAAGCGTGTCGAGGGGAAATTTCACGGTACGAGGCGGTAGCGTTCCCATAACGATGTGGGATCGGCAGCGATCATCGAGAGAACAGGGGATCATCGGACCGTGGTGACACCGCAGCCGCCAGCGGCGGAGTCAGAGCACTCGCAACAGGAGGGCGACATGTTCGACGTGCGGCAATCCGAACCCGCAGCCTTGTTCGAGGACGCTGCCGTGGTCGTGGAGGAGGAGCTCGGGCCCACGGGACGGCCGACACGTGCGGTGCCGGAACCCGCCCCGCTGCCCTCGCACGGCCCGGCCAAGATCATCGCGATGTGCAACCAGAAGGGTGGCGTCGGCAAGACGACGTCGACGATCAACCTGGGAGCGTCGCTCGCCGAATTCGGCCGACGTGTGCTGCTCGTGGACCTCGATCCCCAGGGGGCGCTGTCCGCGGGCCTCGGCGTCGCGCATCACGACCTCGAACTGACCGTCCACAACCTGCTCGTCGAACCCCGCGTCGCGATCGACGACGTCCTGATGCGGACACGGGTCGAGGGCCTCGACCTCCTGCCCAGCAACATCGACCTGTCGGCGGCGGAGATCCAGCTCGTCACCGAGGTCGGGCGCGAACAGACGCTCGGACGCGTGCTGCATCCGGTGCTCGACCGGTACGACTACGTCCTGATCGACTGCCAGCCGTCCCTCGGTCTGCTCACGGTCAACGCGCTGGCCTGCGCGGACTCGGTGATCATTCCGATGGAGTGCGAGTACTTCAGCCTGCGCGGCCTGGCCCTGCTCAACGACACGGTCGAGAAGGTCCACGACCGGCTCAACCCGCGGCTCGAACTCGCCGGCATCGTCGTGACGATGTTCGACTCGCGGACCCTGCACGCCCGTGAAGTGATGGCCCGTGTGGTGGAGGTGTTCGGGGATCTCGTCTACGACACCGTGATCAACCGCACCGTGCGCTTCCCCGAGACCTCGGTCGCCGGGGAGCCGATCACCACCTGGGCGCCGAAATCGACCGGCGCCGAGGCGTACCGTGCTCTGGCACGCGAGGTCATTCACCGGTCCGGCCGGTAAGTGGTGAATACGCAAGACATTTCGGCTCCACCGCAGACCGAGGACCCGCAGGCCCGGGTAACGCAGGCCGAGGATCAGCAGGCGCCCGCGGTCAAGCCCGGCTTCCGGGTGACGCTGCGGAATTTCGAGGGACCGTTCGACCTGCTCCTGACCTTGATCAACCAGCGACAGCTGGATGTGACGGAAGTCGCGCTGCACCAGGTGACGGACGACTTCATCGCCTACACCCGCTCGCTCGGCACGGAGATGGGTCTCGATCAGACCACCGAATTCCTGGTGGTCGCGGCGACGCTGCTCGACCTGAAGGCGGCGCGTCTGCTCCCGGCGGGCCAGGTGGAGGACGCCGAGGACCTCGCGCTCCTCGAGGCGCGCGACCTGCTGTTCGCCCGGCTGCTGCAGTACCGCGCGTACAAGCAGGTGGCGCAACTCTTCGGTGAGCTCGAGGCGGCCGCGTTGCGCCGGTACCCGCGTTCGGCGGCACTGGAGGACCAGTTCACGAAATTGCTGCCGGAAGTGTTGCTCGGGGTCGACCCGCAGCGGTTCGCGGAGATCGCCGCGACCGTGTTCACACCCCGCCCGAAGCCCACCGTGGGACTCGACCATCTGCACGACATGCACGCGGTCTCGGTGCCCGAACAGGCGGCGCGGATGCTGGAACTGCTCCGCGAACGGGGAGCCGGGGAGTGGGCGACGTTCGGCGACCTGGTCTCGGAGTGCGAGGTGACCACCCTGATCGTGGCAAGATTCCTCGCGCTGCTCGAGCTGTATCGCGAGCAGTCGGTGTTGTTCGAACAGCCCGAGCCGCTCGGGGAATTGCTGGTGAGCTGGACCGGGGAGGGCACACACGCCCCGGTGACCGAGGAGGATTACGGATGAGTTCGGCCCCGTTCGACGAGTCGGACGACCTGGGCGCCGTCGACGGAGAACCCGAGCTGTCGGACACCGAACTCGAAGCTGTTCTCGAGTCGCTGCTGCTGATCGTCGACTCTCCCGCCGGAGCCGAACAGCTCGCCTCCGCGACCGGCGCTTCTGTGAATCGCATCACGGACGTGCTGAACCGCATGTCCGCCGAGCTCACCGCCCGTGGCAGTGGGATGGACCTCCGATATGCCGGTGACGGTTGGCGTCTCTATACGCGCACCGCGTACGCGCCCTACGTGGAACGACTCCTGCTCGACGGCGCGCGGTCCAAATTGACGAGGGCGGCTTTGGAAACTCTGGCCGTGGTGGCATACCGTCAACCGTTGACCCGCGCACGGATCAGTGCGGTGCGCGGCGTCAACGTGGATGGTGTGGTGCGCACACTTCTCGCTCGCGGATTGATCGCCGAAGCTGGCGTCGATCCCGATACCAACGCCACGCAGTATTCGACGACGGAGCTCTTCCTGGAACGGCTCGGCTTGGCGTCTCTCGCCGATCTTCCCGCCTTGGCTCCGCTGTTGCCGGACGTGGATCTGATAGATGACATCAGTGACAGTCTGGAATCTGATCCACGATTTGCGAGAATGAATAAAGCTACGGCTTCCACAGAAGAGTTGGACACCGGGCTGGACACCGAAGACTGACAGGGATAGTACAAAAGTGAAGAAACCCGCTCGCCGAGATGGCACACCGGATCGCAACAACAAGAAGCAGCGCCCCACCAGGTCGGAGGCCGGGGGTCGCTCGGACAGATCGGAAGCCGGAGGGCGACCGAGCCGCTCCGAGACCGATCGGCGTCCGTCCAGGTCGGACGCCGTCAAGGGGAAGCCGGCCAGGCCTGACGCCGCGGCCGCGAAGAACAAACGCGGCAAGCCCAAGTCGGCCAAGCCGCAGCGCGCACAGGCCCACGCGCCCAAGATCAGCAATGCCAAGCCGGCCCGGCACCAGTACGCCGACGCCGCCGATCGGCCCGCGGGCCCGCCGCAGGGCGACGGCATGCGACTGCAGAAGGTTCTCGCCCAAGCCGGTGTCGCGTCGCGCCGTGCGGCCGAGGAACTGATCTCGCAGGGTCGCGTCGAGGTAGACGGCCGCATCGTCATCGAACAGGGACTGCGCATCGACCCCGAGAACGCGGTGGTGCGCGTGGACGGTGTCCGCGTCGTCGTGCAGAAGGACCTGGTCCACCTCGCGCTGAACAAGCCCCGCGGCTGGCAGTCGACGATGTCGGACGACCTGGGTCGCCCGTGCGTCGGCGACATCGTCTCCGAGCGGGTCGCCGCAGGTCAGCGATTGTTCCACGTCGGTCGACTGGACGCCGACACCGAGGGGCTGCTGCTGCTCACCAACGACGGTGACCTGGCGCATCGGCTGATGCACCCGTCCTTCGAGGTATCGAAGACGTACCTGGCGACCGTCTCGGGTGCCCTCGAACGCGGCGTCGGAAAGAAGCTCAAGGAGGGTGTCGAGCTCGACGACGGACCGGCGAAGGTCGACACGTTCACGCTCCTCGACATCAACGAGGGTAAGTCGCTCGTCCGCGTCACCCTGCACGAAGGCCGCAAGCACATCGTGCGGCGCCTGTTCGACGCCGTGGGACACCCCGTCATCCGGCTCGTCCGGACGGACATCGGCGCGGTTGCTCTCGGCGACCAGCGTCCCGGCACACTCCGCGTACTCGGTCGAGGCGAGGTCGGCGGGCTCTACGGGGCGGTGGGCCTGTGAGTACCTCGAAGCTGGTCGTCGCGATGGACGGCCCCTCCGGAACCGGGAAGTCGAGCGTCTCGCGGATGCTGGCGCAGCGGCTCGACGCCCGCTACCTCGACACCGGCGCCATGTACCGGATCGCGACGCTGCATGCGCTGCGCAAGGGCGTGGACCTCACCGATCCCGCCGCGATCGCCGACGCGACCGCCGGGCTGCCGTGGTCGATCGGCACCGACCCGGCGGGTGAGCAGGTCCTGCTCGACGGGGAGGACGTGGGGGAGGAGATCCGCGGCGACGCGGTGACCAAGGCCGTCTCGGCGGTCTCCGCCGTACCGGCCGTGCGTGAACTGCTCGTCGCGGCGCAGCGTCGCCTCGCGGGCGAGGCCGAACGGATCGTCGTCGAGGGCCGAGACATCGGCACCGTCGTCATCCCGGACGCCGACGTGAAGATCTACCTCACCGCCTCGGCGGAAGCCCGGGCACAGCGCAGGAATGCGCAGAATCTCGCGGAGGGGCGAGGCGACGACTACGCGGCCGTGCTGGCCGACGTGCAGCGTCGTGACCACCTCGACTCCACGCGCGCCGTGTCGCCGCTGCGGCCGGCCGACGATTCCGTGCTTGTCGACACCAGCGAACTCGGAATCGACGACGTGATCGGCAGGTTGCTGCTGGTGGTAAGCGAAAGAACTGGAGCAGGGCAGTGACCGAACAATTCACCACCGAGTTCGCAGGCGACGGCACCTGGAGTGAGGAATCCGACTGGGAGGTCCTGGACCTCGAAGACGGTGGCGACGGAGAGTCCCACGTCCCTGTTCCCACCCTCGCAGTGGTCGGGCGCCCGAACGTCGGCAAGTCGACGCTCGTCAACCGGATCATCGGCCGACGCGAAGCCGTGGTCGAGGACATTCCCGGTGTCACCCGGGACCGCGTCTCCTACGAGGCGAACTGGAGTGGACGCCGCTTCATGGTGCAGGACACCGGCGGCTGGGAACCCGACGCCAAGGGCCTGCAGCAGTCGGTGGCCCGTCAGGCGGAATTGGCGATGCAGACCGCGGACGCGATCCTCCTCGTGGTCGACGCCGTCGTCGGCGCCACCGCAACGGACGAGGCCGTGGCCAAGGTGCTGCGCCGGTCCAAGACCCCGGTTCTGCTGGTGGCCAACAAGGTGGACGACGGCCGCACCGAATCCGAGGTGGCCGCACTGTGGTCGCTCGGTCTCGGGCAGCCGCACTCGGTGAGTGCGACCCACGGCCGCGGCACCGGTGATCTCCTCGACGAGGTGCTCGCCGCGCTCCCGGAGACCCCACGTGAAGGCATCCCCGGCGGCGGGCCGCGACGCGTGGCTCTGGTCGGGAAGCCGAACGTCGGGAAGTCGAGCCTGCTGAACAAGCTGTCGGGCGACGAGCGGTCGGTGGTCCACAACGTCGCGGGCACCACCGTCGATCCGGTCGACTCGATCGTGGAGCTCGGCGGCAGGCCGTGGCGTTTCGTCGACACCGCCGGTCTGCGCAAGCGGGTCAGCCACGCCAGCGGCGCCGAGTTCTACGCGTCGCTGCGGACGAAGAGCGCCATCGAGGCGGCCGAGGTCGCGATTCTGCTGATCGACGCGTCCGAGCCGATCTCGGAGCAGGACCTGCGCGTGCTGAGCATGGTGGCCGACGCCGGCCGGGCCCTCGTCATCGCGTTCAACAAGTGGGATCTCGTCGACGAGGACCGGCGCCTCCAGCTCGATCGAGAGGTCGACCGGGACCTGGTGCGGGTGCCGTGGGCGCAGCGCGTCAACATCTCGGCGCAGACGGGGCGCGCGGTGCAGAAGCTCGTCCCCGCCCTGGACACCGCGCTGGAGTCCTGGGACAAACGCATTCCCACGGGCCGGCTCAACACCTGGCTCAAGGAAGTCATTGCCGCCACTCCGCCGCCGATGCGTGGTGGCCGGCTGCCTCGCGTGATGTTCGCCACGCAGGCCGGAACACGCCCGCCGACGTTCGTGCTGTTCACGACCGGGTTCCTCGAGGCGGGCTACCGCCGGTTCCTGGAGCGACGTCTGCGCGAGGAGTTCAATTTCGACGGCAGCCCCGTCCGCATCTCGGTGCGGGTGCGGGAAAAGCGTGAGCGGCGGAATCGTTGATCCGACAGAATGCGCTCTGACCAGGCGATTAGCGTTACGGACTGCCCCTGATGTAATCTCATCGAGCACCTGAACGAGGGTGTGGACGGGCTGTGGCGCAGCTTGGTAGCGCACTTGACTGGGGGTCAAGTGGTCGCAGGTTCAAATCCTGTCAGCCCGACCAGATGATCAGCGAAGGCGGTTTCCCGGAAACGGGAAACCGCCTTTTCTGTGTCTCGGGGCCGGTACTCAATCCGTGACGATGACCGGGTCGCCGATCTTGGCGTTGTCGTAGAACCACCGCGCGTTCTCGGTGCTGAGATTGATGCAGCCGTGGCTGACGTTCTCGAATCCCTGCGAGTTCACCGACCACGGTGCGGCGTGCACGAAGATCCCACCCCACGTGATGCGGGTGGCGTACTCGACGTAGAGGCGGTAGCCCTCCTCGTCATCGATCGGGACGCCGTACGTCGACGAATCCATGATCATGTCGCGGAATTGCTCGATGACGGGGAACGTCCCGAGCGGTGTTTCGTATCCGGGTTTGCCCATGGACGCCGGCATGGTCTGCACGACCTGATCGTTGATGCTGACCGTGAACTGGTGCGTCGTCGTGTTCGCGACGGCGACGAGTGCGTCACCCACCTGGAACTGCGACCTCGCGCCCGCCGCCTCGACGGTCACCCGGGTGTGGGCCGGCCAGAAGTGCGCCGGAGTCCACTGCACGGTGCGGTCGTCGATCCAGGAGAACTGCCCGGGCACCGCCCTCGACGGGGTGATCCGGACACCACGCTCGGCGAGCGCGCGATCGGGCACCGGTGACGCGAACCGGACGACGACAGGATGCGCGACGCCGACGACGTGCCCGCTCGCGGGGGACAGTGTCGGCGCGACGACCTTCCCGGTGACTGCCGGGGCATGCGCCGACGCGGTGGCGCTCACCCCGCACACGGCCAGTGCCGCGAGTACCGAGACGAGAAACAGACGTCCGACCTGCTGCGCTTTCCACATGCCGTCCAGCCCTTCAGAGACTGTGAGCGTCATTTCAGTTAACCACGGCGATATCGGACAGCGGAACCAGGGAAACTGGATGCATTGCGCGCATCAGAGGGACACGGACGACGCGCCGTCGTCACATCGGCAGCGTTTCGCCGGTCACACAGTTGACGGATCGAGACTGAGGGGATGTGACCGATGAACGACAACGACGTGTTGGCGCAGCAGTTCGAGGCCCATCGCACGCACCTGCGCGCAGTGGCCTACCGGATGCTCGGCTCGCTCAGCGAAGCCGAGGACGCCGTGCAGGAATCCTGGCTGCGACTGAGCCGCACCGACGCCGACACCGTCGAGAACCTGGGCGGCTGGCTGACCACGGTGGTGGCGCGGGTGTGCCTGAACATGCTGCAGTCACGCAGGACACGGCGGGAAGATCCACTGGACGCGGCGGTCCCCGACCCGATCGTGACCCGGGCAGACGGCAGCGACCCCGAACACGAGGCGGTGCTGGCCGATTCGGTGGGTCTTGCACTGCTCGTCGTTCTCGGCACGCTTGCCCCCGCCGAGCGACTGGCGTTCGTGCTCCACGACATGTTCGCGGTGCCCTTCGAGGACATCGCCCCGATCGTGGAGCGAACACCCGCGGCCGCCCGGCAACTGGCCAGTCGCGCACGCCGGCGTCTGCAGGGAGCCCCGGTTCCCGACACCGATCCGGTCCGTCAGCGTGCGGTTGTCGACGCGTTCCTGGCGGCCGCGAGGAGCGGCGACTTCGACGCCCTCGTGGCGGTGCTCGACCCGGATGTCGTGCTCCGCGCCGATACCGGAGCAGTGCCTGCAGGCGCCTCCACGATGGTGCGCGGCTCGGCGACCGTCGCGGGCCGGGTCCTGGGGTTCGCCCGGTTGGCTCGGTTCGCGCATCCGGCGCTCGTCAACGGTGCCGCCGGAGTGGTCGCGATCTCCGACGGGCAGTTGCTGTCGGTCATGGGCGTCACGATCCGGCGCGGGAAGATCGTCGAGATCGACATCCTCGCCGACCGTGAGCGCCTCGCCGGGCTCGTCGTCGAGAACCTCGACTGACGAGCCCGCCGGGGGTCAGTTCGTGCGGCGCTCGCCGTCTCCGTGTGCGTTGCCGGTGCGCAGGCCGATCACGGCCGCGGCGACGAGGAAGATGCTGCCGGTCAGCAGCGCTCGCTGGAAGCCGAAGGTGAGTGCCTCGGGCACAGGCGAATTCGCCGCGAGCAGATGCTGGGAATGCGAGGTGGCGATCGCGGCGAAGATCGCCAGTCCGAGTGCGCTGCCGACCTGCTGGGAGGCGTTCAACAACGCTGCCGCGAGCCCTGCCTCGCCGGCAGGCACACCGGCGTTGGCCGCGGTCGTGACGCCGACGAAGACGGCGCCGAGACCGAAAGACACGATCATCAGTCCGGGCAGCAGATCGTTGAGGTAGGAGCCGTCGACGGGGATCCGGGACAGCAGGTACAGGCCGGCCGAGGCCACCAGCGCTCCCACGACGACGACGGGACGGGTTCCGGTCCGGGTCAGCAACTGGGAGCACACCCCGGCGGCGACCCCGACCCCCAGGCAGAGCGGGAGGTAGGCCGCACCGGTCTGGATGGGGGAGTAGCCGAGAACGTTCTGCATGTAGAGAGTCAGGAAGAAGAACATCGCGATGAGACCCGCAAAGGCGATCAGCCCTGTGACATTCGCGGCGGCAAGGCCCTTGACGCGGAAGATCGACAGCGGCAGGAGAGGGTGCCGGCTGTGCTGCTCGTTGATCACGAACGCCACGATCAGCACGAACGCACCGGCGAACCCGGCGATCGTGCGGGCGCTGCCCCATCCCTGGTCGGGTGCCTCCACCAGGGCGTAGACGAGCAACAGCATCCCGCCGGTGCCGAGCACACTGCCTGCGACGTCGAAGTTTGCGAACCGGGCGCGGCGCCGGTCGCCGGGAATGAGCGCGAAGACCGCCGGAAGCACGAGCGCGCACGCGACAGGGTTGACGAACAGCACCCATCGCCAGCCCGGCCCCTCGGTGAGCACACCGCCGAGAAAGACACCGACAGCCGATGCGAGACCGCCCACCCCGGCCCAGACACCGAGTGCGGTATGCCGTTCGGGGCCCTCCTCGAAGGTCGTCGTCAGAATCGACAGCGCGGCCGGAAGCATCAGTGCCGCACCGACACCCTGCGCGAGTCGTGCGCCGATCAAGACCTCGGCGTTTCCGGCGAAACCGCCGATCAGCGACGACAGCCCGATCACGACGGTGCCGGTGACGAGCACGCGACGGCGACCGAGCAGGTCGGCCAGGCGGCCGCCGAGCAGCATGAAACCGCCGTAGGTGAGGAGGTAGGCGCTCGGGACCCACTGCAGTTCCTGTACCGAGATGTCCAGGTCGCTGCGCATGTCGGGCAGGGCGATGTTGACGATGGATGCGTCGACGAAATCGAGAAATGCCACGGCGCACAACAGCGTCAGCGTGAGTATGCCGCGGGCGGTGGAGAGAAACGGGCGTGCCGGGGTCGATCGCCCGGCCCGGGAACTGTCGGTGATCGAGGTGATGTCCATGTTCGAGCCTTCCTGTGTTCGGAGTCCTGCAGAAGACGCCGCGTTGTCGGCCGTCACTTCTATGACCGACGGTCCGGCGGCGATGTGACCGCGCCGCCGGACCGTCGCGAGTACTGTCGGAACCCGGCAGGTCACGGAAACGGGAGGCTGGCATGGCTGGACGGTTCGAAGGCACTGTTGTGATCAATCGCCCCATCGGGGAAGTGTTCGAGTACCTCGCCGCCGGGGTCAACGACCGGGACTTCAGTCCCCGGGTGCAGGAGATCGTGAAGAAGACGGATGGTCCGCCAGGCGTCGGCACCCTCTTCGTCAGCACCGTCAAGGACGCCGGGATGACCACGAAGCGGGAGTTCGAGATCACCGAATTCGAGGTGCCACGGAAGATTCGCTGGGCGGAGCGTTCGAAGAATTCCATCACCGCGAAAGAGGGCGGTTACGACCTCGAACCCGCGGGTGCAGGCACCAAGGTAACGATCTTCAACGTGCTGGAGGGGCACGGAATAGGAAAGCTGATCGCACCTCTCGCCCTTCGGGCGGCCCGGAAGGACGCACCCGATTTCGCGCAGCGGATCAAGGCTGCCGCGGAGAAGTGACCGGCCTTACCGTGCCGGAATGACGAGCGCCAGTACCTGATCGACGTTGTCCGCGAGGCTGTCCGCGGCGGTGTCGTCGCCCGACAGATACCGTGCGAGGCTCTGCTGGAACAGTCCGTCGAGGACCGCATACATGGTGGCCGGGGCGATGGTGATCGTGCGCCCCGCCAATTCCGCATACCGGGACACGATGCGCCAGATCATGTTTTCGAGACTCTTGTCGATCGCGGCGACGTCTGCCCGGAACGACTCCTCGAACAGCGACTGCGAGCGGAGGTCGTACCAGAGGCGATGCAGGGTGGCCTCGTCGCGGAGGGAATCCCCCAGCACCCGGCCGAATCCCGCCTTCAACTCCTCGGGAGTCTGCGCCGTGGCGACCACGCCGTCGTATCGCGTGACGCACCGGGCCTTGTAGTGCCGCACGCAGTGCGTGATCAGATCGACCTTGTCGCTGAAGTAGTAGTGCAGGACGCCGTGGGAGAACTCGGAGTTCTGGGCGATCTCCCGGAGGCTGGTGCGGGCATAGCCGAGTTCCGAGAGGGTCTGCAACGCGGCCTCGGCGAGCTGATCCCGGCGCTCGGCGAACTTGTCGACCTGGCGGCGCGAGACTCGATCGGCGTTCTTCTCGGCGACGGGTGTCACGGCATTCTTCCTGTTCGGCGCGCATGGTCCAGCACGGTGAGCATCAGTCTAGCCCGCGTTCCTTGACGACTGTGTAACAAAAACTTGACAGTCGTCAAGAGAATTCTTGACAGTTGTACAAAGTCGAATACGCTGTGATCCACACCACATTGCGGACTCGGTCTCGTGACGTGGTTTCCGCGAATCGTCTCGTACGAAGGCAGGTCGGAATGAGCGTAAGTGATCTTGCAGGACGGAAAGCACTGGTCACCGGTGGTGCGAAGGGGTTGGGCGCCGGTATGGCTGCCGCCCTCGCCGACGCCGGTGCGGCGGTCGTGATCGGCGACGTCCTCGAGGAGGAAGGGCGCGCGACTGCCGATTCCGTCGGGAAGACCGGCGTCGACACCGGATTCGTGAAACTCGACGTGACCGACGACGGCAACTGGGAGCGCGCCGTCGCTGCCACCGTGGAGCAACTCGGCGGACTCGACCTCCTCGTCAACAACGCGGGCATCGAGATCTCGTCGCTCGTGGTCGACATCGACCCCGCAGACATCCGACGGATGTGCGAGGTCAACATTCTCGGCGTCGCGCTCGGTCTGAAACACGGTCTGCGCGCGATGCGTCCCGGAGGCGCAGCGGGATCGGGCGGGGCGATCGTCAACGTCTCCTCGGTCGCCGCCACCATCCCGTTCCCGGGCATCGCCGGCTACTCCGCCACCAAGTCGGCCGTCGACCGGCTGACCCGGGTCGCGGCCCAGGAGGCAGGCAAACTCGGGTACGGCGTCCGGGTGAACTGTGTGTACCCCGGGCTGGTCGCCACGGAGATGGGACTCGGGCTGGCCGCCGACATGGAGCGGCTCGGACTGTGGCCCAGCGCCGACGCCGCGGTCGCCGACGTGATCGGCCTGACGCCTCTCGGGCGACTCGGCGAGGTCGCGGACATCGCCGACACCGTCGTCTTCCTGGCCTCCGACGCCGCCCGCTTCGTCACCGGAATCGGCCTGCCGGTCGACGGTGGCATGGGCATGTGACCGATCTCCCGAACTTCTCCCACATTCTGAAAGGCATCTCATGACCGACAAGAAGCCCGTCATCGTCTACGGAGTCTCCGGTTACACCGGGCGCCTCGTGTGTGAATACCTGCGCGAGTTCAACATTCCGTTCATCGCCGCGGGGCGGGACAAGAAGCGGATCCAGGAAGTGCTCGACCGGATTCCCGGCCTGGACACCGTCGACCACGAGGTGGTCGAGGTCGAGCACACCGTCCCGGCGCTGACGGAATTGTTCAGCGGCGCAAGGGTTGTCAGCAACATGGTCGGCCCGTTCATCAAGCACGGCGCCATCGTCGTCGAGGCGGCTCTCGCCGCGGGCTGTCACTACACCGACACGACCGGTGAACAGGACTGGGTTCTGGACGTGCAGGCGAAGTTCGGCGAGAAGTTCGCGGAGAAAGGGCTGCTGCTGTCACCCGGTGTCGCGCAGATGTACACCACCGGCGAGATCGCCGCGAACATCGCGCTGGAGACGCCCGGATTGGACACTCTCGACATCCTGGTGTTGTGGAAGGGTTTTCCCACCTACGCGTCCACGCAGACGATCTTCACGATCCTCAAAGCCGACTGGTACTACCTGGAACAGAACCGGTACGAGAAGTGGGATCCCGGTACCACGTTCGAGGTCGTGGTGCCGGGACAGCACCAGATGGCCCTCGCGCTGCCGTGGGGCGGCACCAGCCATCCCGTGTGGTTCAAGGACGATCCGCGGGTGGCGAACGTGAAAGCGGCAGGCGGCGTGTTCGACCGTTCCGTGATGGAGGGTGTCGTCGCGACGCAGAAGATGGTCGAGGAACAGATCAAGACCCTTCCCGCGGACGAGCAGGACGCGGCGCTCGCGGAGATCGCCGGCTCCGTGCAGGCGGGAATGCCGCCGCGGGAGAACCCACGGGTCAACACATCGCTCGACTCCGTGTACGCGTCGGGGCCGCTGGGGCGGGCGCACTGTGTCATCCACGGCAACTGCAACTACAAGCAGACGGGTCTCCTGCAGGCGTACGCCGCGTACTCCCTGTTGCAGCAGCCTCCGAAGCGGACGGGTCTCGCGTCGGCGTGCCAGGCGTTCGGGCATCGCGAACTCCTGGGAATCCTGCGGAGCTTCGGCCTCGTGATGGAGCCGGTTCTCACCGTGCAGAGCTGATCGTCCCGGCCGCGACTTCGAGGAGGACCACACCATGCGCTTGACCGACTACCTCGACAAGGGTGCCTCGCTCGGTCCGTCGTCGCCGTGCCTGACGATGGGCGACCGGACGCTGTCGTACGCCGATGTCCAGGACCTGAGCCGGCGCGTCGCGGCCGCGCTGGCACGGTCGGGGATCGCCGCGGGCGACAAGGTGGCCGTCCTGTCCGGCAACGATCCGACTGCGTTCTCCTGCGTCTTCGGGATCAGCCGGGCGGGGGCGGTGTGGTGCCCGATCAACCCGCGGAACGAGGCGGCGGAGAATCGGGACCTGCTCGCCCTCTTCGACTGTCGCTGCCTGATCTTCCAGAAGGCGTTCGCGCCCTTGGTCGATCGGATCCGTCGGCAGTTGCCGCTGCTGACGACGCTCGTATGTCTCGACGGCGATGAGGAGTACGCCCACCCGTTCGACGACTGGCTGGGTACCGAACGTCTCGACGTCGAGCCGGTCGACGATCTCGCGCTGATCGTCGGCACCGGCGGCACGACGGGGAGGCCGAAGGGTGTGATGCTCACCGGCCGGAACATCGAGACGATGTCTGCGCTGACCCTGATGAGCTACCCGTTCGACGGCAGGCCGGTCTACCTCGCCCTCGCGCCGTTGACGCACGCGGCCGGTGTCCTGTGTTTCCCGATCCTCGCCCTCGGCGGACAGGTGGTCATCATGCCCACGCCCGACCTGGGGCAGTTCCTCGCGCACATCGACCGGGACCGCGTCACCCACACCTTCCTTCCGCCGACCCTGATCTACATGCTGCTGGACCACGCAGACCTGGCGACGACGGACCTGAGTTCGCTGCAATGCTTCTGGTACGGCGCGGCGCCGATCTCGCCGACCCGGCTCGAAGAAGCGCTGACCCGGATCGGGCCGGTGATGGCCCAGCTGTTCGGGCAGAGCGAGGCGCCGATGATGATCGCGACGATGGCGCCGAAAGACCATTTCCACGCCGACGGCTCGGTGGCGACCGCCCGGCTGAGCTCCGCAGGCAGGCCCTCCCCGCTGGTCACCGTCGCCATCATGGACGGGCAGGGGACGCTGCTGCCTTCCGGTGAGCGAGGCGAAGTGGTCGTGCGCAGCTCGCTCGTCATGACGGGGTACTACAAGAATCCCGTTGCGACGCAGGAGGCGTCGGCGCACGGCTGGCATCACACGGGCGACATCGGGTACCTCGACGACGACAACTTCCTGTACATCGTCGACCGGGCCAAGGACATGATCATCACCGGCGGATTCAACGTCTATTCCGTCGAAGTGGAACAGGCGCTCATGGCGTACCCCGGAATCCAGGACTGCGGGGTGATCGGGCTCCCCGACGAGAAATGGGGTGAACGTGTCGTCGCCGTCGTCCAGTCCCGAGCCGGAACACCGATCGAGGCCGACGCACTCACGGCGTTCGTGAAAGCGCGCATCGGCAGCGTGAAGACCCCGAAGGAAATCCTGGTCTGGCCCGATCTGCCGCGTTCCAAACTGGGGAAGGTCCTCAAGAACGAGATCAGGCAGCAACTGCTCGGCTGACGGCCGGCGCGGGGTTCGAAACGCGGGGGGATCGAAGCGTGGGTTTCGCCGCGACTGGCGATACTGTCGGGTGATGGTGAATGGGCACGCACTGAGCAGGGAACGGCTCGCCGACGCGCTGGCACGCTTCGAACCACGGATCGTGGACCCGACGAATCGGCGGTCCGCGGCGGTAGTGATCGCCGTGATGAACGACGGCGCCGGCGGTCAGGCCGTTCCGCTGACCATGCGCCCGAGCAAGATGCGCGCGCATCCGGGACAGTTCGCGTTGCCCGGCGGCGGAGTGGATCCGGGGGAGACCGGCGAGGACGCCGCCCGGCGCGAGCTGCACGAGGAACTCGGCCTCGACGTGGAGCCGTCCGCGGTGCTCGGCAGGCTCGACGACTACGTCACCCGCTCCGGGTACGTCATCACCCCGTTCGTCGTGTGGTCGGACCAGTCGATCACGTCGCTCGTCCCCAATCGCGAGGAAGTGGCGGAAGTGTTCTCGGTGGGCGTTCCCGAGATCGACGCGGAGCCGCGGTTCGTCGAGATCCCCGAATCGTCGAAACCGGTGATCCAATGGCCGTTCCGCCGTCACCTCGTGCACGCCCCCACCGGCGCGGTCGTGTTCCAGTTCCGGGAGGTCGCACTGCACGGCAGGCACACGCGGATCGACGGTTTCGACCAGCCGGTCTTCGCCTGGCGTTAGCGGAACCACGTCCAGCGGGGGACGCGACTAATCTCACAGTTCGTGACCTTCTTCGAGTCTCTCGCCCGCAAGCTCGACCGCACCGGTGTCGACCCCACCGTCTGGCACGCCCCGCCGCCACCACCACCGACGGGAGTGCTCGCGCCGAACGGGATGCTCGACGACGCGCACCGCTGGACGCTCCCCGCCGGAGAAGGCCCGGAGGACGTCGCCGTCGATCACGACGGCCGGGTGGTCACCGGAGGCAACGACGGCCGGATCTGGCGGTTCGACGGCCACGGACACGCCACCGAACTCGCGAACACCCACGGGCGGCCTCTCGGGGTCGAGATACTCGACGACGGCCGGTTCCTGATCTGCGACGCCGAGCGCGGTGTGCTGCGAGTCGACGACCAGGGACGCGTCGACGTGCTCGCCGACGCCGCGGCCGGGCGCCCGCTCGTGGCGTGCAACAACTCGGCGGTCGGCAGGGACGGCATCGTGTACTTCACCGACTCCTCGGCGCACTTCACGATCGCCGACCACCGCTACGACCTTCTCGAGCACCGCGGGACCGGCCGCCTGCTGCGTCTGGACCCGCGGACGGGGGAGACCGACCTCCTGGCCGAGGGGCTGCAGTTCGCCAACGGCGTGGGACTGGCCTCGGACGAGTCGTTCGTTCTCGTCGCCGAGACCGGCTCGTACCAGATCTCCCGCGTCGACCTGACCGGCCCGTCGCAGGGTGCGGCGTCGGTGTGGGCCGCGAATCTGCCCGGCATACCGGACAACATGACGTCCCAGACACGGGACGGCCTGTTCTGGGTGGCGCTCTACAGCCCGCGGATGCGGTTGCTCGACCTGCTCGCGCCGTACCCGACGCTGCGGATCGTCGCGGCGAACCTGCCGGAGGCCGTGCAACCGAATCCGGAGCACGCCGGCTGGGTGATCGCCCTCGATCACCGCGGCGAGATCGTGCACAGCCTGCGCGGAGGCAAGGGCAGCTATTCCCCCGTCACAGGTGTGCGGGAGCACGACGGGTGGCTGTACCTGGGAAGTCTGACCGCGGACGCCGTCGCACGCGTACCGGCCCCACCACGACCGGACGTTGCGCGGGGCGAGTGACACGGCCGGACGGACGAGAGGATCGACTGAACACCATCCCGGTTGTGGAAGAGTGGCGAGAGCGGTGCGACGAGCGCCCGAAAACAGGTCCGCACTCGACGCTGGGGAGATTTTGGTGAATTCGGTGGACCGGGACACTGCGCGGTCGGACCGGATCGTGACCGTCCCGAACCTCCTGAGCGTGGTTCGACTCCTCGGCGTGCCGCTGTTCGTGTACCTGCTGCTCGTCACCCACTCCGACGGGTGGGCACTCGCGATCCTCATGATCAGCGGCTTCACCGACTGGCTCGACGGCAAGCTGGCGCGGATCCTCGACCAGTCGTCGAAGCTGGGTGCGCTGCTCGACCCCTTCGTCGATCGCCTCTACGTCGTCACGACGCTGGTGACGTTCGTCCTGCGCGGATTCATCCCGTGGTGGGTGGCGGCGATCCTGATCGGCCGCGACGCCGTTCTCGCGCTCACGCTGGTCATCTACCGACGGCGCGGTCTCCCTCCCCCCGACGTGATGTACCTCGGCAAGGGTGCCACGTTCCTGCTGATGTTCGCGCTGCCGATGACCCTCGCGGCGCACGGCGACTGGAGCATCGCGACCGTGGCGCAGCCGCTCGGCGCCGCGCTCCTGATCTGGGGCACGGTGCTCTACGTGTGGACCGGGCTGCTCTACACCGTGAACGCGCTGACCGTCGCGCGCACCGTTCCCGTGCGAGGACCGGGCGGCGAGGAACGCGAGGTCCAGTGATGAAACGGACAGATTCCGGCATTCGCAGGAATCCGGTGCCGTCCCTGCTGCGGTCCCTGATGAACGACCACCTGGACCCCGGGTACGAGGGTGCGGCCGACGATCGTGAGCAGGGACATTCACGACAGACGCGGGTCGGTCAGCAGGTGTGGATCGCGATCGGCGCGCTGCTCGTCGGGCTGGTGCTGTCGGTCGCCTACCGGCAGGCCACCGAACGCATCCCCGGCACCGAGCAGGTGCGGACCGAACTGCTGAGCAAGGTGCAGGACGCCCAGGATCGGGCGGGCGCCCTCGCCGCAACCCGGGACACGCTGTCGACACAGACCGACGACGCGCGCGCCACCGCGCTGGCCGGTGACGCCCGAGGTGCGGCACTGCTCGACGAGCTTCGCGGCCTCGAGGGGGACGCCGGAGTCGAGGCCGTGCACGGTCCCGGCCTGACCGTGACGTTGACGGACCCCGCGGCCAAGCCCAACCTGTCCGACTCGTCCCAGCGCAGTGTCGGGGGGAAGGCCGTGGTGCTCGACCGCGACCTCCAGTCGGTGGTCAATTCGCTGTGGGCGAGCGGCGCCGAGGCCATCGCGGTCGGCGACGTGCGGATCGGCCCGTCGGTGACGATCCGCCAGGCGGGTGGCGCGATGCTCGTGGACAATCAGCCGGTGTTCTCGCCGTACGTGGTCTCGGCGATCGGCCCGCAGGGGCCGATGCAGACCGGATTCGTGGTGAGCGACGCCTATCTGCGGATGTCCAGCGTGGCGCAGTTGTACGGCATCGGCTTCGCGGTGGCGGAGGCCGACGATCTCCACTTGCCGGCCGCCCCGGCGCGGGAAGTGCGGGCAGCCAGGGAAGTGGGAACACGATGACAACGGCGGAGTCGAATGGAGGCGTCACACGAATGAAGGCAGCACTGAAGGGCGGATCCGCGATCTACGGGGTGCTCGCCCTGATCGTGGGCATCGTGCTGGGAGTGGTGTTCAGCCCGCAAGTGCCCGACGCCGTGCAGCCCTACCTGCCCATCGCCGTCGTCGCCGCGCTCGACGCGGTGTTCGGCGGACTGCGCGCGTACCTCGACGAGATCTTCGACTCGAAGGTGTTCGTCGTCTCGTTCGTGTTCAACGTCCTGGTGGCCGCCCTGATCGTGTGGCTCGGTGACCAACTCGGTGTGGGAACCCAGCTGTCCACCGCGATCGTCGTCGTGCTCGGAATCCGCATCTTCGGCAACGCGGCCGCGCTCCGGCGACGTCTGTTCGGGGCGTGATCGCGGCGTGAGCGGACACGAGGGCAGACACGAACTGCACGGGAACGAACCGGCGACGTCGCAGCGATCGCACGTCGTCTTCGCGCTGCTGGCCGCGCTCCTGCTCGGTGGGCTGGGAATCGCGATCGTCACGCAGGTGAAGAACACCGGGTCCGGCGACACCCTCGACTCGGCGAGCCCGGCCGATCTCCTGGTCGTCCTGGACACGCTGAACCAGCGGGAGGCGGCCCTGCGGCAGGAGATCGCATCGCTGGAACAGACCTTGGCAACGTTGCAACAGAGCGGCAGTTCCGGGGCGGCACTCGACGAGGCGCAGGCCCGGTTGACGGCGCTGTCGATCCAGGTCGGCAGCGCACCGGCCACCGGCCCCGGGGTGACGATGCGCATCACCGACCCCAACAAGGGAGTCGGCTCCGAGGTCCTGCTCGACCTCGTGCAGGAATTGCGTGCCGCCGGTGCCGAAGCCGTCCAGATCCAGGGTGCGGACGGCCCGCCCATCCGGATCGGCGTCGACTCCTGGGTGTCCGGTTCGGCCGGCGGCGTGTCGGTGGACGGCCGGAAGGTGAACGCCCCCTACGGGGTGGTCGCCATCGGTGATCCGCCGACTCTGGCGGCGGCCCTGAACATTCCCGGCGGGGTGGTCGACACGGTCGCGCGCAGCGGCGGACAGCTGACGATCGAACAATCGCAGCAGGTCACGATCTCCGCCTTGCGGGAGGCGAAACCTCGCCAATACGCTCAGCCCGGAAATTGATCTTCGCATCCGCCCGCGGATTGCCATCGAAAGGAAGCCACTGTGAGTGAGCTCGAAATCCCCGCCGATCGTCGGTACACCGCCGAACACGAGTGGGTCGAGCGGACGGGGCCCACGACGGTACGCGTCGGCATCACCGATTTCGCGCAGTCCCAGCTCGGCGACGTCGTGTTCGTCCAGCTTCCGGCGGTCGACGAGGCCGTGACGGCGGGCGAATCGTTCGGCGAGGTGGAATCCACCAAGAGCGTCTCCGACATCTTCGCCCCGCTGACGGCGAAAGTCGTTGCCGCCAATGCCGATCTGGACGGCAACCCGGAACTTGTGAACTCCGCGCCCTACGGGCAGGGGTGGCTGGTGGACCTCGGTGTCGACGACGAGGCGACCCTCGACGCGGCACTGGCCGAAATGCTGGACGCCGCCGGCTATGCAGACATCACGGCAGGATAATTTCCCGAGAACACGCGAAGCGGTAATCGGATAAGTTCGGAAGGTGCCGACAGCCCGGAAAACCGGGTTGCCGGAAAAATCCGCTGTCGGAATACCGGTTCGTAATGTGCTGGCGGCCTGTCTCACTACACGCACCGGCGTGCGCAGGGTACGGTCGATGTTGAACGCATGTGCCGTGTCGGGGCGCAGGTCCGTAGTTTGAATGTGATCGTGGGAGTTTGCACAGAAGTTAATGTGCACGGGAACCGAATTATGTAGTACCGAGTGGCATTGCGTAGTCCAGCGAATCTTGCTGGATGATCGAACTAGGAGGAGAAACGGTGAGCGAGAACGGCAACGACGCGGTCTATGGGGAGACGCCGGCGGAAACCACGTCGGTCTTCCGCGCGGACTTTCTCAATGAGCTCGACAACTCCTCGGCAACCCAGGCTCCGGAAGCTCCGGTGTCGGGTGTGGAGGGACTGCCCGCGGGCTCTGCTCTGCTCGTCGTCAAGCGTGGACCGAACGCAGGGTCGCGCTTCCTGCTCGACCAGCCGACGACGTCCGCGGGACGGCATCCCGACAGCGACATCTTCCTCGACGACGTGACCGTCAGCCGTCGTCATGCGGAGTTCCGTCAGGAGGACGACGAGTTCCAGGTGGTCGACGTCGGCAGCCTCAACGGCACCTACGTCAACCGGGAACCGGTCGACTCGGCCGTCCTGGCGAACGGTGACGAGGTCCAGATCGGCAAGTTCCGACTGGTCTTTCTGACCGGACCCCGGACCACTGCCGGTGGCTCGCAGATCGGTGAGACGTCAGCTGGTGCGGGTAGCCAATGACCGCGGTGCGGCAGCAGCAGGCGCAATCGGGGATGTCGATCGGCTCCGTGCTGGATCGACTCCGCCCCGATTTTCCTGATGTGACGATCTCGAAGATCCGATTCCTCGAAGCCGAGGGTCTCATCAGCCCCCAGCGCACTCCGTCGGGGTATCGGCGATTCTCGATCGCCGACTGTGAACGTCTGCGCTATGTCCTCACTGCGCAGCGGGATCAGTATCTGCCGCTGAAGGTCATCAAGGAGCAGCTCGAGGCCATCGACAGAGGTGTGGCCACGGTCGGCGCAGGCGATTCTTCGCCGCGCCGGCCGCGCACGCTCACGGTGGCCCCGGGCGAGGTGTCCCCGGAGGAGTTCCTCACCGACCGCGAGGTGCGGATCAGCCGCGACGATCTGATCGCCCGGGCGGGGATCGACGACAAGTTCCTCGGCGAACTGACCCGCGGAGGCCTGGTCGTTCCCGGGCCGGCAGGGTTCTTCGACGAAGACGCGGTGACACTGGCGCGCACCGCGAGGGCGATGTCCGAGTTCGGACTCGAAGTGCGGCACCTGAGGGCGTTCAAGCTGGCGGCCGACCGCGAGGCCGGGCTGGTCGCGCAGATCGCCGGGCCCGTCGCCAAGGGCCGCGACGCCGGCGCACGTGATCGCGCCGAGGAGATGGTGCGCGAACTGGCCGCCTTGTCTCTGACGTTGCACACCTGCCTGGTGAAGTCGGCAGTCCGGGGTGCGCTCGATCGGTGAGGTGAACTCGCCGACCGTCCCCACTTCCCAACGACGCTGCGCTCGAACGGCTGTACGGTCGAAGAGCAGACACGAATCGAATAGAATCCTGGTACGGCATTGTGTGCCGCGGACGGACCATTGCAGGGTGGAGGCAGACGCGATGAGCGAAATGCACGTGATCGGAGTTCGTGTCGAGCAACCCCAAAGTCAACCTGTTCTGCTGTTGCGTGAAACCGACGGCGAGCGGTACCTGCCCATCTGGATCGGCCAGACCGAGGCCACCGCGATCGCACTCGAACAGCAGGGCGTCGAGCCGGCGCGTCCGCTGACCCACGATCTCATCAAGAACCTGATCGAAGCCTTCGGTCGCACCTTGAAGGAAGTTCGCATCGTCGACCTGCGCGAGGGCACGTTCTATGCCGACCTCGTGTTCGACCAGAACACCCGCGTCTCGGCCCGCCCGTCCGACTCCATCGCCATCGCACTGCGGATCGGGGTGCCGATCTTCGCCGAGGAATCGGTGCTCACGGAGGCCGGTCTGGTCATGCCCGACGAGCGCGAGGACGAGGTCGAGAAGTTCAAGGAATTCCTCGAGTCCGTGTCGCCGGACGATTTCAAGGCCACCGACGGCTAGGTTGCACCCTCGGAAAAGCCTCGGGCGCGGAGTAACGGTTGAGGTTCCTCCGGCGCGTTGCGTTGACCCCGTCTCTTCGGAGTCATAGCGTTCAGTGCAGTGATTTTCTGCCCTGCAGATTCTATCGGGCGTACGCTGAGTAGGTTCAGGGTACGGGCTTGCTCGATGTCACTGGTGGCGCTTGCGCCGCTCGATGTGCTGTGGCTGTGCCGCGGGCACTGGCGACGCGCGTCACAGGCGCACTGATCGTCGGGTTCAGTGCAACATGCGAGAGGGAGTAGTCAGTGGGAGATCGGCCGCAGGAGAATGCGCTGAATCTTGCGCCCGGCGACAACGTTGCCGAGTCCGAATTCAGCTCCGAGGAGATCCAACCGGGCCTCTTCCCGGACGATTCCGTGCCCGACGACCTCGTCGGATACCGCGTCCCCATCGCCTGCCAGATCGCGGGAATCACCTACCGCCAGCTCGATTACTGGGCTCGCACTTCGCTCGTCGTGCCGTCCATTCGTGGCGCAGCAGGTTCGGGCAGCCAACGGCTGTACTCGTTCAAAGACATCCTCGTCCTCAAGATCGTCAAGCGTCTGCTCGACACCGGAATATCCTTGCAGAACATCCGCGTGGCCGTCGACCACCTCCGTAAGCGCGGAGTGCGGGACTTGGCGAAGATCACACTATTCTCGGACGGGACCACGGTCTACGAGTGCACGTCCCCCGAAGAGGTCGTCGATCTGCTCCAGGGCGGGCAGGGCGTCTTCGGTATCGCGGTGAGCGGTGCGATGCGCGAACTGACCGGCACCATCGCCGATTTCCCGGCCGAGCGCGCCGATGGCGGCGCGAGCGAGCAGAGCCCCGAGGACGAACTGGCGTCGCGGCGCAAGAACCGCGCGAGCCGCAAGACGGGCTAGCCCGCCTCCATCGGAGCGCGGCGCTGCCTGCGCCGCCATCCGTAGCCGTGACATAGACTGGCGGTGCGTCGACGCCGTGCGGGAGAGTTCCGGGCACTGCAAGCACAGAAACATCGTGTGTGCAGGAGTTCGGGCGCCGAAGGAGCAACACCTCCCCGTCAATCTCTCAGGCAGACAGGACCGTGCGGGCTCCGACGTCTCTGGAAAGCGGTGGGAGCACCCACCCGCCCACGGGGAAAGGGCCGTCTTCAACCGCGAACGACGGTACCGAATCTCTCAGGCGCTCGACTCGAGCAGGCGACAGAGGGGGAGGGACGTTCCGCTACGCGGGGCGTGTCCTGATCCTGCGAACTGCTTGGGAGTTGTCGTGATCGACGCTGGAAGCCGTACATTCGCCGATCGTCATGTCGGCCCGAACGCTGCGGAACTCGCGCACATTCTCGAACTGGTCGGAGCCGATTCGCTCGACGACCTCGCGTCGAAGGCCGTCCCCGCCGTCATCCTGGACGGGGTCACGGCCGGCATCGCCGACGGCCTCGACGCACTGCCCGCGCCGGTGTCCGAGCACGAAGCGCTCGCCGAACTGTCCACACTCGCCGCGCAGAACACCGTGGCGACGTCCATGATCGGTCTCGGCTACTACGACACCCTCACCCCGCCGGTCCTGATCCGGAACATCATCGAGAACCCGGCCTGGTACACGGCCTACACGCCGTACCAGCCCGAGATCAGCCAGGGCCGGCTCGAAGCGCTCCTCAACTTCCAGACGATGGTCGCCGACCTGACCGGCATGGAGGTCGCCAACTCGTCGATGCTCGATGAGGCCACCGCCGCCGCCGAGGCGATGACGCTGTTGCGCCGGGCGAGCAAGAGCAAGTCCCCGCGGTTCGTCGTCGACGCCGACCTGTTCCCGCAGACGCTGGCCGTCGTCGAGACCCGGGCCGAGCCGCTCGGCATCGAGATCGTCGTGGCCGACCTGTCCGTCGGCCTTCCGGACGGTGACTTCTTCGGCGTCCTCGCCCAGATGCCCGGCGGGTCCGGCCGTATCGTCGACTACACCGACGTGATCGCCGCCGCCCACGAGCGCGGCGCACTGGTCGCGGTCGGGGCGGATCTGCTGGCACTCACCCTCCTCACCCCGCCCGGCGAGATCGGGGCCGACGCCTGCTTCGGCACCACCCAGCGGTTCGGTGTCCCCATGGGCTTCGGTGGCCCGCACGCCGGCTACCTCGCCGTGCACACCAAGCACGCACGTCAACTCCCCGGCCGTCTGGTGGGCGTCTCCGTCGACGCCGACGGCGACAAGGCGTACCGGCTGGCGCTGCAGACCCGCGAGCAGCACATTCGCCGCGAGAAGGCGACGTCGAACATCTGCACCGCTCAGGTGTTGCTGGCGATTCTGGCGGCCATGTACGCCAGCTACCACGGCGCCGAGGGCTTGAAGGCGATCGCCCTGCGCGTGGCGAACACGGCGCACTCGCTGGCCGCCGCGCTCCGCAAGACCGGGGCCGTCGTCGTCCACGAACACTACTTCGACACGATCCTCGTTCGAGTGGACGGCCGAGCCGCGGACGTGGTGGCGAAGGCGAAGGACGCCGGCATCAACCTGCGGCTCGTCGACGCCGATCACGTCGCCATCGCGTGCGACGAGGCCACCACCGCCGACGACGTCACCCAGGTTCTGGCGGCGTTCGGCGGCGAAGGCGCCGTGACCGAGGAGGTGGGCACGTCCGTCCCCGACGCGCAGCTCCGCGGATCCGACTACCTGCAGCACGAGGCCTTCACCCGGTATCGCACCGAGACGGCGATGCTGCGCTACCTGCGGGCGTTGTCCGACAAGGACATCGCACTCGACCGAAGCATGATCCCACTCGGTTCCTGCACGATGAAGCTCAATGCCACCGCCGAGATGGAAGCGATCACCTGGCCCGCGTTCGCCGGACTGCACCCGTTCGCGCCGACCGGGGACACACCGGGAATTCTCCGCATCATCAAGGACCTCGAGAACTGGCTCGTGGCCGTCACCGGCTACGACGCAGTCAGCCTGCAGCCGAATGCCGGTAGCCAGGGCGAGTACGCGGGGCTGCTCGCGATCCGCAACTACCACCTCAGCCGCGGAGACGACCACCGCGACACCTGCCTCATCCCGTCGAGCGCCCACGGCACCAACGCCGCATCCGCGGTCATGGCCGGGATGCGCGTCGAGGTCGTGGCGTGCCGCCCCAACGGTGACGTGGACCTGGACGATCTGCGCGCGAAGATCGCCGACCATGCCGAGCGCCTCGCGGCGATCATGATCACCTACCCGTCCACACACGGTGTGTACGAGCACGAGATCGCCGACATCTGCGCCGCCGTCCACGACGCCGGCGGCCAGGTGTACGTCGACGGCGCCAACCTCAACGCCCTTGTCGGCCTGGCCCGTCCCGGCCGGTTCGGCGGCGACGTGAGCCACCTCAACCTGCACAAGACGTTCTGCATCCCGCACGGTGGCGGTGGCCCCGGCGTCGGTCCGATCGGTGTGCGGTCCCACCTCACGCCGTTCCTGCCCGGGCATCCGCTCGCACCGGAACTCGGCACGGCCGGACCGATCTCCGCGGCCCCCTACGGCAGTGCGTCGATCCTCCCGATCACGTGGGCGTACATCCGGATGATGGGCGCCGTCGGGCTGCGCCGCGCAAGCCTGACCGCCATCGCCTCGGCCAACTACATCGCGCGCCGCCTGGACGAGTACTTCCCCGTCCTCTACACCGGCGAGGGCGGAATGGTGGCCCACGAGTGCATCCTCGACCTCCGGCCGATCACCAAGGACACCGGTGTGACCGTCGACGACGTCGCAAAGCGCCTCGCCGACTACGGATTCCACGCACCGACGATGAGCTTCCCGGTGGCGGGCACCCTCATGGTGGAGCCCACCGAGAGCGAGAACCTCGAAGAGATCGACGCCTTCTGCGAGGCGATGATCGCGATCCGCGCCGAGATCGACCGCGTGGGCGCGGGGGAGTGGCCGGTGGACGACAACCCGCTGCGCGGTGCCCCGCACACGTCCGGTTGCCTCGTCGCGGAGTGGAACCACCCCTACACCCGTGAGACGGCGGTGTTCCCCCGGGGCAAGGCACGGCCGAAGGTGTGGCCGGCGGTGCGGCGCATCGACGGTGCACACGGCGACCGCAACCTCGTGTGCTCCTGCCCGCCGATCTCCGCATTCGAAGGCGCCTGACACAGATGCCCGTCCCGCTCACGCGGGGCGGGCATCGCTCGCTCAGTCCTCGCGCACCAGCTCCAGGATCGTGATCTCCGGTGGGGCGCCCACCCGCACGGGCGGACCCCACGTGCCCACACCGCGGGTCGTGTAGAGGACGGTGTTCCCGATGCGGTCCAGTCCCGTCACCGACGGCTGCTGCAGCGGCACCAGATAACGCAGCGGCCACATCTGCCCACCGTGCGTGTGCCCCGACAGTTGCAGGTCGACACCGAGGTCGGACGCTTCGAGTGCCTGCCGCGGTTCGTGCGCGAGCAGCACGACGAACGTCGACGGGTCGCGTCCGGCGAGCGCGGCCGGAAGATCGGGTTCGTACGGGGTCGGCGAGGAATAGTCGTGGATGCCCGCGATGTCGAGGGTGGCGCCGCCCCGGGTGATCGTCGCGCGCTCGTTGCGTAGCGTCCGGATGCCCAGCCGGTCCCACACGTCCAGCCACCGGCCACCGTCGTCGGCGTAGAACTCGTGATTGCCGCTGACACCGAACACTCCGAGCGGGGCCTCGAGGTCGCCGAGCGGTTGCAGATCGGGCGACACCTTGGCGACGGTCCCGTCGACCAGATCGCCCGCGATCGCGACGAGATCCGGCTGCTCCGCGTTCACCAGGTCGACGACCCGCCGGGTGAAATCCACTCCTCGCGCCGGGCCGACGTGAAGGTCGGACACGAGCGCCACACGCACACCGTCGAACTCGGCGGGCAGACGCTTCAGCGGCACCCGAACCCGCACGATCCGAGGCCGCGCGGCCTCCGACACCCCGTAACCGGCGGCGCCGACGGCACCCACCACGACGACGGTGGTGGCGATGCGCAGGCTTCGCCGTCGCGACAGATCGACCTGTTCGTCGTTCCCGGTGCCGCGCAGGCGGCCGAACAGCCGCGTCAGCAGCGACACCAACGCGACCAGGAGAAGCCCGAGCACCAGATAGAACATCGCGCCGAGCCACACCCAGCCCACCCACCCCGGGGGACGCGCCCATCCCGGATCGAAGGCTTCGCCGCTGCCGACGCCGATGACCGCGAGAACCCACAGGACCACGAGGGTCACGTCGACGGCCACCGACCAGGGCCGGCCCAGCCCGGTGGCCCGCACGAGTCGCCGATGGAGCCACCACGTGACGAGTGCGAGGAAGACCGCGAAGACCAGGAGCCTCGTCACGACAGCAGCTTACTGATCGCGGTCGGCAGTGCCGCGCCGTCCGAGGACGCGACCTTCTCCAGCGACCCGCCGGTGCGATCGGCCAACGCCTGCAACGTGTTGAGGTCGGAGTTCTCGCCGATCGTCACGACGTCGATGCGCACCGGCTTCGACGTGCTCGAGGCCGCCGCGATAGCGGACAGCAGATCCGCGCGCGCAACGGAGTCGTCGTTGGCGCCGTCGGTGACGAGCAGCACCGAGTTGGTCCGGCCCGGCGAGTATCCGTCGACCGCGCTCTTGTACGCCGCTTCGAGCGACGTGTACGTCGAGGACCCGGTAGCGGGTGTCGCCTCGGCGAGCCGGGCGTCGAGTGCCTGCCTGCGGGTGCCCTCCGTGAAACCGCCCGCCGATAGGGGGCCGGTCGCGACCACGGTCGTGTACGGCCGCGACCCGTCGAGCGTCGTGCTGTACTCCCACAGCCCGAGGTTCGACGAGTCCGGAGAACGGTCCACGTGGGCTGCGAGCGCTGCCGTCGTGTTCGCCAGGCGCGTCGCCGTCCCCTCGCGCTCTCCCATCGAGCTGGAAACGTCGAGCAGGACGGTGGAGGTGCGGGGGGTGATCGGATTCCGGATCACCTGCATCAGCTCGGCCGCAGCGGCCGCGTCCGCGGGAACGAGGGTGGATTCGAAACCGGGAAAGGCCAGCGCGGTGTCGTCGGGCCGGGCCAGTCCCTCGACCCGGAACCCGGCGTCGGCCAAGTCCTGCGCCTGTTCGGGTCGACGGACGAACTCCGCGAACTGTGCGGCGGCGCGGCTCTGCGTCTCGTCGACGGACGGGCCCGCGAGGACGGCCGCCGGGTGATCTGCCACGGGTGTCGGGCCTTTCGGCATCGATGCGGTGATGTCTGCTCCGGGTGCGTCGCGCAGGGCCTGGTAGACCTGCTGTTCGGTGGCCGCAACCGCGTGGATGCCGGAGGTGGCAGGATCGCCCTGCTCGGCCAGCGCGGTGAGCGCCTCCCGCGTCGTCGCGGGCTTCGTCCCCGACGACGCCTCGTAGCCGAGCGCCAGACCGGTGAGTGCCGACGTGACGGGAGCGGAACGAGCCTGCTCCTCCGTCACCGGACCCGTGGGGCTTCCCGTGACCGCGGCTGCGACCGCTTCGACTGCCGTCTCCGTGCTCTCGGCGCCGGGGCCGACGGGGAGCGCCATGCCCAGGCTGCCCCAGCCCGGCAGGCCGAGAGTCGCGAGGGAGTCGCGGCCGGTCTGCAGCGACGGCAAGTCCTTCCAGTCGATCGCCGGTGTGCCCGGCGCGTTCGCGAACGCCGTCCGGACCGCGAGCACGACGGGACTGGTCGCCACGGGACGCGCTTCGCCGCTGATGACGCCGGTCGCCGACAGCTGCTTGACGGAATGCGAGCTCGACGGAATCCACAGAGCGGGGCGAGGCCCGAGTGCCGCTGCGTCCCACGGGCCGTCCGGCCCCGCGGACAAGGCGTCGCGCACGGTGTCGGACGCGACGGCAGTGACCGTCACCGACACGCACTGATCGCGGATCACCGGAGCAGTCTCCGTGAAATGGTCGGCGAGAGTCTGGAGCTGGGGTGCGATGTCCGGATCCGCCGCGACCGCGAGCACGGATTCGCCTTCGACGCAGGCGCCCGCGGCAGCCACGCCCTGATCGGTAATCCGGTCACGCAACTGGAACCAGCCCACCACACCCGCCGCGATCACGACGACGAGACCGAGCACGATCAAAGGCCCCCTGCTGATACCCCTGGCGCGCGATTCGCCGCGATGCTGCCCCACGTGCTATCCAGCCCCTGTCCGACGAGTTCGACGTTGACCCTCGCAGTGTAGTGATGCGCAGGATCACCCCGGCCTGACACGTGAGTGGCGAAGCGTCCCGCGGGACGCTTCGCCACTCACGTGGGGAAACTACCGGTCAGGCGTTGGCTGCTTTGTATTCGCGGCGGCGGCGGTGCAGGATCGGTTCGGTGTAGCCGGAGGGTTGGGTGGTGCCGTCGAGGATGAGTTCCTTCGCGGCCTGGAAGGCGATGTTGGTGTCGAAGTCCGGGGCCAGGGGCCGGTAGGTGGGGTCGTTCTGGTTCTGCCGGTCCACGATCGGGGCCATCCGTTGCAGTGACTGCACGACCTGGTCGGCGGTGACCACGCCGTGCCGGATCCAGTTCGCCAGCAGCTGGGAGGAGATGCGGAGGGTGGCGCGGTCTTCCATCAGGGCGACGTCGTGGATGTCGGGGACCTTGGAGCAGCCGACGCCGGCGTCGATCCAGCGGACCACGTAGCCGAGGATGGACTGGCAGTTGTTGTCGAGTTCTTCCTGTTTCTCGGCGTCGGACCAGTCGGTGCTGGGGGCGAGGGGGATGGTGAGGATCTCGTCGAGGGTGGCCCGCCGGGTGCCCTTCAGCTGGTTTTGGACGGCGACGACGTCGACCTGGTGGTAGTGGGTGGCGTGCAGGGTGGCCCCGGTCGGGGACGGCACCCATGCGGTGTTCGCGCCGGCCTTGGGGTGGCCGATCTTCTGGTCGAGCATCTCGGCCATCAGCTCGGTCATCGCCCACATGCCCTTGCCGATCTGCGCCCGCCCCTGCAGCCCGCAGGCGAGTCCGGTGTCGACGTTCCAGTCCTCGTAGGCGGTGATCCAGGTCTGCTTCTTCATCTCGGCCTTGCGGATCATCGGCCCGGCCTCCATCGAGGTGTGGATCTCGTCGCCGGTGCGGTCGAGGAACCCGGTGTTGATGAACACCACCCGCTCCCGGGCTTCGTTGATGCAGGCGGCGAGGTTGACGGTGGTGCGGCGTTCCTCGTCCATGATGCCGACCTTGAGGGTGTTGGCGGGCAGCCCGAGGACCTGCTCGACGCGGCCGAACAGTTCGGTGGTGAACGCGACCTCGTCGGGGCCGTGCTGCTTGGGTTTGACGATGTAGATCGACCCGGTGCGGGAGTTGACCAACGGCCCCGTCGCCTCGCCCGTGCTGAGTCCGTGGACGGCGCACAGGGAGGTGATCAGGGCGTCGAGGATGCCCTCGGGGATTTCGGTGCCGTCGCCGTGCAGGATCGCCGGGGTGGTCATCAGGTGCCCGACGTTGCGGACGAACAGCAGCGACCGCCCGTGCAGGGTGAGCTCGGACCCGTCCGGGGCGGTGTAGGTGCGGTCCGGGTTGAGGCGGCGGGTGAACGCGGTGCCGCCCTTGGTCATCTCCTCGGTCAGGTCGCCGCGGTTGAGGCCCAGCCAGTTGCGGTAGCCGATCACCTTGTCGTCGGCGTCGACGGCGGCGACGGAGTCCTCGAAGTCCATGATGGTGGTGACCGCGGACTCGAGCACCACGTCCTTGACCCCGGCGGTGTCGGTGGACCCGATCGGGGAGGTGGGGTCGATCTGGATTTCCGCGTGCAACCCGTGATTGCGCAGCAGCACACTGGTCGGGGCGGCCGGGTCGCCGAGGTAGCCGACGAACTTACCCGGCTCCGCCAGCCCGGTGACGGTGCCGTCGGCGAGCTGCACGGTCAGCGCGGTGCCGTCGACGGTGTAGCGGGCGGCGTCGGCGTGCGACCCCTGCGCGAGGGGGGCGGCGGTGTCGAGGAAGGTGCGGGCCCAGGCGATGACCCGGTCGCCGCGGACCTTGTTGTAGGTGGCGCCCGCCTCCGCGCCGCCGTCGTCGGGGATGGCGTTGGTGCCGTACAGGGCGTCGTACAGCGACCCCCACCGGGCGTTGGAGGCGTTCAGGGCGAAGCGGGCGTTGAGGACCGGGACCACCAGCTGCGGGCCGGCGGTGGCGGTGATCTCGGTGTCCACGTTCGCCGTGGACACCTCGAAGGGGGCCGGTTCGGGCACCAGGTACCCGATCTCGGTCAGGAACGCCTTGTACTCGGCCGGGTCGATCGCGGTCCCGGCCCGGTCGCGGTGCCAGCCGTCGATCCGGGCCTGCAGGTCGTCGCGGGTGGACAGCAGGGCCTTGTTCTTCGGCGCCAGCTCGTCGATCACCGTGGCCGCACCCGACCAGAACCCGTCGGCGTCCACCCCGGTCCCGGGCAGCGCCTCCTCGTTCACGAAGTCGTAGAGCACCTTCGCGACCTGCAGACCGCCGACCTCAACACGCTCAGTCATGAAATGCCTCACTGTTCCGCACTTGGAGCACCGGACGGGTGCCACGAACCGCAACCAATGTTACCCGCTGGTAAGGATGCGGTGTGGCAGATGTCCTGCGGAGGGGAGGGTGGGAGGTGAGGTCAGGCCTTCTCGCCGGTGGACGGCTCCAGCGACGGGGCTTCCGACTCGATCGGCGTGTCGTTCTCGGAGTCGATCCGGTGCAGATCGCCCGCGGCCTCTGCCGCGCTGAGACGCGAGCGGCGCCAGGCGACGACCAGCAGTCCGGCCCACACCGCGACGAGAGCGAGGTACCCCAGGGTCGCGGCGACGCCGGTCACCTCGAACGTCTTGAACAGCTTCTGCGCGTTGGTGATGATGATGATGCCGCCGACACCGGTACCCAGAAGGGTCGCGGGCACCCGGCTGACGAGCCACGCGGCGAGCGGGGCGGCGATGATGCCGCCGAGGGCCAGCCCCGCGATGATGGGGATGTTGTCGAAGAAGTCGCTGCCGAGACCGAAGATGAAACCGATGCTGGCCGCGGCGGACACCAGGAACTCCGACGCGCTGACCGAACCGATGACGGTGCGCGGTGCGGTCTTGCCGCGCGAGAGCAGCGTGCTGGTGGTGATCGGCCCCCAGCCGCCGCCGCCGCTCGCGTCGATGAATCCACCGAACAGTCCGAGCGGTGACAGGAACTTCGCCGTGTGCGGCGACGTCCGGGCGTCGTTGACGGCGGGAGGACGGATGGAGAAGCGGAGGAGGACGTAGATACCGATCGCCAGCAGGATCGTCGACGTCACGGGAACGGCGGCGGCCGTCGACAACTGGGACAGCACCGTCGCACCGAGGAACGCGCCGGCGGCGCCGGGGACGCCGAGGCGCAGGACGAGGGACCAGTCGATGTTGCGGAACCGCCAGTGCGACGCGCCGGAGGCGAGTGTGGTGCCGACCTCGGCGAAATGCACTGCTGCGCTGGCGTGTGCCGGTCCGACGCCGCTGAACACGAGCAGGGTGGTCGCAGTCACGCCGAAGGCCATGCCGAGAGCGCCGTCGACCAGCTGGGCACCCACGCCGACCAGCGTGAAAATCAAGAGTTTGAACATCGAGACTCCGACCGAGAGAGCGAACCGTCAGGGCAGCAAAGACCAGCGAGCAGGCTGGTCAGCAACATCCCTGGTCGAAGGCATGGCCTCGGCGGGAGGGCCAGAAGGGCATGAGGGCGAGCGAGGCCGCGGGGCCTGCCTGCGCGCTCGTGCCGTTCACTCGGACTCCCGTGTCTCTCGTCGCGTGCGCGGCTGTCCGCGCACAAGGGTCGACATTAGCGGGAGGGGTGGGCGCGTGTCATCTTCACACGCGCCCAACCGCTCACAGTTTGCGTGCAGAGATCTCGAAGCCCGCGTCGCGCAGCCGTGTCACCAGGACGTCGCCCAGTGCCGTCGCGGGGGTGAGGACACCGGTGGCGTCCGGTAGTGCATCGCCGCCGAGGGCGAGGCTCAACGCGGATTCGCCGAGCATCACCGCGGTGGCGCTGTATCCGGGGTCGCCCTTCGCCTTCACCCGCGACGTATAGCGCGCGCCCGTGCTGGTGGTCGTGTACACGTCCATGGTGAAGTGGCCCTTGCGTTGCGCCTCCTCGCTGGGACCGTCGCCCGGTGAGGGCAGAACGCGGTCGAGGACGTACCGGGTGGGCGGGAGGGCCATTCCGACGATCATCCCGCCGAGGCCCGCGGCCACCGCACCCGCGATCACCGGTGTGATCGGGGAGCTCCCGACATTCATGACCTCCCGGTATTTGAACTTCCGGCCGTAGGCCCAGTCGCGGAGCGCGTTGCTGCGGCGCACGACGCGCGTGTTGTAGGGGCCCATGAAGAAGGGTGCCTTCCACCCCTTCAGACCGGGCGCGATGTCCTCGCCCTTGACCACGCTCATGTCGGATTGCTTGCCGAGGTCCGGTTCCTTCGAGCGGTCGGGGCTCATGGAGTACGGCGAAGCCGCGAGACGGCGTAGCGCCGGATCCTTCTTCGATACGTCCACCTGCGTGCGCAGCGAATCGATCGTGCCGCCGCTGACGCCGCCCCGCACGGACGTGACCACCAGCGTGGTGTCGGTGAGTTCGCCGGCGCCGTCCTCCTGGACCTTCTCGTGCAGGACGTGCACCCCGAGATCGGACGGAATGGAGTCGAATCCACAGGAATGGACGATGCGGGCGCCGGTCTCGCGGGCCCGTTCGTGGTTGGCGTCGATGCTCTCGCGGACGAACAACACCTCCCCGGTGAGGTCGACGTAGTCGGTGCCCGCCTCGGCGCAGACCGAGGCGAGGGCGTGACCGTACTTGGCGTAGGGCCCGACCGTCGTCGCGACCACGCGGGTGCGTGCCGCCAACGCTGCGAGTGACGCGGCGTCGTCGGAGTTCGCGACGATGACGGGCCACTCGGCCGCGCGAGGTCCGAGCGAGGACCGCACCGCTTCGAGCTTGGCGGCTGTGCGCCCCGCGAGCGCGATCCGCACGCCTTCTGGTGCGTGCTGTGCGAGATAGTCGGCCAGAAGCTTGCCGACGAAGCCGGTGGCCCCGTACACGACGAGGTCCAATTCACGTGCGCTGTCTGTCATGGCACGACCCTACTCGGCGGTAGGGTAAGGACGCGCTCAGGCTCCGGTGCCGCCCGGATGGGTGGGTGCGAGGGGCACCCGGGTGCGGAGTCGCAGGACGACGTAGCCGACCCACGAGGTGACGACGCCGAGCGCGACGAGAGTTTGGATCGCTCCCGCGGCGGATTCCGGGTAGACGACCCCGGTGAGGTAGTGGGAGATGAACCCGGACGAGGGGAGTGGGTCCTGCCCGGCGCGGACCCGGGCCCAGCTCTCCACATGCGTCAGCGGACAGTCGATGCCGACGAGGAGACCGGTGAATCCCCAGGCCACCGCAGCGACGTGGAGGGCGATGGTGCGCGGCCAGTGCCAGGCGAGAAACCCGCCGCACACGACGTAGAGGATGAAGATCAGGTGCGCGACGGCAGTGGCGTCGGCGACGACCTCGTAGAAGACGCTCCCCATCGATGCACCCCTGACATCCGAAGTTCCCCCCTACGCCATCGTAGGCGTCGCCCGGCCGGATCCGCCGGGTAACGGGCTCAGGCGGTGCCGCGCACGTCTTCCTTGACCACCAGAATCGGAATGTCGACCTCGAGCAGGAGGCGCTGCAGCCACCGTTCCAGGAGGAACTTGCCGATCGGGGACATCCGCCGGGTACCCACGACGAGCAGATCCGCACCGCTGCTGTCCACCAGCGCGCACAGTGCGCTCACCTGATCGCCGTCGTGTTCGTTGGTGCGCAGTTCCCACGACGACTCGCCGACCCCGCCGCCCTCGAGCGTCGCCTGGATCTCGGCGCGCAAGGCGGACCGGTCGGACTCGGCGTCCTGCCCGGGGTCGTCGTCGAGGACGTGGAGGACGAGCAGCTGTTCCCGTCGTTGCACAGCCTCGCGGGCGGCGTGGACGATGGCCGCCCGGCCTTCCGGGCTGTCTCGGTGGACAACGGCTATCGCCATGAAGCGCCTCCATTTGCAGGTATCGGTACGACCCTATTATCCCCGTGCCGGAGAGTGCTGCGGCTGTGTCGATGCTCTCGTAGGCGGACCCGAGCGGTGCTCGATCACCAGGGTGAGGGTTCGTAGTCCTTCAGGAAGCACCCGTGGAGATCGACGCCCTGCTCGCCCTGGACGATGGGGTCGTAGACGCGGGCGGCGCCGTCGACGAGGTCGAGGGGGGCGTGGAAACCCTCGTCGGCCAGGCGCATCTTGGTGTAATGCGGCCGCTCGTCGGTGATCCATCCGGTGTCCACTGCGGTCATGAGGATGCCGTCGTCGAGCATCTCCTTGGCGCTGGTGCGGGTGAGCATGTTCAGCGCGGCCTTCGCCATATTGGTGTGCGGGTGCCCCGGACCCTTGTAGGCGCGGCTGAACTGGCCCTCCATCGCGGAGACGTTCACCACGTACTTGCGTCGGGCGCCTGCGGCCGCCATCGCGGGCCGCAGTCGGGACACGAGGATGAACGGGGCGACCGAGTTGCACAACTGCACCTCGAGCAGCTCGATCGGGTCGACTTCCTCGACCGTCTGGACCCAGCTGTTCGTGTGCGCGAGGTCGGGCAGGAGTCCGCCGGCGTCGATCGCCAGACCCTGGTCGATGCGATCGGGGGATGCCGACTTCGCGACCAGTGCGAGTGAGCTCACCGCGTCGGGGGACAGTGCGGCGCCCGCCATCGCGGACACGTCGGACAGCGAACCGGCGAGTGCCGCCGGGTGGGCGTCGCTCGTCTTGCCGAACGTCAGGACGTCGGGCAGGTCGCCGGAGGGAAGGGCGCCGGACTCGGCATCGGCGAGCGCGCTGTAGGCGCCGGGGGAACGTCGCACCGTCTGTGCGGCGTTGTTGATCAGGATGTCCAGCGGGCCCTGCGCGGCAACGGAGTCGGCCAGCGCGACGACCTGCGCCGGGTCGCGCAGATCGATACCGACGACGCGCAGCCGATGGATCCACTCGCTGCTGTCCTCCATCGCCTTGAAGCGGCGGATGGCGTCGTTGGGGAAGCGTGTCGTGATCGTCGTGTGGGCTCCGTCGCGGAGCAACCGCAGCGCGATGTACATGCCGATCTTGGCGCGACCGCCGGTCAGCAGCGCCCGGCGTCCGGTGAGGTCGGCGCGCGCGTCCCGCTTGGCACGGCTCTTCGCCGCGCAGTCGGGGCACAGCTGGTGGTAGAAGGCGTCGACCCGGGTGTACCGCTGCTTGCAGATGTAGCACGGGCGGGGCCGGATCAGGGTGCCCGCGGATGCGCCGTCGGCGTTCGACGTGAGGGGGATGCCCGCGGTCTCGTCGTCGATCCGATCGGGGGAACCGGTGGCGGTCGCGGCGACGACCTGACGGTCGGCCTCGGAGACGGCGTCGCGGGCCGCGATCCGCCTGCGCTTCTTCAACTTCTTGAAGAGGTGACCGACGGCGCGCTGGACCGTGACGGCATCGGGATCCGCGTCGTCGAGTTCCGCCGCCTGATCGAGAACCTTCAGGCAGATTTCGAGATCCGCCGGATCGATCGTCGTCGCTGTTTCACCCATCGAACTTCGCCCTCTCACGAAGAAGGCCCCGGTTCGATGAACCGGGGCCTTTTCGTCTGTCTCAACTCAGAGTGTCCGAGGGGGGACTTGAACCCCCACGTCCGTTAATAGGACACTAGCACCTCAAGCTAGCGCGTCTGCCATTCCGCCACTCGGACTTGCCTGCCCCCATTTCCTGGGTGCTGCAAAAGATTAACCGATGAACCGCCACGGCCCAAATCGCCCCTCTCACCTGAGCGTTTCCGCTGCTGCGGTGGTAGGAAAGTGGAGTGCCAACTACACAGGAAACCGCAGGCCAGGGTCGCGCCGAAGCCGAAGTCGTGGATCTCGTCAGTTCATTGATCCGCTTCGACACGTCCAACACCGGAGAGCTCGCCACGACGAAGGGCGAACGCGAGTGTGCGGAGTGGGTGGCGGCCCAGCTGCAGGAAGTGGGTTACGAGACCGAGTACGTGGAGTCGGGTGCGCCGGGCCGCGGCAACGTGTTCGCGCGGCTGAAGGGCTCGAACCCCGACCGTGGCGCCCTCATGCTGCACGGCCACCTCGACGTCGTTCCCGCCGAGCCGGCCGACTGGCGCGTCCACCCGTTCTCCGGAGCCGTCGAGGACGGATACGTGTGGGGTCGCGGCGCCGTCGATATGAAGGACATGGTCGGGATGATCCTGGCGGTGGCCCGCCAGTTCAAGGCCGAGGGAATCGTTCCTCCCCGCGACCTCGTGTTCGCCTTCGTCGCCGACGAGGAGGCCGGTGGCAAGTACGGCTGCCAGTGGCTCGTCGAGAATCGTCCCGATCTGTTCGAGGGTGTGACGGAAGCGGTCGGTGAGGTCGGCGGTTTCTCCCTGACCGTTCCGCGACCGGACGGCACCGACCGCAGGCTCTATCTCGTCGAGACCGCTGAGAAGGGTCTCGGATGGATGCGGCTGACGGCAAAGGGCCGGGCCGGGCACGGTTCGTTCCTGCACACCGACAACGCCGTCACCATCCTGGCGCAGGCGGTCGCCCGGCTGGGTGCGCACACCTTCCCGTTGGTCATCTCCGATTCGGTGGCCGAATTCCTCGAAGCGGCGGGTGCGGAGACCGGACTCGACTTCGACCCGAAGTCGCCCGACCTCGACGGCACCCTCGCGAAACTCGGCACCATCGCCAACATCATCGGCGCCACCCTCCGCGACACCGCGAACCCGACCATGCTCTCGGCCGGCTACAAGGCCAACGTCATCCCGCAGACCGCGGAGGCCGTCGTCGACTGCCGGATCCTGCCCGGCAGGCAGGCCGAGTTCGAGGCGACTGTCGACGAGCTCATCGGACCGGACGTCCAGCGTGAATGGATCACGAAGCTCGATTCCTACGAGACGACCTTCGACGGGCATCTGGTCGACGCCATGAACGACGCGATCCTCGCGCACGATCCCGGTGCCCGGACCGTGCCCTACATGCTGTCGGGTGGAACCGACGCCAAGGCGTTCGCGAAGCTCGGCATCCGGTGCTTCGGGTTCGCTCCGCTGCAGCTGCCCGCCGACCTGGATTTCAGCGCGTTGTTCCACGGTGTCGACGAACGGGTACCGGTCGACGCACTACTGTTCGGTACACGCGTGCTGGAACATTTTCTGCTCCACAGCTGATCCGAGAACCGATACGCGACAAGAGAGGAAACGCATGTCACACGACCCGTACGAGGCACTTCCCGACCTGCCGAGTTTCGAGCTGACCTCCACCGACGTCACCGACGGGCAGCCGCTGAACAAGGAGCAGGTCAGCGGGATCTTCGGCGCCGGCGGCTACGACAACTCACCGCAGCTGTCGTGGTCGGGGTTCCCCGCCGAGACCAAGAGCTTCGCGGTGACGGTGTACGACCCCGACGCGCCGACGGCGTCCGGATTCTGGCACTGGGCTGTTGCCAACATTCCGGCCGACACGACCACGCTGGTGAGCGGTGCAGGCGACGACGACGGAACCGGGCTCCCGAGCGGTGCGATCACGCTGAAGAACGACGCCGGATTGCGTCGCTTCCTCGGCGCGGCCCCGCCGGAAGGGCACGGTCCGCACCGCTACATCTTCGCGGTCCACGCGCTCGACGTGGAGACCCTCGACGGGGTCACGGCCGATTCGACACCGGCATTCCTGGGTTTCAACCTGTTCTCGCATGCGATCGCTCGCGCGACGATCCAGGGGACATACGAGCAGTAGCTCGGCAACTCCGGAAAGACACGGGTGGCCGGCGAATCCTCTGGATTCGCCGGCCACCGGTCTGTGTGCGGTCCGTGTCAGCGAACGGCGCCGGCGCCGACCGCATCGGCGACGGAGGAGTAGCCGGCCTCGCGCACCTTCCGGGCCAGCCCCTTGTGGATGCGGCGCGCCCAGAACGGCCCGCCGTAGATGAATCCGGTGTAACCCTGCACGAGGGACGCCCCGGCCAGGATCCGTTCCCATGCCTGGTCGACGGTCTCGATGCCGCCGACGGAGATCAGCACCAGACGATCACCCACCCGCGCGTGCAGGCGGCGGAGGACCTCGAGGGATCGTTCGGCGACCGGAGGTCCCGACAACCCGCCCGCGCCGATCGCCGACACCTCGGCGTCCGGGGTGTTCAGCCCGTCTCGGCGGATCGTCGTGTTGGTCGCGACAATGCCCGCCAGGCCGAGTTCGAGCGCGAGATCCGCGACCGCGTCGACGTCGTCGTCGGACAGGTCGGGTGCGATCTTCACGAGAACCGGGACGGTCACGCAGTCGAGAACGGCACGCAGGAGAGGCCGGAGAGATTCGACGGCCTGCAGGTCCCGCAGTCCCGGGGTGTTCGGGGAGCTGACGTTGACCACCATGAAATCGGCCAGCGGGCCGAGCAGTTGCGCGCTCGCCGTGTAGTCGGCCGGCGCGTCGGCGGCGTCGACGATCTTGGTCTTGCCGATGTTCGCGCCGATCGGGACACCGGCCCGGCGCTGACGGAGATGATTGGCGGCATTGCCTGCGCCGTGATTGTTGAAACCCATCCGGTTGATCAGGGCGCGGTCCGCGGGCAGCCGGAACAGGCGGGGCGCCGGGTTGCCGGGCTGCGCCTGGGCGGTGACGGTGCCCACCTCGGCGAACCCGAAGCCGAGGGGCCCCCACGCGTCGACGCCGGTCGCATCCTTGTCGAACCCGGCGGCGAGCCCGAGCGGCGCCGGGAAGTCGAGTCCGAACACGGTGTTCCGCAGTACCGGATCGTCCACGACGAGGACCTTGCCGACGAGCTGACGCAGTGGCGAGAACCGCGTGACCAGGCGCATCGCAGCGAAGGCCAGGTGATGGATCCGCTCCGGAGGAAGGCGGAACATCACCCGTAACAGCAGGTGGTACAAGGAGGTCTCCCTAGATTGCGGGGTCGGGGACATGGTGAGCGGTCTTCCTTCGTTTGAGCAGCACACGGCGACTTCCGTCGGAGTACAGGCGGACCCGGGACAGCTCCCAGCCACCGAATTCCGCCTGGATGGCCAACCTCATCGAAGCGCTGATGCGGGTGACGTCGGGTGGCAGCCGAAGCGGCACGTACTCGTAGTCCTCGGATTCGATCTCCCACCCGGAGGGGAGTCGACGTGAATGCGATGCCATCTACGAACTCCTCGTCGGGATCTGCTGTAGGCCGTCTCCCGTCGCGGAACCGATCAGGAGGTCACCGTTCACGGTATCCACAGTGACAGAGTTCGGCTGCCGGACGGTGGGATACCGCGCCGTTTCCACGCCGACACCACTCGACAGGTCGAATCCGACCACTTCGTTGGTCTCGGTCAGCGTGACCCACGCGCGGTCGGCGGTGTCGTCGTAGGCGACGGCGTACGGCGCGAGCCCGGCGGGGAACCGCTGGCGGAGCATCAGTGTGTCGGTGGTGTAGGCGAGCAGTTCGTCGCCGGTGGTGTCGGTGACGAGGATTCGTCCGTAGTGATCGGTCGTGAGCTGAGTCGCGCCTTCACCGGCGCGCAGCGCGACTCCGAGCGCGGCACCGGGGACGTCGATGGCGGTGACGGACGTCTGCCCTCGGTCGAGAGCGGTGAGCGAGTCGCCGACGACGGCAAGTCCGTCGACGGACGTGAGACCGCCGATCACCTGTGACTCGTTCGTCTCGGTGTTGACGATGTGAATCTCGCCATTGCCCAGGCCCATCGCCAGCCGTCCGTCGGGCAGTTGGGCCACCGACCGGACGTCGCCGTCGGCGGGGACGAACGTCACCTCGCCGGTGCGCAGGTCCAGGCGTCCTACCTGGGTGTTCATGGCGAGCAGCGCCACACCACCGGGGGCGAGGGAGACCTGCGCGACGGTGGCGTCCAACGGAATCACCCGCGCAGCCGCCGCGAAATCGCCGGCCGGGAACAGCAGGATCTGGTTGCCTTCGCCTCCCAGTACGACGGTCGTGCGGGTCTCGGGGTCGAAGGTGGTGGACTCGATCGGCAGACCGACAGGGTGGACGACACCGGCAGGCGTGGTGTTCTGAGCCGGCGACTGCGCGGCACTCGCGGGCGCAATGGTGATCGCCTGATCGTCGTCGGAGTTCGAAGAACAGCCCGTGACCACTAGAAATGCCACTCCGATACACGAGGCGACGACGCGCGCTCCCGGTCTACCCATGTGCTGCTCCTCGGGGTTCTCTCATCGACCTACACCTGTACAACTGCCCACAAGCATCCCTGATCGGCGAAACGCCCACGAATGCGGTCGGTGCCGAGCGGGTGCCGAGGCGATACCGTGAGAAACATCGACCCCGCGCCCGGCGGTCTCCCGATCGCCGGCCCAGGTCATCGAGGAGAAGACCGTGGAAATACCCGAAACACCGACGTTCACCGTCGAAGACGTCACGGTAGGACCGCACGCACACGGCTTCGGCCGGACCGCAGAAGGTAACTCCTACGCATTCCGGGTGCGCAAAAGCACGATGCACGTCGAGGTCTACCGCGCCGACGTGGAAACCGAGGTCCCGGCTCCGGACGACATCGTGGCGTCTGCGCGACGCTCGGTCCGGGAGATCGACCTGACCGATGAACGCAGCATCGTCGCCGTCGTGAGAGATGCCGTGTCCGATCCCGATTCCCACCTGGCAGGACCGGAGGACGGGATCACCGTCCGTGCGGTACTCAGCCGTCTCGGGGCCGTCATCGACGGGTTGTGACCCCCGCGGTCTAGCGCTGATCGCGGCGGGGGAGGACGAGGGTCGCACCGGTCACCGGGTGCTCGATGACCTCGACGGGGTGCCCGTACACCCGGGTCAGCAATTCCTCGGACAAGACGTCGGCGGGAGGGCCGTTCGCGGCGACACGTCCCTGCTCGAGGACCACGATCCGGTCCGCGTACGCGGCGGCGAGCGCGAGGTCGTGGAGGACGACCACCACCGCGGTGCCCTGCTCCGCGCGGGAGCGGGCGAGACGCATCACGGTCTCCTGGTGCCCGAGGTCGAGGGCGGCGGTGGGCTCGTCGAGCAGGATCGTCTCGGTGCGCTGCGCCAGCACCCGCGCCAGAGCTACCCGGGCACGTTCGCCACCCGACAGCGCGGTGAACGGCCGGTCGGCGAACGCCACGACGTCGCAGATCCGCATGGCCTCGGCGATCGCGACGGCGTCGTCGTCGGAGCGGGGGGTGCGTGCCCACGGTGAGCGGCCCATCGTGATCACCTGACGTGCGGTGAACGAGAATCCGACCGTGTTCTGCTGGGGAAGGACCGCCCGGCGCTGGGCCATCTCGAGTGCCGTCCACTCGCCGAGGTCCCGGTCGTCGAGGTGCACGGTTCCCGTGTGCACGTCCTGATCGCCCGACAGCGCCGCGAGGAGCGTCGACTTGCCCGCCCCGTTGGGGCCGACGAGAACGAGGACCTCGCCGATCCGCACGTCCACGGACACGTCGTCGAGCACGGGCCTGCCCCCGCGGGTGACCGCGATGCCGTCCGCCCGCAGCGTCACCGCCCCCGACGGGCGCGGCGGGGGCACCGGGTCGGTCCGTCGGAACAGGCTCTGCTCGATGGCCTCGCCGACCCGGGTGCGGAGCGGGTGGAATGCCGGACTCATGCCCACCCGCCCTGACTGGCCCGGGTGCGGCGCAGCAACCAGAAGAAGAACGGCCCGCCGACCAGGGCCGTCAGCATGCCGAGCGGGAGGTCCGCGTTCGCCACGAGCGACCGGGCGCCCAGGTCGGCGAGGAGCAGCACGAGCGAACCGCACAGCGCGCTCGCCGGGATCAGGGCCCGGTGGCCCGGCCCGACGGCGATGCGCATCAGGTGCGGGACCACCAAGCCCACGAACAGGATGATGCCGGTGAAGGCCACGCTGGACGAGACGAGCAGGGCGACGATCAGCACGGCGATCTGACGTAGCCGCTCGACGTCGAGGCCGAGGTGCCGGGCCGCGCTCTCGCCGAGAGACAGCAGGTCGAGTTTCCCGGCGATCATCATCGTGGCGGCGATCCCGGCGACGGTCATCGGCGCCACCACCGCGACCGCGTTCCAGGTGGCCCCGTTGAGGCTGCCCAGTTGCCAGAACACGATCTGATCGCGCGCCGCGGGGGACGCGACGAACGTGAAGAAGGCGATGAGGCCGCCGGCGAACGCGTTGACCGCCACACCGGTGAGGACGAGGGTGACCACCTCGGTGCGGCCCTCGTGCCGGGCGAGGACGTACACGGCGACGGTGGTGATCAGTCCGGCGACGAAGGCGGCCGCGGCCACCGTCCACCCGGCCGCGAACGCGCCGCCGACCACGATGGCGGCGCTGGCGCCGACCGCGGCTCCTGCCGACACCCCGATGACGCCGGGTTCGGCGAGCGGGTTGGCGAACACACCCTGCAGCAGCGCTCCCGCGCATCCGAGCGCCGCCCCGACCAGGATGGCGAGGACCACGCGCGGGAACCGGACCTCCCACAGCGTCACCTCACCGCTGGGATGCGCAGGCATCGGCCCGAGATCCAATCCGACGCGGTGCAGGATGCTGCCGAGAACCTCTCCGGGTCCGGTCGGCACCTGTCCGATGCAGGCCGACAGGACGGCGGCGACAGCAAGGGCGATCAGCAGACCGCCGAGGACGGCACCGGTTCGAGTGCGTGAGGAGGGCTTACCCGGAGCGTGGAGGTCTTCGACGGTCATGGATTGTCGGTCGGGTAGACGGCGTCGGCCAGCGCGCCGAGTACACGCCCCGTGTTGGGGCCGAAGCTGAGCAGCACCCCGTCCTGCATGTCGACGACGCGCTGGTTCTTGCCCGCCGGAGTCTGCGCCACCCCGGGGATCTTCTCGAGTCCCTCGATGCCGCCGATCGATTCGAGCCCGCCCGTCATCATCAGGAGGACGTCGGGAGCGGCGGCGATCAGAGCCTCGCTGGTGATCGGCGCGAACTGCTGCGTGATGCCCGATGCGGTGCCGGCGTCGACTGCGCCGAGTGCGTCGATCAGCGAGTCGGCGCCCGACCCGGGGCCGCCGATCATGGTGATCGCGGTGCCGCGCAGATAGAGGAACGCGATCTTCAGGGGATCGTCGCCCTGGGGCGCGCGACTCCGGGCGGCCGCGATCTCACTCTCGGTGCGGGCCGCGAGTTCGCGACCCTGCTCGGGCACGCCGAGCGCATTCGCCACCGCCGTGATCTGATCGGGCACGCCCTCCAGGGTCCGCGTCGGATCGAAGAAGACGACCGGAATACCGGCTGCCCGCAGCTGATCCTGCACGGCCTGCGGGCCGATGCTGGTGTCGGTGAGGATCACCGTCGGCGCCAGGTCGAGGATGGCCTCGGCGTTGAGGGACTGCCCGCCCGGTGTCACCACCGGCACGTCCTGCGCGGCCGGGAACTCGGAGGCGATGTCCCGGCCCACCACGTTGTCGCCGAGTCCGAGTGCGAAGACCGTCTCGGTGAGCGTTCCATAGCGGTCCGCGGTCACGATCCGGCTCGCGTCCGTGATCGTCACGTCCACCCCGTCGAAACTGCGGACCGTGACGGGCAGCACCGGTGTGGCGGGGGACTCGAGGGGTTCGGGATTCAGGTCGTCGAGGACCGCCGTGCGCGCACCGCCGGTGCCGCCTGCGCTGTCACCGGCGCCGGATGTGCACGCCGTCACCGCTACCGCGGACACGAGAAGCAGGACGAGAACGGCGAACAGCGACCTGTCCGTGCGGGTCCGGAACACCGATCTCATCGTGCGAGGTACCGGTCGATGTCCGCTTCGAGGGCGGCGAACAGGTCGCCGTTGAGCCGGTAGGCGAGGTTGACCTCGTCGATCACCCGCTGCTGTTCCTCCGGAGTCAGGGGCGCGGCGTCGAGTTTCGCGCGGTAGGTGTCCTTGAACACCTTCGGTTTCGGGATCTCGTCGAAGATGTAGAACTGCAGACCGTCGGTGGTGTACCCGTACGCGCGTTCGAGCATGCGCCGGATGATCTGCCCACCGGACAGATCTCCCATGTACCGGATGTAGTGGTGCGCAACGAAACCGGCGGGCCATTCGTACGCCACCTCGCGGAGCCGCTCCACGTAGCGGGTGGTGGCGGGCAGCGCGGACACCGTCTCGCGCCACGACGGCCCGCGCAGGAACTCGAGATCCGCTTCCAGTGACGGAACCCGCAGCAGTTCGTCGTGGAGAAACGGCGACGCGACGGGGTTGCCGGTGTGGGTGCGCCCGGCGTCCTCGAGTTCGCGGTAGACGAGGTACGTCTGCGCGAGCAGTTCGGCGTAGCCGTCCGAGGTGAGTTCACCGGCGAGGAGGGCCCCGACGAAGCGGGACTGCTCCGTCTCCCGGTGAGCGGCGTCCGTCCCGGCCTTGATGCGCTCGGCGAAGCCGACGGTTCGGCGATCGGCCGCGTCGGCCTCGTTCAGCGTGGTCATGGACTCTCCTGCAGATCTACGGGCGTCGGCCGGTGGGCACCAGGTTAGCCTGCCCTGCACGTGAACTGCAGGTGCACGTCTGCCTGCTCCTGCACACGCTAGGCGCTGACGTCGTCGAGCGCCGCTGCGATCGCGGCGGGCAACTCCAGCTCCTCGGCGACGAGCACTCCGGTCAGCTGTGCGATGTCCCTCGCCCCGACGACCGCGCTCGCGACACCCGGACGATCGCGCGCCCACGCGAGCGCGACGGCCAGCGGGGACGTGCCGAGCCCGTCGGCCGCGGTCACGACCGCGTCGACCACCCGGACGGAGGAGTCGCCGAGGTAACTCTGGACGTCCTGCGCGTGCGCGTCGTCGGCACCGCGGGAATCGACGGGGATCCCGTTGCGGTATTTGCCGGTCAGGACCCCGCGGGCGAGTGGCACCGCAGCGAACACACCGATACCGTGATGCGCCGCGGCCGGAACGAGTTCTTCCTCGACTCCCCGGGCGAGCAGCGAGTACTCCACCTGGGTGGCGACGAGCGTGGTGCCGCGGGACGCCCCTGCCGCGGTGGCCAGCTGCCACCCGAGGTAACCCCGCGCCCCGACGTACCGGACCCGGCCGCTCGCCACCGCGAAATCGAGTGTGGCGGCGACCTCGTCGACCGGCGTGAACGGATCCCAGGTGGCGACCTGCCACATGTCCAGGTAGTCGGTGCCGAGTTCGCGCAGGGTGGCGTCGAGCTGGGCGACGAGACCGCGTCGCGAGCAGTCGATCCGTGAGGGACCCGACGGGTTGATCCCGGAACTCGAGCTCAGGACGAGTTCCGTTCGCGGCACCACGTCGTCGAGCAGTTCCGCCAGGATCCGCTGCGCCACACCGTCGCCGTACGCGGGCGAGGTGTCGACGAGCGTTCCGCCCGCATCGACGAACGCCGCGATCTGCGCCGCGGCCTCGTCGCCGTCGGTGTCCCGACCCCACGTGAGCGTGCCCAGGCCGAGTCGTGACACTCGTAGCCCGCTTGCTCCGACCGATCTCTGTTCCATAACCGCCTGCGTCTCGTACCGTAGCTGCAACCCGGCGTCGCCCCCGAAGATGCTGGTGCCCCCCGGGACCGGTCACCACAGGTGCAGAGTAGTGGGGTATCGCGGGGCAGGGGTCCTGCCACGCCGGATTCTGCCGGAGGTCGCCCTCCCCGGTACCGTGGCGCCGGTGAATTACGAACGCGACATGGGAAATTGGCGTCAGAGCGGCACATTCGACCTCGGGACCGGTGAGTGATGGGCGAGGCGATGTCCTGGCTCCAGGCGATTGTCCTCGGTACGGTCCAGGGATTGACCGAGTTCCTGCCGATCTCCTCGTCCGGCCATCTCCGGATCGTGTCGGAGGTCTTCTTCGGTGACGACGCCGGTGCGTCCTTCACCGCCGTCACCCAGCTCGGCACCGAAGCCGCGGTGCTCATCTACTTCGCCCGCGACATCGGACGGATCATCGCCGGGTGGTTCCGGGGACTGTTCCACCCCGAGCATCGCGGTGACCTCGATTACCGGATGGGCTGGTATGTGATCATCGGCACGATCCCGGTGGGTGTCCTCGGTTTCCTCTTCAAGGACCAGATCCGCACGGGCGCCCGCAACCTGTGGCTGATCGCCACCATGCTGATCGTGTTCGCGTTGGTCATCGCGGCGGCCGAGTACTACGGGCGGAAGGTGCGTCCCGTCGAGGACCTGCGCGCCAAGGACGGCATCATCATGGGTTCGGCGCAGGCGCTCGCCCTGATCCCGGGCGTATCCCGGTCGGGCGGCACGATCAGTGCCGGACTCTTCCTCGGACTCACCCGCGAAGCCGCCGCGCGCTATTCGTTCCTCCTCGCCATCCCCGCGGTCGTCGCGTCCGGGCTGTTCAGCCTGCCCGACGCATTCGAACCGGCCGGTGAAGGCCTCAACGCGAGCGGCCCGCAGCTCCTCGTCGCCACTGTCATCGCGTTCGCCATCGGCTACGCGTCGATCGCGTGGCTGCTGCGGTTCGTCGTCGACCACTCGATGTACTGGTTCGTCGGCTACCGCATCATCCTCGGCGTGGTCGTCCTGTCGCTTCTCGCGACCGGCGTCGTGTCGGCCACCTGAGATCGGGCGGCCGGGGAGTGCACGACACTAGGCTGGGCCAATGACAGTTGTGCTGCTGCGCCACGGGCGGTCGACCTCGAACACCGCACACACGCTTGCCGGCCGGTCACCGGGAGTCGAACTCGACGACCGCGGCCGCGAGCAGGCGCAGGCCATCGTGTCCCGGCTCGCGGACGTTGCGATCGAGGAGATCGTGCACTCGCCGCTCGTGCGGTGCGAGCAGACCGTGGAGCCGCTCGCCCGGGCCCGGGGCCTGACCCCGGTGGTGGAACATCGGCTGGTCGAGGTCGACTACGGCGAGTGGACCGGTCGTGAGCTGAAGGTCCTGCTCGAGGAGCCGCTGTGGAAGATCGTGCAGCAGCACGCGTCCGCCGCAGTGTTCCCGGGAGGAGAAGGGCTGGCGCAGGTCCAGGCCCGGGCCGTCGCCGCGGTCCGGGAGCACGATGCGCGGCTCGCCGAACTGCACGGCCGAGACGTCGTGTGGGTGGCGTGCTCACACGGCGACGTCATCAAGTCGGTCCTCGCCGACGCCCTCGGCGCGCACCTCGACGGATTCCAGCGGATCGTCGCCGAGCCGGCCTCGATCAGCGTCGTCCGGTACACCTCCACCCGTCCGTACGTGCTGAAGATGAACGACACCGGAGCCGATCTGTCCGGAGTCAACACGCCACCCGTCTCCGGAGACGGGGCCCGCGCCGAAGTATCCGGATCGGTGCCCGGCGGGGAGGTCCGGCTGTGAGTATTAGGCGGACCCCGCCGGTGACGATTAGGCGGACCCCGCCGGTGACGATTAGGCGGACCCCGCCGGTGACGATTAGGCGGACCCCGCCGGTGACGATTAGGCGGACCCCGCCGGTGACGATTAGGCGGACCCCGCCGGTGACGATTAGGCGGACCCCGCCGGTGACGATTGACGGATAATGAACGCAACATGCTGCGAGGAACAGTCCGAGACGGAACAACGAGTGGGCAGCGCCGCAGTAGGGCCCGGCTCCAGCTGAAGGAGGTGCAATGTCACGCGCAATTCACGTATTCCGCACTCCTGACCGATTCATTGCCGGGACGGTGGGTGAGCCCGGCGACAGGTCGTTCTACCTCCAGGCCGTACACGAGGCGCGAGTGATCAGCGTCCTGCTGGAGAAACAGCAGGTGCAGGTACTGGCCGACCGGATGGGGCTCCTCCTCGAGGAAGTGCACCGCCGGTTCGGGACGGAGGTTCCCCCGGAGGGGGCCGAACTCGACGACGCGAGCCCCCTCGTCACCCCGATCGACGCCGAGTTCCGGGTCGGCACGATGGGCCTGGGCTGGGACGCGGACGCCGGAGCCGTCGTGGTGGAACTGCTCGCCGTCAGTGAGACGGAGTTCGACGAGTCCGTCGTTCTCGACGACTCCGAGGACGGACCGGACGCCGTGCGCGTCTTCCTCACCCCGTTGCAGGCGCGGGACTTCTCGTTGCGCTCCGAACGGGTCATCGCCGCCGGGCGCGCGCCGTGCCCACTGTGCGGTGAGCCACTGGCCCCGGAAGGGCACATCTGCATCCGGACCAACGGGTACCGCCGCGGCCAGAGCTTCGGCCTCACCCCGGAGATGGACGAGGAGGACTGACGGGTGCCTGCCGAGGAGTCCGATCCTCTGGAGTCCGGCGAGCTGACCCTCATCGGCCAGATCACCCACGCCAGTAACGCCACCCTCGTGTGCGACGCAGTCGAGGGTGAGAACACCGTCCGCTGCGTGTACAAGCCCGTCCGCGGGGAGCGTCCATTGTGGGACTTCCCGGACGGCACGCTCGCCGGACGTGAATACGCGTCGTATCTCGTGTCCGAACAGCTCGGGTGGGGTGTGATTCCCCGCACTCTCCTGCGGGACGGTCCGTTCGGCCCGGGCATGGTGCAGCGGTGGGTCGACACCCCCGACCGGCACGCCGACGACACCGGCGGTCTCGACCTGGTCGACATCTGCGCTCCCGACGCCGTCCCGGAGGGGTGGTTCGAGATCCTGCGCGCCACCGACATGGACGGCGAACCGGTCGCGCTCATCCACGCCGACGACCCGCGGCTGCAGCGGATGGCGGTCCTCGACGTGCTGATCAACAACGCCGACCGCAAGGGCGGCCACGCACTCGAGGGGCTCGACGGTTCCGTTTACGGCGTCGACCACGGCATCTGCCTGCACACGGAGAACAAGCTGCGGACCGTGTTGTGGGGGTGGGCCGGGACGGAGGTGCCGGGCGCCCTCGTCGTCGACATCGCGGAACTGATCTCCTCGCTCGAGGGCGACTTCGGTGCGCGACTGGGCGAGCACATCACGTCCGGCGAGGTCGCCGCGCTGTACGAGCGTTCCGTGGACCTCCTCGCGGCGCCGGTGATGCCCCGGCCGAACGGTCACCGGCCGATTCCGTGGCCCGCGTTCTGACGGAGCCGTTCGGCGCCCGTGGGGGCGGCGGCTCCCTCCGAGGCGGAAATGCGGGTCCACTAGGCTCGCTCTCATGCAGTCTTGGTCCGAAACCGCTGTCCCGTCCGTTCCAGGCCAGGGGCCTCCGCTGCGGTTGTTCGACACCGCTGACCGGCAGGTACGTCCCGTCACTCCCGGACGCACGGCCACGATGTACGTGTGCGGTATCACCCCCTACGACGCCACCCACCTCGGTCACGCGGCCACGTACCTGACGTTCGATCTGGTGAACCGGATCTGGCGTGACGCCGGGCACGACGTGCACTACGTCCAGAACGTCACCGACGTCGACGACCCGCTGTTCGAGCGCGCCAACCGCGACGGCGAGGACTGGGTGGTCCTCGGCATGCGCGAGACGGCGCTGTTCCGCGAAGACATGGAAGCCCTGCGGGTGCTGCCCCCGCGCGACTACATCGGCGCGGTGGAGTCGATCGGCGAAGTGATCGAGATGGTCGAGAAGTTCGTCGCGTCCGGCGCCGCCTACGTCGTCGACGACCCCGAATTCCCCGACGTGTACTTCCGTGCCAACGCGACCGAGCAGTTCGGGTACGAGTCCGGCTACGACCGCGAGACGATGGACAAGTTCTTCGCCGAGCGCGGCGGCGACCCCGACCGCCCCGGCAAGGAGGATCCCCTCGACGCCCTGGTGTGGCGTGCGGTCCGCCCGGGCGAGCCGTCATGGCCGTCTCCGTTCGGTCCCGGGCGTCCCGGCTGGCACATCGAGTGTTCGGCCATCGCCCTCAACCGCATCGGTTCGGGTTTCGACGTGCAGGGCGGCGGCAGCGACCTGATCTTCCCGCACCACGAGTACTCCGCGGCGCACGCCGAGTCGGCCACGGGCGACCGTCGCTTCGCCCGCCACTACGTGCACACCGGCATGATCGGTCTCGACGGCGAGAAGATGTCGAAGAGCCGCGGCAACCTCGTGTTCGTGTCGAAGCTGCGCGGCGAGGGAGTCGACCCGGCCGCCATCCGCCTCGGACTGCTGTCCGGGCACTACCGGCAGGACCGCCCCTGGACCGAGCAGCTTCTCGCCGACGCCCACACCCGGCTGCAGCTGTGGAAGGACGCCGCCGCACTCGAGTCGGCGCCGTCTGCCACCGACACGATCGCCCGGCTGCGCCAGCATCTCGCGGACGATCTCGACACCCCGAAGGCGCTCGACGCCCTCGACGGCTGGGCCCGTCGCGCCCTCGACCACGGTGGCTCCGACACGAACGCGCCGAGCGAATTCGCCGCCGCCGTGGACGCCCTCCTCGGTGTGCGCCTCCGGCGCCCGTGAGTACTTGTTAACCGCCCGGGGGCTGTTTCAAATTTCCGGGTCGGGGTGTCCGCGTGCCGCGGCGCCCCGACCTGATGTTTCTTGGATAATGTGTTGGTGGCCAAGGGGTATCGACCGGTGAATCGTGATCAGCAGTTTTTGTTGCCGCCGGACATGCGGGAGTGGGTGCCGCCCACGCATCCGGTGTGGACGGTGATCGAGATCGTCGACACCCATCTCGACACCAGCGCCTTTCACGGCTCTCGCCGCACCGGGGGTGCCGGGCGCGCCGGGTACGACCCGGACATGCTGGTGACCCTGCTGATCTGGGCGTGGTCGCGGGGGGTGCGGTCGTCGCGGCAGATCGAGCGGGCCTGCTCGGAGGTGGTGTCCTACCGGGTGATCTGCGCCGGCGACACCCCCGATCACGTGACGATCTCACGGTTCCGCAAGGACAACCACACCGCCTGCGAGGCCCTGTTCACGCAGGTCCTGATCCTGGCCGCACGGTTGGGTCTGGGCCGACTCGAGACGATCGCGTTGGACGGGGTGAAGATCGCCTCGAACGCATCGAAGGACGCCAACCGCACCGAGGACGGGCTGCGCCGGGCAGCCGAGGCCGAGGCCGCGCGGATCGCCGCCGCCGCGGTGGCCGCGCACGCCGCCACCGATGACGCCGAGGACGACCTCTACGGCGAGGACGATTCGGGCCCGGGACAGGTGCCGGCGGAGTTGGCCGATCCCAGCACCCGCTCGGCCCGGATCGCCGAGGCATTGGCCCAGCTCGACGCGGAGAAGGACGCCGAACAGTGCGAGCGGGAGGGGAAAGCACAGGACTATCTGGCCCGGCTCGACGCGGGCCAGACGGTGATGGGCCGGGTGCCGGTCGGGGCCGAGGTCGCCGCCGCCGAGCGGCGTCTGGCCGAGGCGGTCGCCGCCCAGCAGGCGGTGATCGAGCGGTTCCGGGGGCGCACCGCGGCCGGGGGCGGGGGCGGGTTCGTTCCGAAGCCGGTCGACGAGCACCACCTGGTGCGGCGTCGGCGCACCGAACTCGACACCGCCCTGCGCAAGCAGGGTGAGCGCGCCGCTGCCGCCGGGCAGCGGCGCCGCAACACCACCGACCCCGACTCGCGGTTGCAGCCGCTGCGCGGCGGCGGCTGGGTGCAGGGCTACAACTGCCAGGCCTTCACCAGCGAGGACGGGTTGATCCTGGCCACCGGGGTCGGGACCGGCCCGGCGGACTACGACTATTTCCCCGAGATGGTCGACAAGGCCGGGGCGGCCGCGCACCTGATCGACGCCACCCGACGTGGGAAGGAACCGACCGGCACGAGCCCGGAGGAGCTGATCGGGGTGATGCTCTTCGACGCCGGCTACTGCTCCCGCGAGAACCTCACCGCGCCGGGCCCGGACCGGTTGATCGCCACCGGCAAATCCCGTCACCTCGAGGCCGCCGCCACCGCTGATCCGGTCACCGGACCGCCACCGCCGCAAGCGGATCCGATCCAGGCCATGACCCGCCGGCTGCGCACCGAGGCCGGTATCGCCACCTACCGCAAACGCTCACCCATCGCCGAAACCGTGTTCGGGCACGCCAAACACAACCTCGGATTCCGCCGCTTCACCAGCCGCGGCCTCGACCGCGCCCGCAGCGAATGGGCGTTCCACGCCACCGTGCACAACCTGGGCAAGATCCTCACCCACCTGACCGGAGGCACCCCGCTCCCGGCCACCCCCTGACCCGGCGGGGGCCACCCCGCACCGGCACCCACCGCGGCACGAGACACCCGCACCCGGACCGCCCTCACTCAATTCCGCAACAGCCCCCCCGCGGTTAACAAGTACTCACGGGTCAGGCGAACTCGAGGGCACCCTCCGCGGGCGTCGGGACGCGCCTGCGGAGGGGCGAACCGAGCGCCTGCGCCAGGTCGGTGCCGTCGTGTTCGGCGAGTAGTTCGCCATCCGACCACACGAGCAGCGTGGCGCTGACGCTCTGCTCGGCTGTCGAGTGCGCCAGATCGTAGTGCGCACACCCCGGCACGCCGCCGTACGTGATCCACAGGTCGAACCCGGTCATGAACAGGTCGAGGTCGAATTGCACGCTGAGGCCGAGCAGTTCGGCCCGGCCGTTGTCGTCGACGCCGGCGAACGCTTCGTCCAGCGCCAGCAGTCGCGGCGCATGGGGGTCGGCGGAATCGAGCATGACGTGCGCTGCGGCGAACAGCGGCAGGTGCAGCGAGACGGACTGCTCGCCGCCGGAGAGCGCGCTGTGCCGGGCGACGGTCAGCCGGTCTTCGTTGCCGTTGCCGCTGATCAGGGTGAACGAGAACACCCGCCACCGCCGGTAGTCGAGGGCGGACGCCAGGATCTCCGGGTACGAACGCTCCGGGTGGGCGGCGCGGGCAGTCCTGATCTGGTGGGCGAAGTGGGCGCGCATCGTGGCGAGCTCGTCCGGCCCCAGCGCCGAGATGTCGCGCTCGAGAAGTTTGGAGATCGCCTTCGCGCTGTCGTCGAGGTTGTCGGCGAGCACCCAGTGGACGCCGATGGTGTTGCCGGACGACATCCGGCGCTCCCGCATCTCGGTGCCCATCCGGGCGATGAGTTCGCGTGCGTCGACGGTCCGTTCGTGGATCTGCTGTGCGAGACCCGTGAGCAGCGCGTCCTCCAGGATGCGACGCTCGGATTCGGTGAGCAGCAATTCCTGATCGGAGCGAGCGGACGCGATGCGGGCGGCGAACTCGCCGATCGACGAGTACCCCTCGTCGTCCTGCACCTGCACCACGGTCACGCCGTCCGGGGCGTCCCACTGCAACCGGTAGTCCTGGCCGGCGGCCGCCAATTGTGCGTCGAAGTCCTGCAGCGCGGTGGTGAGCGCGGTGCGCGTCGACTTGCGCGCCGAGTCGCTGACCCGCACCGATTCGGTGGCGCCGTCCAGTGCGCGGAACAGGGCATCCACTTCGGGCGGCAGGATCTGGGTGTCGTCGTCGGCGTTCTGGATCCGATACACCAGCTGTTCGGCACTCATCCACGCCGCCGAGCTCGCCGGCCAGGTGTGGCCGCCGTCGACGCCGAGGAGTTCGAGTAGGTCGCGCCGGGCATACGGCGCGAGGCGGGCGGCGTCGGCGTGCGTTTCGGTGAGCGCCAGCCGGAGCGTCTGGACGGCGGTGTTGTACGCGCCCTCGGCTTTACCGATGGCCTCACCCGCGTCCTTGTCCGCCTTGCGGGCGTCGCGCTGCTCCTTCTTGCACGCCTCGATCCGCGCGTGCGCCTCCTCGAGTTGGCGGTCCAACTGCTCGGCCCCCGATCCCAGCGTGTCGCGCAGCGTCTCGAGGCGTTGGACCTGTTGCGCGAGAACCTCTTCGGCGATGGCAGCTTCTTCCGCGAACTCCTCCGCGCTGCCGCGCGCCTCGTGCAGTCGGTCCTCGGACTCGCGGGTGTGCTCCATCTCCTTGGCGTGTTCGCGCCTGCACCGTTGCACCATCTCGCCCTGCTTCTCGAAATGCCGGACGGCCGCGGCGAGCGAGTCGATCTCGCGGGCGACGTGGGGAGTCCGGTGCGTGGACGCAGTGGCCCGGAGCTGCTTCTCCTTCGCGGACAGGTCGGCGATGGCCTGGTCGAGTTCGCGACCGACCGCTGTCGCCGTGTCGGAGCGGCTGCGGAGTGCGCCTGCGGATTCGGTGACCTTCTTCAGCGCCGTGAGGATCGATCCGGTGCGGGGCAGGGCCTGCGCCGCCGCGGTGGTCCGCGACAGCAGCGCCGCCGCCGCATCCGCGGACGCCCGGGCTTCGTCGAGGGTCGCCCGGGTTTCCTCGAGGATCCTGTCGAGTTCGGCGATACGGACGGCGCGCCTGCGGGCCCGTGCGGTGGTTCCGATGTACTCCGCGTCCGATTTCGTGTGGCGTCCCCGCTGGATTCCCTGCCGGTACGCACCATCTTCGGCGACACCGACCGGACCTTCGGACAGGTCGAGGGATTCGAGGGCGATGGATTCGAGGATCCCGCGCACGCGATCGTTGGGAACGCCCGTGTCCTGTTCGACCTCGAGAACGTCCGCGAGGGTCGTGCCGGTGGGCCGATCCCCGGCCGGAAGGGCCACGAGGAACTGTTCGGATTCGACATCGGGGAGTGCGTCGTCGACGGGCACCCAGCCGTCGAGGAGATTCGCGGCCTGCAGTGCGGCCTCGATTCCTGCCGCCGCGGCAGCGTCGACACTGTCGGCGAAGCGGACCAGACGCCACAGCGGTGCACCGGTCAGCCGGGACCGGGCGTCCTGCCGGGCGGTCGAGAGCGGCGGGGCGTCGTCGTGCTCGGATTCGATGGCCGCGCGAGCGGATTCGTGTGCGGCGATCACCTCCTCGGCGGCGGCGGCGTCGCGGTCGTACTGCTGACGACGCAACCGGAGCGCGTCGACGGCGTCCGTCGTCTGTTCGGTCAGCGTCTCCGACAGGGTGGCGGTGTCGTCGTCGCCGATCCGGCCGAGGGCGGCGTCCAGGACGTCGAACAGTGAAGCGGGCGCGTCGATCTCGGCGTAGAGGGCCGACTGTTCCGTCCACCAGGATCGGAGTTCGCCGGCGCAGCGGCTGCGGGCCGATTCGACCGCGGTCTCGGCCTCGAGAACGGCGACCGTCGCGGTGTCGAGTTGCTCCTGGCCTCGGCGTGCCGCCTCGTCGGCCCTGGTCCGTTCGGTGACCGCCCTCTCGACGGTGGCGAGTGCGGCCCGGACCGCGCGGATGTCGCCGTCGCGTTCTTCGGTGTGCCCGCGCAGCGCCGCGGTCAGCTGGTCGGTGCGCGCGTTCTCGGGGAGTGCGGTCCAGGTGATTCCCGCGTCCTCGGCGGCGAGGTGAAGCTCGTCTTCGGCATGGGTGAGCGCCTCGACGGCGCGGGCGACGGCGTCACCGGCCTTGTCGTGCTCCTCGGATCGCTGTTCGAGGGTCACCTTCGCCTTGCGTGCCTTCTCGGCCTGCAGTTCGGTCGACTTCTCGAGCGTCGAGACGGCCTGCGCGAGGTCGTCGAGTTGTGTCCGCCCTTCGTACGCCGTCGACCGCTTCAGTGCGTCCAGGGTGGCATTGGCCTGGTCGAGTGCGCGTTCGGCGGCGGTGAAGCGTTCTTCGGCGGCCGCTCGGCTCTCCTGGCTGCGCGCCCGGTCCGCTGCCGCCCCATGGAGAGCGGCGATACCGGATCGGACGGCCTCCAGACGGGTCGCGAGGTGGTCGACGTCCGTACGCGCCTGCTGGCGAAGGTATTTCGCGTACACGCCGACGAAGCTCTGTGCCGCCTGGTCCGCCGCGGCCAGCCCCTCGAGCGCCCGGCCGACCTCCTCCATGTCGCTGAACGAGCGTGCCGCCTCGAGGACCAGTTGCTCGTCGAGCGGTCGCAGACCGTCGGTGAGTGCCTGCGACAGTCCCTTGGGGTCGAGGTTCTTCGCGAGCTGGGGCCGCCGGAGCGTGAGGATGAGGTTGATCAGCTGGTCGTAGCGCTGGACGCCGAGCCCGAACATCCGGGCGTCGATGGCGGCGCGGTAGTCGAGCGGCCGGTCGGTGATGGAGTCGGTGCCGATCTGTTCGCCCAGTTGCTTTTTCGTGAGCGGACGGTCGTCGCTGCCGAGTAGGGAGAAGTCGACGCCGACGCGACCGTCGGCAACGAAGTACCAGCGTGTGACCTTGTCGTTGGTGCGGGTGGCGCGCATGCCGATGCCCACGGTGACGGCCTCGGGGTCGTCCTTCGCGCCGCGGCAGAACTCCATCCAGACGTACGAGTACGCGCTCTCCTGCCCGCGGTACAGCAGGTTCGACTTCATGGTGCGTTCCTCGCCGGCGAACGGATTGAGCCGCCGGGGTTCGATCCGGCCGTCGAAGACGAACGGGAACAGCACTTCGAGGGCCTTCGTCTTGCCGGAACCGTTGGGACCGCGGAGAACGAGGCGACCGTCGGCGAAGGAGAACTCCTGATCGCGGTAGTCCCAGAGGTTGATGATCCCGGCGCGGGTGGGCCGGAAACGCGCACTCGTCATGCTGTGACTTCCTCGCTGTCGTTCGCTGAGCTCTGGAACAGGTCGATCTCGGGTGTGCGGTCGCGGATCGTGACCACCACACCCCGGTAGCGGGCGAGTGCCGGGAGTGCGAGCACGCCACCCGGCACGGCCGCGGTGAGGCGTAACCGCTCGAGCAGCGCCAGCGCCGCGCGTCCCAGACCGTCCGGGTCTGCCTGCCAGCCGGCGGCGAACGTGCGCCCGAACCGTTCGGTCAGTGTCCGGACGGTGCCGGCGATCCAGTCGTCCTCGATGACCGGGAACAGCCGGTCTTCGGGGGCGGGGTCTGCGGGTTCGAATCCGTCGTGGCCGGCGAGGCTGTCGAAGATCCCGGACTGGGGAATGGCGCTGTCGACCTGTTCGATCAGGTCGTCGAACCGGGCCCGCGGCAGCGGCATCCGGGCCGTCTCCGGAGCGTCCGGATCCAGTACGCGATCGGCGATCTCGCCGGCGAGCAGGAGCGCGACCTGCGCGACCGTTCCCGTCCCGGGGAACCGGACGTCGGACAGACGTCCGGAGGAGTCGATCATCGCGACACCCTCCTCACGCCGCTCCGCGACCAGTCCGGTGAGCAACTCGACATCGGCTGCGGTGCGGGGGAGTGCGAGTTGCATCAGCTCGTCATCGTCGAGGTCGGCGGCGTAGACCACGGGCCGTTCGACGAGAGCACGCCGGACCTGCCGCGCGGTCTCCTTCACGTCGACCGGCCGGGCGGTCCCGAACTCGGAGGTGTCGTCCTCGGTCACCGCGTCCGCACCGGCGAGCAGTCCGCGGATGGACCGGAGGTGCTGCAGTGCGCGCGGCGGCCGGAACAGGGCGATGACGACGGACCTGTCGATGTCGTAGAGCGCCTCTCCCGCATCGGGATTGGCGGCCCAGCCGCCCGCGTCGCCGTCGGCGAGGGCGATCGCGCCGCGGGCGGCGAGCCAGCCGACGGCGTCGACGAACGCATCCCGGTCGGACGCGCGTTCCGTGGACAGGTCCACACCGTCGACCTGGGCGGCGTCGGCGGCCACGTGATCGGCGAGCTCGGACAGGGTGATCTGGTTTCCGGCGCGGCCGAGCGCGGCCAACGCCAACGCGAGGTAGGCGTAGCGGTACCGGTCGAACGTGCGGTCGGTGGCCGTCTTGGCCGGGGTCCCGGCGTCGAGTCGGTCGCTCACCGTGAACAGCCGGGCGGTCGTCTCCGTGACTTCGAGTCGGTACCCGAAGAGCGTCATCAGATCGTCGCGTAATTCGGTGGCCCACCGGCGGAGCAGGGGGAGTGCGATGCGATCCGGATAGGTCTGTGTCACCAGGTGATTCGACAGAATGACGCGGGCGGCGCGCTGATACGAATCGAGGGCGAGCGGCGAGATCTCCCGTGCCTTCACCGAACGCTCACCTGCAGTCCGTCGAGGTGCAGACGTCCTCGGGCGGTGCGCACCACCGTCGATTCGCTGTGCGGGCTGAGGGTGAGCTTCACGCCGTTCTCCGATCCTGTGCTGCTCTTCACACGGCCGCTGACCGGAACCCGCGCCGTCAGCGCGGCGTTGAGCAGACTCAGCAGCACGTCGGTTTCGGCCTCGTCGAGTTCCCGCTCGTAGACCCCGCCCCGGGCCAGCGACTGGGCGGCGGCGGCGCGAAGTCGTTGCGCGGTCAGCTGTTCCTCCCGCAGGCGGCGCACGCTGCCCTCGTTGCGGTGCACCCGTGCGGGCAGGCCTGGAGACGGGGGACGTCCCGTCTCGGCGAGCGTGCGGGAGATCTCCACGGGCTGGGCCTCCCACCACGACCGCGTGTCGGGAATGATGTCGGCGTCCGGATGCACCATCGACAGGTGGCGCGGACGCCCGAGGTCGAACACGGCCTGGAACAGTGCATGCGCGGCGTCCTCGGTCGGAGTGGCGGCGAACCAGCCTGCGAGGTGGCGTAATTGGCTCTCCCTGCTGACACCGCCCTTGCGGGTCTCGGTGACGCGGCGCAGCAGCGACAGGACGGCGGCGATGGCGCTCATCGTGCCCTCGCGGAGGCGTTCCGACTCGCTGAGACCGGCCTCGCTCCCGACGAACCAATGCGTCAATCCCGCCCACCGCGCGCGCCAATCGGCTTCGCGCTCTTCGATGCAGAGGAACACCCGCTCGTCGCTGGCGGCGGCCCGCGCCACCATCGTCTCGACGCCGGTGTCTTCCACGAGCGCGATGGCCGCCGCGAGTTTCGGTGCATAGCGCGAGAGGTCGGAGCTGAACTCGCGCATGTGCGTGAGGAGAGCGTCCTTGTGGGACATGAACGTCTCGGGCGTGATCTCCGTGGTGCGGACGAGGTCGCCGAGGGTCAGGTAGAACTGGGCGGCGCGTCCGGCCATGTCCGACAGCGTCGCGTCGAGACGGTTGAGTTTCCGGTACACGAGGTCGTTGTCGGCCGCGCGGTTGGCGGCGGCCAGGTCGTTCATGTCGGCGAGGAGGTCGGGCAGCGCCAGCCGGGACAGCGACGCGTCGTCGAGTCGGGCCGCCAGCGCGTCCTCGACGGCTCGGAACACCTGGTAGCCGGCCTGGCTGAACTGATAGACGAAGTGCCGGTTCCGGTATTCGGCCAGCGTCGCGGCGCGGGTTCCGTCGTAGCTGCGTTCGAGCACTTCCCAGACGTGCAGTTGCTCGAGCAGGGGGGTGACGTCGCCGGCGCCGAGTTGTCCGGCCGGATCGCCGACCGCGAGACCGTCCAGAATGCGGGCGACGTCGCCGGCGTGGAGCAGGACGACGTAGTTGGCGCGGGCGTGGTCGAAGGCCCGCAGCACCCACAGGTACTCCGCGCGCTTCTCCGCCGTGGTGAAGGCGAACAGTTTCAACCGGTCGTCCCGGAGTGGGGGAGCAACCGCCGGGCGCGCTGCGCGCAGCCCCGAGGGGGACCGACCGGGATCGCTGCCTGATTCACTCACCGTGACAGGTTATGCGGTCGCCCAGCCGTCGAGCGAACGCCGTGCCGACGTGCACCACCACCGGTGCAATCTGAATCGGAACCTGACGGAACTCCATAATTTACCGAATTCAGGTGCTCGGTCGCGTACCAACCACCCCGCGTCACCGATGTTCCATCGTCGCGATTCGACTGCCTCACCCCACCGCTGCACCGATGCCGGGAGGCAGGCATTCAGAGGACGAACAGCACGAAGACGATCGCCACCAGCACGAGAGCCAGTCCGACTGCTGCGGCGACCAGCCAGGACGCCCGGGACGTCGAGTCGGCGGTGGATTCGTCGCCGGACTGCGCGACCGCGCGAGGTTCCGGCGGTGTCGCAACCGCCGTTCCGCCCGACACCCGGGCAGGGGAGGCGCCCACCGCCGCGGCCGACGCGGGGTTGTGCGTGCGCGTCGCCGGCCGGCTCGCGGTTGTCGAGGTCGAGGGCACCGGCTCGCCCACTACGGCGTCGATCACCTCGGTGACGTCGTACGACGGCGGCAGCCCGATCGGGGTGACCCTGTGAGTGGTCGGGTTGAATCCAGCGGCGCGGATGGCGGCACCGAGCGCTGCGGTCTGCTCGGGACCCGGGCCGACGACACAGCGCACACCGAACTTCTCACCGACGGTGTTCGCGAACCCGTGAATGGCCGCGGAGTCCCGCGCGATCAGGCCGTCGCCCGTGACGACCACGGCATCGAGGTTGCTGGGCAGCCAGCCGAACGCCCCGAGCGCGGTGGCGATCTGGGCCGTGGGAGAACCCCCCGAGGAGAAGCGAAACGCCTTGCCTGCCTCGACGCCCGAGCGGATCAGCGCGACGGTCGCGCCCGTGTCGTCGACGTGATAGATGCCGACCAGCTGCCCGGGACGCTCCGCGATCTCGGATTCGAACCAGGCTGCGGCGGCTTCGGCGTCCGAGACGAGGGACAGGTAGGACATGTCGGCGTAGTCCAGGGCGTCGCGGAGCGCCGCGACGGCGGCCGAGTCCCAGCGGGTGGGGTAGGCGGCCATGATGTCGGGGGCGCCGCCGGTCCGGCCGCCGTGGTCGGGGAGAGGTTCGCACTCCCGGAGCAGGCACCGCATCGCACCCGCGACCAGGTCTTCGGCGCGGTACCGCGATCCGTCGCCGACCGCGACACCGGCCGGGTCGCCGACGCGGGGAAGGAACCCCGACACGGTGTGGATGTCGCCGATCGTGTGTGGCGACGACCCGCCGAGAATTGCGGTGCCGTCCGGGCACATGTGCAGGACGGTGTCCCGGACGATGACGACCGGATCCGGGGATCCTGGATCGTTCGACGCCACCACCGCGGTGGACACGACACTGCCGATCCTGAGCCCGACTCCCATGGACATGCAAGTACCCCTATTCGTTTTGCGAACGGATCGCGACTTCCGTCAGGCCCGTTCCGACTCACTCGGTGAGGCCACAAGATGTACATCCTGCTACCCGAGCACGCTTGTGCGCGCCATCACGCGCGGCGTGGCGTGGTCGTGTTGCGCACACTCGGGCGTTTTCGCCCGCGGCGAGTGATCGGTCAGGTAACGGTCGGTGCGCCGAGGGTTGTTCTCCACTCGGTCACGTTCTCGGTCATCCAGTCGAGGAGGTGCTCCGCCTCCTGCGGATGACGACCGGTGCCGGCGAGAAGATCCGCGAAGGCCTGGGCCGGGGCGACCAGACGAACGTTGTCGCGGAACAGGGTGCGCTCGAAGACCGCAGCCGATCGGGGCGTGGCGACGAGGACGTTGGCACCCTGATCGACGGGGCGTAGCTCGAGTGCGCCGGCCAGCGCTTCGCCGTGGTCGGCGTAGATCTGGACCTGATGCGCCGGCGCGTATTCGACGAACGCCGCCGCGGCGAGTGAGCCGGTCACCGCGTAGAGGTGGCCGGAGACCTTTCCGAGTTTCGCGACGAACGACTGCACTCCCTCGGGTGCGAAGTAGCCGACGGTGGGGCAGTCCTTGAAACTCGAGTCACTGCTCCAGGCGCGCAGCATCTGCTGCCACCGGACGCTGGTGATGGGGCCACGGGGGAGTCGTTCGAGCAGATCGCGTTCCTCCAGGGTTTCCACCACCCGATAGGTCGCGCCGGTGGACGCGCCGGACAGTCGGACGAGTTCGGGAACCGTCAGCTGACCCGAATGATCGGCGAGGGCGCGCACGACCCGGGCGGCGGGATCGCCGGTCAGCTGGGCGGCCGGACGGCCGGGGCCACGCCACGGGTCGGCGTCCGCGCCGCGGTCGCGCACCCAGATCGCAGGCCGGTCCGCCGCCAGGGAGGTGTTGCCCGTCGCATCGGCGTAGGAGAGACCCCTGGCGTCGAGTTGACGGCGAACCGGCTCGGAAAGGTAACGGGCGCAAACGAATCCGCGATCGGATCCGGACAATCCGTCGGCGAACCGGGCGGCGTCCCCGGCGAGCACCCCCCGGGCGGGGATGACGGAGAAGGACGCCACCTCGCCGTTGGGTGCGCCGACCAGCAACCGTTCCGGTGCGTCGGCGAGGGAGCGGGACTTTCCGGACGTCAACGTCCAGCCGTGGGGGAGGGCGGCCTGGAGGGTGGCGATCGCCCGGCGGTAGAGATCGATGTCGCGTTCCGGCTTGGGGAACGGCACCTTCGGCTCGCTGCCTGCGAATTCGGCGTTTTCCTGATTCGGCACATCGTCAGTCTACTGAATCGGTCCGAGACGGAACCGCAAAATACACCGAATGATCTCGGCAAGGTTCCGAGCCTCGCCGAGGGGTCCGATCCCGCCGCAACTCACCACTTCCAGGTGAGCCGGTTGCCGCAGGCACGGACGGCGTGAGGGAGTTCCACTCCGTCCGGCGGTTCAGGGGCGTCGGGCGATCCAGACGGTCCGGCTGCCCCGCACCGTCAGATCCCCTCGGTGCAGGACGCTGTCGGGGTTGTCGTCCGCGAGAAGGTGATCGAGAGTGTCGCGGTCGTCGGCGGCAAGTTGTCCGTCGAGCGCGGAGCGAATGCGGCGCAGGAAATTCTGTGCATAGAGTCCGGTGCTCGGCGGGGCCGGGGTTGCCTCGCTGGTGAAACTGCGCTCCTCGACGTCTACGAAACCGGCCCGTTCCACGTGGGTCCGCCAGTTCGGGTGCGCGTTCCAGTCCAATCGCGCCAAGGCTTCGTGGCAGCGCGTCTCCAGGCCAGGGCGGCCCAGGCCGAGGTCGTCCGGCAGGAGGCGCGGCAGCGCGTCCATTTCGACGACCACCAGCACGCCGCCGGTGTTCAGCGCGCCGTACATGTCCTGGAGCACCCGGTCGGGGTCGGCGACCTCGTGCAACGAGGAGGCTGCCCACACGACGTCCGCCGCGCCCACTGCCGGCCAGGCGACATTCAGATCGGCGTGCACGACGCTCACTCGGCCGGCCAGCCCCTGCCCGTGCGCGGCCGTGCGCAGGCGCGTGAGCATCATCTCCGACCTGTCGATCGCGATCACCTCTGCCGCGGGGAATTGTCGAGCCAGGGTCAGGCTGCCGACGCCCGTGCCCGCACCCACGTCGACGACCCGCCGCGGGGTGTCTCGGGTGCGCTGTCCGACCCATTCGGCCACCGAATCCAGGTAGGACCCGAGCACCTCGGCGTCCAGGTCCAGTAGATCCGCGAGCGCCGCCTCGTGCTCGGGAGTGTGCCCGCCGTGGTGACTGCTGTGGTGATGGGAATGCTGTGTCATGGCTCCAGGCTAGCCACACCCTGCGTTGCACGCATACACTCTTGCCTATGACGCAAGAAGTCGGGTTGGACAGCGTGATCCGTCAACGCATCAGGGGGCTTCGGCTGGCCCGCGGCTGGTCACTGGACGTGCTCGCTGCGCGCTGCTTTCTCAGTCCGTCCACGCTGAGCCGCATCGAGACCGGCCACCGCAGGATCGCCCTCGACCAACTGGTCCCGATCGCGCGGGCCCTCGGCACCACGCTCGATCAGCTCGTCGAGTCCGTCGAGGACGAGGACGTGGTGATCCGGCCGCAGCCCGAACACACGAGAGGCCTGACGATCTGGCTGCTGTCCCGCGAACGCGCGCTCCACGGCGCGACCGTGGCGAAGATGCGCATCACCCCCGATCGGCCCGCCGGCCCCGAGCATGTGAGTGTGCACCCCGGCCACGAGTGGTTCACGGTGCTGTCTGGGACGGCCCGCCTGCAGCTCGGTGAGCGAACCATACTTGTCGAAGCCGGTGCCGCAGCGGAGTTCTCGACCATGGTGCCGCACTCCATCGGCGCCCACGACGGTCCCGTCGAGATCCTCACGATCTTCGACCACGACGGGGAGCGTGCCCACCTGCACGCCGAGCGCAACGAGTAGAAAGGACGGACATGTCGACTTCCGACACCACAGGTCAGACAGAGTTTCCGGCAAGCATGGGGAAGGTCTCCCGGCGTGAGCTCGCGTCCCACGGCTATACGCGTTTCGATCAACTGACGACGGTCACCGCCAAGGAACTGTTGAAGATCCACGGCGTCGGACCGAAGGCGATCCGAATCCTCGAGGAGGAACTCGCGGAGCGGGGGCTCGGCTTCGCGAAGTGAACCGAGCCCGGCCGCGCTACAGCAGGCCGTGAGTGCGCTGATAGGTGGCCGGTGGTGTCCCGACCACGTGAGTGAAGACACGGGTCAGGTGAGCCTGGTCGCTGAACCCCAGTTCGTAGGCGAGCGCCGACCAGTCGATCCTCTCGCCCGAGTGCGCGGCGCCGGCCGCGTCGAGGATGCGGAATCGCTGGATCACCCACTTCGGGCCGATACCGACGTACTCGGTGAACAGCCGTTGCAGGGTGCGCAGACTGCAGCCGGCATGTGCGGCGAGCTGGTCTGCCCGGACGATGTCGCGGTTGCACTGGGCGTCGCCCACCAGGGCTGTGATCTCCCGTCCCGTCGGATCCGGAACGGGATCGGTGCGGAGAAGGTATCGCTCGAAGGCGTCGATCATCTCCGCGCTGTCCGTGCCGGCGAGGATCCGCTCCGCGACCGGGCGATCGTCACCGGCGAGCAGATGCCGACCGGGCTGGACGGTTCCCGAGATCGCGCCGACACTGCCGTTGAGCAGAGGCCGGAACCCTCCGGCGTGGAAGGCGGCTCCCAGCACGTGACCGTTCCCGGTCAATGTTCGGTAGAACGGCGACCGGGAGATCCCGTGCACCAGCAACTGTCCGTCCTCGGCAGCGACATGAACGCGGGGCTGGGGCACCACCTGCTGTCGATGGGGCGTCGGCACCGACCACCTCACCAGCCAGTGGTAATCGACGAACTCGGCCAAAGCCTCTCGGGGAGCGACCCGTTCGACCTCGAACCCCGGTGCGGCGGCCGTCGGGCGGACGATCGCCTCGGGGTGTCCCGGCACAGTCGGCATTCGCTCATCCTAGTGTCGCGAATGTTCAAGAACCGCACGCTGTCGCGTACCTAGAGTCACGTGTCATGAGCTACTCACACACTGCACGAGGCAAGTTCTCCATCGCCGCGTGGTCGGAATCGGTGATCGTCGACATCGACGGCGAAGGCACGACCGCCGGCGACACCTACTACCCCACGCGCGGAGCCAACCGAGCGACCGTCGCGTACTCGTACTCCGGGGACATCGAGGGAACGAGCACCGTGGTCTATCTGATCGCGTACAAGGCCGATGCCGCGCCGGTGCTCGGTCTCGAGCGTTTCGAGGGCTCGATCGGCGGGCACGACGGGACGTGCGTGTTCCAGCACATCGGCAGCCAGGATCAGGGTTCGGTGTCGGCCCGGATCGAGGTGGTGCCGGGTATGGGCACCGGCGGTCTGGTCGACCTACGCGGCAGCGCGGACCTGTCCATCGCGGGGCCCGATGACAGCGGCTACGAATTCGTACTGTCGTACGACGTCGGCTGACATTTCGACGTCGCTCACGTTGTCGAGGGTGCGGCGAGGGGCTTCAGGCCGCACGCCGTCGCGAAGCCCTGTGATTCGATGCCGAACGCGGTGTTGGTGCGTGTCATGAGATTCGCCAGGGCGATGAACGCGGTCAGTTCCACCAGCGCGGCCGGGCCGAGCGCCTCGAGCAGCCTGGCTGACGTTTCGTCGGTGACCGTCGGCGGGGTATGGGTCATCGCTTCGGCGTACTCGAGCACGTCTCGCTCAGCGGCGTGAACACGTCCGATTGGCGCCATCGGCCTCGACCGGCTCGGCCACCTCGCCGAGCATCTTGCGGGACATCCGCTTGACGACCGCGCCGTAGATGCCGGTCAGCTCGGCCTTCGGGATCCAGGTATTGCCGGCTACAATTCCTCCTCCAGTTGTTGTGCTCTCGGCATGAGACACCGTCCAGGAACCGAATGTGTCACCCGAACCGGATGTGATTGCAGGAACTTTCGCTACCGCTCAGCCCGGTGCGAGTGCCCGGTCGGCCAGCGCGGCGACGACGGGCGAGAGTGCCTGAGCGTGTTCGAGGGTCAGGTGGTTGTCGTCGCGGTACACGAGGTCGTTGCCGACGATGACGGGGCAGCGCTCGGTGGTGCAGAACAGGGCGGTGAGGTCGGCGTACCGTCCGCCGCCTGCCGCGGTGGCCACCGCCTCGGCCGCGACGCCGGCGTCGTTCACCGCGACAGGCCGGGGCGGCGAGCAGGCGGTCGCGTCGTCCAGGTGGGCGGACAGGCACGTCGGCACGGTCGACTGCGGATCCGGGATCGGTCCGAGGACGAGGACGGCCGCGCCCGTGGCCCGCAGTTCCGTGACCAGCCGGGTCAGGCTGTCGAGCCATGCCTGACCGTAGACGGTGAAACCGAAATCGGCGCCGTACCGCCGAGACATGCTCAGCACGACCAACCGGGGCCGTTCGGTCCGCAAACGGTCGACGATCTCGCCGCGCCACTGCTCGCACTCGGTGTATTCCCGCCCGAGGTAGGGGCTGGTGAGTGGGAGGTCGAGGAGCGGGCAGGTGACCTTGCCCATCGTCTCGAGCCGCCAATGATTCTGCTCGGCGGCCGATTCGAATGCCGGGGCCCACATCGCGGCATGCGAATCGCCGACCAGCGCCACCGTCGTCGGAGACGCCACGTCCCCCGACGCGCACTCGCCCTGACCCACTTCGAGCCACGACCGCACACAGCCGTTGACGAACACCTCCGGCTTGTCTGCCGGCGCGTCGGCGAGCGGTGGAGACAGATTCGACGGGACCGCTTGCAGCCCTGCCGATTCCGCGACCGCCGTCTGCACCTGCGCGGTCATGTCCTGCACCGCCGCGTCGCGCGGATCGACTGCGGTAGGCGCCGATTCGGCCGGCGCAGAGACGGTGAGGGCTGTGGCCGCGGCTCCGTGTCCGACCGGAACCGGCCGCGCGATCAGCAGCACCAGTGCCGCACAGACAGCGATGGCGGTGACGGCGCCGCCGAGTACAAGGCTGCGCGAGGCCGAACGACGCAGCGGAGCAGCGAAGCGGACGGGATTCTCGACCAGGACCAGTGTCAGTCCGGCCAGACCCGCGGACACCATGACCATCGCCAGACGATCGGTCAGGTCGAGCGAGCGGCCGAGCACGATCGGCGCGAGCAGCAGCACCGGCCAGTGCCACAGGTACCAGGAATAGGACACCCGACCGACCGCCCGCATCGGCGGCAGCGACAGGCTCCGCCCGACCCCCAGCCGGGGCGCGGCACACCCCGCCCCGATCACCAGCACCGTGCCGGCGACCGGCACCAGCGCGGCGGTTCCGGGGTAGGGCGTCGTCTCACCGAGTCGAACACAGGCGACGACGATCAGCGCGAAACCCGTCCACCCGGCTGCGGCGGCGACCACCGACGGCAGCCGCTGCCAGTGCCGAACCGACAGGGCGACCAACCCGCCCGCGGCCAGTTCCCAGGCGCGGGCGGGCAACGAGAAGAACGCCCACGGCGGGAGTGTGCTGGTCCAGTCGAGCGAGACCGCGAACGACACTGCCGCGACCACGGCGAGCACGATCAGATACGGGATCGTCGACGGTGTTTCATCCGCGTCGAGGCGCCGTGTCCTGCGCCGGACGAGCCAGGCGACCCCGATGATCAGCGCCGGCCACAGCAGGTAGAACTGCTCTTCCACGCCGAGCGACCAGTAGTGCTGGAACGGTGACGGGGGCGCGTCGGCGGCCAGATAGTCGGTGCCGTGCAGGGCGAACCGGTAGTTGCCGACGTACAGCGCACCGGCGATCCCGTCACCGAGGACCGCGCGGGCCTGCAGAGGGGGCAGGAGCAGGGCCGCACCGATCGCAGTGGCCACCAGCACGATGCACCCGGCGGGCAGCAGCCTGCGGGCCCGCGCACCATAGAACTCGGCCAACCGCACGCGGCCGGTGGTCGCGACGTTCCGCCACAGCAGCCCCGTGATGAGAAACCCCGAGACGACGAAGAAGATGTCGACGCCGACGAACCCTCCGCCGATTCCGGGTACGCCCGCATGAAAGAGGACCACGGCCAGCACCGCGACGGCCCGCAGCCCCTCGATGTCCGCGCGGAACCTCGTCTCGGCCGGCTGGACACCGACCGGAGGGCGGCTACCGGACCGGCGTCGCCGTTCCGGACTCGCGACGGTATTCACGCGACCAGCGATCTGTCCATGCGACGCGCTCCTTCAGCTGCAGCATTGAGCTCATGATGACAGCGGTGCCGGGACTTTCCCGAAAGGCACGCCGTATCAGGACACAGCGCCGGTGAGCGGCCTCTCACACGTACACGACCACCGACCCTTCGCGAACCGAGGCGGAGTAGGTGCGGACCGAGCCCACACCCTCGGATAGGCAGGCGCCCGTGTCGAAGGCGAACGTGTACTGGTGGAGCGGGCACATCACGCCGGTGGCGTCGATCTGTCCGTCGGCGAGGGGACCGCCCTTGTGCGGGCACACCGCGTCCATCGCCCGAACGGTGCCGTCCGACAACAGGAATACGGCCACCTGACGGTTCAGCACGACGTACGTCCGGCCTTCGCCCGGCGTCAGGTCGCTGACCGGCCCCACCGCGACCTCGGAAGGCCCCTCGATCAGGGCGGTCATCGGACCGGCACCTGGGGCAGCGGCAGCAGCGGGAGCGACGGAGCGAACTGTGCGGGCGATTTCGGCGCGCTGCGCTCCTTCCAGGGATCCCGGTAGCCGTCCACCGCCGTCTGGATCCGCTCGTCCAATCCCGTCACGATGTCCTCCTCGTCTCGGACCAGTAGCGCCTGAAGATGTTCGAGTCCCACCCGCGGCACGAAGTCGTACGTGCGTTCGAGCCATTTCGCGTTCTCGCGGTAGTACTGGATGAACCGGCCGCCGAGTTCCACTACGGCTTTGGGTGATTCGACCGTGGCCAGCAGATCGCCCTTGCGGATGTGCGCTCCGGCGGCGCCGCCGACGTAGATTTCCCATCGGCCGTCGCCGACCGCGACCACACCGAAGTCCTTGCACAGGGCCTCCGAGCAGTTACGTGGGCACCCGGCGACCGCGAGTTTCAGCTTCGCGGGCGTTTCCAGGCCCTGGAATCGTTCCTCGAGCGCGATGCCGAGGCTAGTCGAATCGCCGAGACCGTAGCGGCAGAAATCGGTTCCGACGCACGTCTTCACCGTGCGCATGCTCTTGCCGTACGCGAACCCGGACGGCATGTCGAGGTCACCCCACACCTTGGGGAGGTCTTCCTTCTTGATGCCGAGCAGGTCGATGCGCTGCCCGCCGGTGACCTTCACGAGCGGCACGCCGTACTTGTCGGCCACGTCGGCGATCGTGCGGAGTTGCTCAGGCGTGGTGACGCCGCCCTTCATCTGCGGGACCACCGAGAACGTGCCGTCGCGCTGGATGTTGGCGTGCACGCGGTCGTTGATGAACAGCGCGCCGCGCTCGTCCACCCAGTCGGGCCCCCAGATGGTGCGGAGCAGCGAGGCCAGGGGCATCTTCGCGGACGCGTCCTCCTTCGCGTCCGTCGCAAGCTCGGCGAACACCTGGGACACGGCGCGGAGATCGCGTTCCCGGATGGTCGCGATGAGTTCGGGCTTCGTCATCGGGATGCAGGGCACATACCAGTCCGCGGAGGGGTCGGCCTCGAGTTCGCCGCCCGCGGCGCAGGCCACGATGTCGGCGACGAGTCCCTTGCACGAGCCGCAGCCCTTGCCGGCCCGGGTCTGTGCGCAGACGTCGGTGAGGGTCTTGGCGCCGGAATGGACGCACGCCACCAGATCGCCCTTGCTCACGCCGTTGCAGTTGCACACCTGCTGGTCGTCGGGGAGATCTGCGACACTCGTCGCGGCGCTCTGGGATCCGACGTCGAAGAGCATGCTGATCCGCTCCTCGGGCAGCGGCACCTTGCCGTCGAACGCCTGCGTGAGGAAACCCGCCTTGCTGATGTCGCCCATCAGGGTGGCGCCGATCAGCTTGCCGTCGCGGACGACGAGGCTCTTGTACGTGCCGCTGCGCGGTTCGTAGTACTGGACGAACTCGTCGTCCGCCGTCTCCGGTCCCTTGACGCCCATCGCGGCCACGTCGACACCGGCGACCTTCAGTTTTGTGGTGGTGCGCGAACCGACGTACGCCGCTTCGGGATTGGAGCCGGTGAGGACTTCGGCGAGGATGACCGACTGCTCCCACACCGGGGCGACGAGGCCGTAGGTCTCCCCACGGTGCTGTGCGCACTCGCCGACGGCGTACACGGAACCCTCGTCCTCGCAGCGCATCTGGTCGTCCACCACGACGCCGCGTTCGACCACCAGCCCGGCGGCCCGTGCGAGTTCGGTGTTGGGCCGGATTCCGGCGGTGACGACGACCATGTCGGCGTCCAGGGTGGAGCCGTCGACGAACGACACCCCGGTCACCAGGCCCGCTTCGTCGCGCAGCACGGCAGTGGTCCGCATCGAGGTGTGGACGCCGACGCCGAGTTTCTCGATCTCGGCGCGCAGGACGCTGCCGCCGCGTTCGTCGAGTTGCTGGTTCATCAGGTGCCCGGGGGAGTGGACGACGTTGACGGTGAGCCCCTGTGTGCGCAGCCCGTACGCGGCCTCCAGACCGAGCAGGCCGCCGCCGATCACCACCGCGGACACGTCGTCGCGGGCCTGCGCCATCTGCAGCATGCCGTTGGTGTCGGCGATGTTCCGGAATCCGAACACCCCGCGGGCCAGGCGCCCGTCGTGCTCGCGCAACCCGTCCATGTTGGGAAAAAACGTGTTGCTTCCTGTGGCGATGATGAGCACGTCGTAGTCGACGACGCGGCCGCTCTCGCAGGTGACGGTCTTCGCGAACCGGTCGAGTACGACCGCGCGGTCGCCGGCGTGGAGTTTGACGCCGTTGGCGGTGTACCAGCCCATGGGGTTGAGGATGAGGTCCTCGTCGTCGGTGGCCGCCTCCCCGGACAGCACGTGCGAGAGCATGATCCGGTTGTAGTTGCCGTAGGGCTCGTCGCCGATCATGGTGATCGCGAAACGCTCGCCGCCGCCGCGGTTCAGGATCTCCTCGACGGTGCGTGCGCCGGCCATACCGTTGCCGACGACCAGCAGCTTGCTCGAACTCGGTGTGTTGGCCATGCGTCGAGGCTCCGCCTCGGGAGTGTCGTAACGGCTGCGCGCACGTTACGTGGGAATCAGGAACACCTCACAGTCCTCCCGGAAGTCGTGTCAGGCGGGTGCGCGGTCGCGGGGCATGAGCAGCGGGGCCAGCACGGCGAGGAGCAGGGCGGGCAGCAGGAAGCCGGCCGCGGGCGACACCGAATACACCGGGGTGAGGGTGATCGGGGCGAGCGCGTTGCCCATGAACCGCAGCGCCTGCACGACGGACACCGAGCCGCCCCGGTTCGGGCCCGGCGACCCGAGCACGGCGGCGTTGACACCCACCAGGACGAACTGACCGGCGATTCCGGCCGCGAACCACGCCACGGCCACGACCGCGAGGAGAGACACGGTCCCGGCGACCGCGACGAGAATCGCCCCGCCGACCGCGCCGATCAGAACGGCGGCCCGGGCCCCGATCTTGTCGATGACACCGCCGACGAGGCGGGCGGTGAGGATGCCTGCCACGCCGAACCCGGTGAGCAGCAGCCCGCGCTGGGTCGGGCTCAGCCCGAAGGCGTCCTCGGCGCGGAACGCCACCAGGAAGCTCAGCCCACCGAGTGCACCCCAGCCGAGGAGTGCCACCACCCCGATTCTCAGCACCGACGGGGTGAGGGCGTCGCGCAGTCGCGGGCGCGGTGCCCCCGGCTCGGCGGAAGCGCTGTCGGGAACGCCGACCAGACCCAGCACCGCGGCCACGAGGGCGATGACGAGGAAGGCGAGGCGCCAGTCGACCTCCGCCGCGAGCCCGCCGACGAGCGGCGCGCTCGACGTTCCTGCGGCCTGGAAGGCGCCGAAGACCCCCAGTGCCCGGCCCAGATGCTTCTGCGGAGTCGAGGCGGCGAGCGCCGCCAGCAGCAGCGGCGTCGTGAACGAGTTCGAACACCCCTGGAGCACGCGGGCGCCGAGGAAGAGCGGCAGCGTCGGCGCCACGAAACACGCCAGCGACGACAGCAGGTAGACGCCGTACGCGATCCGCACGGTCCGCGTCTGCCCCCACCGCGCGCCCAGCGTGCCCGAGACGAGCATCAGCAACGCGAACGGCAGCAGGTACGCCGTCAGCGAGCCCGCCGCGGCGGACGCACTCACGCCGAGGTCGTCCCCGATCTCGGGAAGGATCGACGCGACGACCCCGCCGCCGAACGGACCGAGGAAACCGCCGGCGTAGAGCGCCGTGCGCTGGAGCGAGGAACGAAGCGACTCGGATGAGTTCTTCGTCACAGCCCGAAGCTGCCGGGCCCACGCCTGCGGAGATATCGCTCGAACTCGGCGGCGAGCGCGTCACCGTCGATCTTCGAGATGGCGTCGGAGATGTCGGTCTCGGCGTCGCCGCGCTCCTCGAGGGAACGGACGTACTCGCCGATCTCCTCGTCGTCCGCGGTCATCTCGGTGACGGCTTCCTGCCAGTCGTCGGCCTGGGCCGGGAGTTCTCCGAGGGGAACCTCGATGTCCAGGACATCCTCGACGCGTTGCAGCAGCGCCACCGTGGCCTTGGGATTCGGCGGCTGGGACACGTAGTGGGGCACGGCCGCCCAGAACGACACGGCAGGCACACCGGCCCGGACACACGCGTCCTGCAGCACCCCGGTGATCCCGGTCGGCCCCTCGTAGCGGGTCTGCTCGAGCTTGAACCGCTCGGCGGCCTCACTGCTGTATGCGCTGCCCGTCACCGGGACCGGCCGCGTGTGCGGGGTGTCCGCGAGCAGCGCCCCGAGGATCACCACGGTGTTGATCTGCAGCTGGTCGATCAGCTCGAGGAGGTCCTCGCAGAAGCTGCGCCAGCGCATGTTCGGTTCGATCCCACGCAGCAGAACCACGTCGCGGTCGCTGCCGGGAGGCGAGCACACCGACAGGCGGGTGGCGGGCCACACGATCTCCCGGGTGACACCGTCGACCTGCCGCACCGTGGGTCGATTGACCTGGTAGTCGTAGTACTCCTCGGAGTCCAGCTCGGCGAGCGGCTGGGCGTCCCAGGTCAACTCGAGGTGCTCGACGGCTCCGCTCGCGGCATCGCCGGCGTCGTTCCAGCCCTCGAAGGCGGCGACGAGGACAGGGTCACGCAGTACGGGCACGCCACTGTCCGTCGCACCGGCGTCCTCGGTGTCGGGGGTGTCGTCGTCGCGGCCCGCAGGCGTGACGGGGAACTCACTGGAACTCACCCACCCAGCCTACGGCCAGCATTGGTTCGCGCGCCCACTAGTCTGGACGGCATGTCTGCGCCATTTCACTCTGCCCTGCTCGATGCGTTGAACCAGCGCGTTGTCATCGGCGACGGAGCCATGGGCACCATGTTGCAGGCCGCGGACCTCACGCTCGACGACTTCCTCGGGCTCGAAGGCTGCAACGAAATCCTCAACGACACCCGCCCTGACGTGCTGAAAGACATCCACCGCGCGTACTTCGAGGCCGGGGCCGACGCCGTCGAGACCAACACGTTCGGGTGCAACCTACCCAACCTCGCCGATTACGACATTTCGGACCGTATCCGTGAACTGGCCGAGAAGGGCACCCGGCTGGCGCGTGACGTGGCCGACGAGATGGGGCCCGGACGCGACGGCATGGGCCGCTTCGTCCTCGGCTCGATGGGACCGGGAACCAAGCTGCCGACGCTGGGCCACGCGCCGTTCGCGATCCTCCGCGACGCCTACGCGGAGGCAGCGATGGGCATGATCGACGGGGGAGCCGACGCGATCCTCGTCGAGACCTGCCAGGACCTGCTGCAGGTGAAGGCCGCCATCCTCGGCAGTCAGCGGGCGATGGAGACGCTGGGTTCGCGGCTGCCGATCATCACCCACGTCACGGTCGAGACCACCGGCACGATGCTCCTCGGCAGCGAGATCGGTGCCGCGCTGACCGCGCTCGAGCCGCTCGGTATCGACATGATCGGCCTCAACTGCGCGACCGGTCCCGCCGAGATGAGCGAACATCTCCGCCACCTGTCCAAGTACAGCTCCCTTCCGGTGTCGGTGATGCCCAACGCCGGACTGCCGCAGCTCGGCCCGAACGGCGCCGAGTACCCGCTCACCGCGGAGGAGCTCGCCGAGGCGCTCAGCGGCTTCGTCACCGAGTTCGGACTCGGTCTGGTCGGCGGCTGCTGCGGCACCACTCCCGAGCACATCCGGCAGGTGGCCGAAGCGGTCCGTCTGGTCGAGAAGGCCGAGCGGAACCCGGTTCACGAGTCGGGGACGTCCTCGCTGTACACGGCGGTGCCGTTCCAGCAGGACGCCAGCATCCTGATGATCGGTGAACGCACGAACACCAACGGCTCCAAGGCATTTCGCGAGGCGATGATCGCCGAGGACTACCAGAAGTGCCTCGACATCGCGAAGGACCAGACCCGCGACGGCGCCCACATGCTCGACCTCAACGTCGACTACGTCGGACGCGACGGTGCCGTCGACATGGCCGCCCTCGCGAGCCGGTTCGCGACGTCGTCGACGCTGCCGATCATGCTCGACTCCACCGAGCCCGCGGTCCTGCAGGCCGGACTCGAGCATCTCGGCGGCAGGTGCGCCGTGAACTCCGTCAACTACGAGGACGGCGACGGCCCGGACTCGCGGTTCCAGAAGATCATGCGGCTCGTCACGGAGCACGGCGCCGCCGTCGTCGCGCTGACCATCGACGAGGAGGGCCAGGCGCGCACTGCGGAGCACAAGGTCCGCATCGCCGAGCGCCTGCTCGACGACATCACCGCGAACTGGGGCCTCGACGAGTCCGACATCATCATCGACGCGCTGACGTTCCCGATCTCCACCGGTCAGGAAGAGGTCCGCCGCGACGGCATCGAAACGATCGAGGCGATCCGTGAGCTCAAGAAGCGGCATCCGCGGGTGCACTTCACCCTCGGCGTGTCCAACATCTCGTTCGGTCTCAACCCGGCGGCCCGGCAGGTCCTGAACTCGGTGTTCCTGCACGAGTGCACCGAGGCCGGCCTGGACACGGCCATCGTGCATGCGTCGAAGATCCTGCCGATGGCACGGATCCCCGACGAACAGCGGGAAACGGCACTCGACCTGGTCTACGACCGCCGCCGCGAGGGCTACGACCCGCTGCAGAAGCTGATGGAACTGTTCGAGGGCGTCTCCGCGGCGTCGGCGCGTGAATCCCGCGCCCAGGAACTGGCGGCGCTGCCGCTGTTCGAGCGGCTGGAACGGCGCATCGTCGACGGCGAACGCAACGGCCTCGACGACGACCTCACCGCCGCGATGGAGGAGAAGCCGCCACTCGCGATCATCAACGAGACCCTGTTGTCCGGTATGAAGACCGTCGGCGAACTCTTCGGATCCGGGCAGATGCAGTTGCCGTTCGTGCTGCAGTCGGCCGAGGTGATGAAGGCGGCCGTGGCGTACCTCGAACCGCACATGGAGGCCACCGACGAGGACGGCAAGGGCCGCATCGTCATCGCCACCGTGAAGGGCGACGTCCACGACATCGGCAAGAACCTCGTCGACATCATCCTGAGCAACAACGGGTACGACGTGGTGAACCTGGGCATCAAGCAGCCGATCGCGACGATCCTCGACGCGGCGATCGAGCAGAAGGCCGACGTCATCGGCATGTCGGGGCTGCTCGTGAAGTCGACCGTGGTGATGAAGGACAACCTGCAGGAACTCAACGCCAAGGGTGTCGCGGAGAAGTTCCCCGTCCTCCTCGGCGGCGCCGCGCTGACCCGTTCGTACGTGGAGAACGACCTGGCCGAGGTGTACGAGGGCGACGTCAGCTACGCGCGTGACGCGTTCGAGGGCCTGCACCGGATGGACGAGATCATGGCCGTCAAGCGTGGCGGCGGACCCGACCCGGACAGCCCGGAAGCGATCGCGGCCCGCGAGAAAGCGGCCGAACGCAAGGCACGCCACGAGCGGTCCAAGCGGATCGCGGAGAAGCGCAAGGCCGCCGAGACCCCGATCGAGGTGCCCGAGCGATCCGACGTGGCCACCGACATCGTGGTCCCGACCCCGCCGTTCTGGGGCAACCGGATCGTCAAGGGTGTGTCGCTGTCGGACTACTCGGGGCTGCTGGACGAGCGGGCCCTGTTCCTCGGGCAGTGGGGTCTGCGCGGGCAACGTTCCGGCGACGGTCCCACGTACGAGGAACTGGTGGAGACGGAAGGCCGCCCCCGCCTGCGGTACTGGCTGGACCGGCTGAGCACCGAGGGAATCCTCGCGCACGCCGCCGTCGTCTACGGCTACTTCCCCGCGGTGTCCGAGGGCGACGACGTGGTCGTGCTCACCGACCCGACACCCGACGCGGAGGAACGCTTCCGGTTCACGTTCCCGCGCCAGCACCGCGACCGCTTCCTGTGCGTCGCCGACTTCGTCCGGTCCCGCACCGAGGCGAAGGAGACCGGTCAGGTCGACGTGTTCCCGATGCAGCTCGTCACGATGGGGCAGCCGATCGCGGACTTCGCGAACGAGTTGTTCGCCGCCAACGCCTACCGCGACTACCTCGAGGTGCACGGTATCGGCGTGCAGCTGACGGAATCGCTGGCCGAGTACTGGCATCAACGGGTCCGCGAGGAACTCGTGCTGCCCGGCGGGCACAACGTGGCCGAGCAGGACCCGTCCGAGGTGTCCGGATTCTTCGACCTCGCCTACCGCGGTGCCCGGTACTCCTTCGGGTACGGCGCCTGCCCCAACCTGGAGGACCGCGCGAAGATGGTCGCCCTCCTCGAACCCGAACGGATCGGTGTGAAGTTGTCGGAGGAACTGCAGCTGCATCCCGAGCAGTCCACGGATGCGTTCGTGCTGCACCACCCCGAAGCGAAGTACTTCAATGTCTGATGCATTCGACGGTCTCGCAGGTGTTCTGTGGGACATGGACGGAACGCTGCTCGATTCCGAGAAGATGTGGGACGTCGCGGTCCGCGAGTTGTCGCTGCACCTCGGCGGTCCGATGACCGAGGAGACGCGGCTGAAGACGATCGGTGCGTCCAGCGCCAACGCTCTCGGCGTCATCTTCGACGCCCTCGGGCTCGACCGGGACCCGGCGGCGCTCGCCGAGGCCAAGGAATGGATGTTCACCCGCGTCGAGGAACTGTTCGGCGACGGGATCCCGTGGCGGCCGGGCGCCCACGACGCACTGCAGACCGTCCGGGCGCACGGCCTGAGGTCGGCACTGGTGACCAACACCGAGCGCCGCCTCACCGAGCGGGCACTCGAGACGCTCGGCAGGCACCACTTCGACCACTCGGTGTGCGGCGACGAGGTACCGGCAGGTAAACCGCATCCCGACCCGTATCTGCGGGGCGCGGCCCTGCTGGGGCTGGATCCGTCGCAGTGCCTCGCCATCGAGGACTCGCCCACAGGTGCGGCGTCCGCGCAGGCCGCGGGCTGCGTCGTCCTGGTCGTCCCGTGCGAGATCGCGGTGGCCGACGGCCCCGGGCGGGTGTTCCGGGACAGTCTCGAGGGCCTCACCGGTGCCGACCTCGCCGAGGTGTGGGCGCAGCGGAGTGGTGTCCGTCTCTAGGTAGTCTGGTTTCCCGTGGCTGTTCCGAAAATCGTGCTGTTCTACGTGTTCACTCCGCTCGCCGACCCGGAGGCGATACGGCTGTGGCAGTACACACTCGCCGAGGCGAACAACCTGACCGGACGGATCCTCGTCTCCGAGCACGGCATCAACGCGACGGTCGGCGGCGACATCCGCGACGTCAAGCGGTACGTGAAGGGGACCCGCAGCTACGCGCCGTTCAAGGACGCCGACATCAAGTGGTCGGACGGGCTCGGTGACGACTTCCCGCGGCTGAGCGTCAAGGTGCGGCCGGAGATCGTGACGTTCGGTGCGCCGGGCGAGCTGAAGGTGGACGCGGACGGCGTCGTCGGCGGCGGTACCCACCTGGCGCCCGACGAGGTGCACCGCCTGGTCGAGGGCCGCGGTGACGACGTCGTCTTCTTCGACGGGCGCAACGGTTTCGAGGCGGAGATCGGCCGATTCCGAGACGCCGTCGTGCCCGACGTGTCGACCACGCGCGAGTTCGTGCACGAACTCGACAGCGGCAAGTACGACCATCTCAAGGACAAGGCCGTCGTCACGTACTGCACCGGGGGAGTGCGGTGCGAGGTCCTGTCCTCGCTGATGCGCTCGCGCGGGTTCGGTGAGGTCTACCAACTGGACGGCGGAATCGTCCGCTACGGCGAGGCATTCGGCGACACGGGCCTGTGGGAGGGGTCGCTGTACGTCTTCGACAAGCGGATGAGCATCGAGTTCAGCGATCAGGCCAAGACCCTGGGGCGCTGCAGCACGTGCGGGGGTCCGACGTCCCGGTACGAGAATATGCCGGACGACCGGGGCCGCGAACTCGTGCTCGTCTGCGCCGACTGCACCGAGAACAGGGCGGGCTGAGGTGGCGGGGGCGCCCCTGCCGGTCCGCAACGGCCTCGGACCCGACCGCATCCGGATGCCGGCGGGCGTCGGCACGAAGACGGTCGCCGAATTCCTGGTCGAGACGTACCCGGACGAACGCGCGCACTGGCTGTCGCTGATCGACGGCGGGGAAGTCGTCGACGAACACGGCAGGGTGGTCGACCGAGGGACCCGTTATGCCCCGACCCGTTTCGTGTACTTCTACCGCGACCCCGCACCGGAGATCCCGGTTCCGTTCGAGATCGACATCCTGCACCGCGACGACCACCTCGTGGTTATCGACAAACCCCATTTCCTCGCGACCATCCCGCGGGGCGCGCACATCACCGAGACGGCGGTCGTGCGGCTGCGGCGGGCGCTCGACCTGCCCGACCTGACGCCGGCGCACCGGCTCGACCGGATGACGGCCGGCGTTCTGGTGTTCCTGATCAGGCGGGAAGACCGCAGGCCGTATCAGGAACTGTTCGTCTCCCAGCAGGTCACCAAGGAATACGAGGCCGTCGCCGGGCACGACCCCGCGCTCGCGTTTCCGCGCACCATCCGCAGTCGCATCGTCAAGGAACACGGGATCATGACGGCGACGGAGGAACCGGGCGAACCGAACAGTGAGACCGTCGTCGACCTGCTCGATACCCGCGACGGCCGCGCGCGGTACCGCCTGCTGCCGAAGACCGGCCGGACACACCAACTGCGGTTGCATATGTCGTCGCTGGGGTTGCCGATCGAGGGCGACAACTACTACCCGGACTTCCGGCGTTCCGAGCCTGGCGACTTCTCGACCCCGTTGCGGTTGCTGGCGCGGGCCATCGAGTTCACCGATCCCCGTTCGGGTGAGGTCCGCCGGTTCGAGAGTCGCCGCACACTCGGGTGGTGACCGGTTCGGAGAGGTCCGCGGCGGCGTGAAACAATGGGTCCTCGTGAAGACCTTCGAATCCCTGTTCGCCGAGCTGACCGAGCGTGCCGCTACCCGCCCCGAGGGGTCCGGCACCGTTGCCGCCTTGGACGCCGGCGTCCATTCGCAGGGAAAGAAGATTCTCGAAGAGGCGGGTGAGGTGTGGATCGCCGCCGAGCACGAGAGCGACGAGGCGCTCGCCGAGGAGATCTCTCAGCTGCTGTACTGGACGCAGGTGCTGATGGTGGGTAAGGGCCTGAAGCTCGAGGACGTCTACCGACATCTGTGATCGGTGATCGAGACTCCTCCACCCGCTCCCGAAAGGAACCCTCCGCCATGCTGCGCGTCGCAGTCCCCAACAAGGGCTCGCTGTCCGAGTCCGCCGCCGAAATCCTCAGCGAGGCCGGCTACCGTCGTCGCACCGACTCCCGCGACCTGACCGTCCTCGACCCGTCCAACCAGGTCGAGTTCTTCTTCCTGCGCCCCAAGGACATCGCGATCTACGTCGGTTCCGGTGAACTCGATCTCGGCATCACCGGCCGCGACCTCGCCCGCGACTCGGGTGCCCCGGTCGCCGAACGGCTGTCGCTCGGCTTCGGCCGCTCCACGTTCCGATACGCCGCCCCCGCGGGCAAGGACTGGACGGTCGAGGACCTCGCCGGGCTCCGGATCGCCACGTCCTACCCCAACCTGGTGCGTGACGACCTGTCCGCACGCGGCATCGAGGCCTCGGTCATCCGCCTCGACGGCGCCGTGGAGATCTCGATCCAGCTCGGCGTCGCCGACGCCATCGCCGACGTCGTCGGCTCCGGCCGCACGCTGCGCCAGCACAACCTGGTCGCGTTCGGCGACACCCTGTGCGACTCCGAGGGTGTGCTCATCGAGCGCGCCGGCTCGCCCGACGACGATTCCGCACGCAACCAGCTGGTCGAGCGGGTGCGCGGCATCGTGTTCGCGCAGCAGAACCTGATGCTCGACTACGACTGCCCCAAGACGATCCTCGACGACGCGTTGAAGATCACCCCGGGCCTCGAGTCGCCGACGCTGTCGCCGCTCGCCGACGAGAACTGGGTGGCGGTCCGGGCGATGGTCCCGATCAAGGGCCACAACGGAGTCATGGACGAACTCGCGGACCTCGGCGCCAAGGCCATCCTCGCGTCCAACATCCGGTCCTGCCGCGCACTCTGATCTTGCTCCACCGCAACACGATCCGCGTTCGCCCCGCCCGCAACACGATCCGCGCTCGCTCCGCTCAGGGGCGGGCGCGGACCTGTACGGTCTGGGCGATCCGGCCGACGGCGCCGGTCTCGTCGTAGAGCACGCCCGCGCACATGCCCACTCCGTCGGGTCCGATGGAGGTCTCGGAGCTGACCCCCACCCAGTCGCCCTCGGGGACCCGGAAGATGTGCACGGTGAGGTCGGTGTTGAGGAACGTCCAGTCTGCCGGGTCGAGTTTCGATCCCACGCCGTTGGCGATGTCCGCGATGGCGAACAGCCGCTCGAGCGGCGTCATGGTCTCGCCGAGAACCAGTGTGGGCCTCGGCTTCGCCCACAGCTTGCCCGGGCCCTCGCATCCCATCTCGGCGATCCACCGCCAGTCGAGGGTCGTCAGGTAGCCCGAATTCCAGGCCTCGCTGAACTTGCCGTCCCGCCCGGTGGACCGCGGTTCGAGTGGCGGGTCGACGACGTGGACGGCGTCGCTGGTGTCGACGGTCTCCATCCGCCAGGCCGAGCCCCGCGCCACGGCACGGGGCCGGTCGCCGACGGTCCACAATTCGGCGACCACCAGCTCCACCCGGCGTCCCGGTCGCTGCACCCAGGACCGGACCTCGAGCTCGGCGATCGGGATGGGACCGAGGATCTCGACCACGACCCGCGTGAGACGCACATCGTCGCGTGGGGCGCAGCGCTCGAGTGCTCGCACGAGCAGCGCGGACGGGGGAGCACCGTGCTGCATCGTCTCGGCCCACACGCTGATCGTCAGATCCGTGCTGTCGAACCGCTCGACGGTGATCTTCTGGTCCGAGTCCACTTCCGGCGCACTCAGTGCTTCCGAACCGAGTGGTACGTAATAGGACTCGGAACTCATTCGACAATCTCCTCGAAACCCGGTGCGTCTTCGGCGGGCCCCTCCGGCCATCCCGGGTAGGGAGGCGGCGTTCCACCGAACGAGGGGCACATGGACTTATGATCACACCAGTCGCAGAGCCGGCTCGGCTTGGGTCGGAAATCGCCGGTGACCCCGGCCGCCAGAATGGCCTTCCAGATCGCCGACAGCGTGCGCTCGAACCGCAGCAGTTCGTCCTCGTCGGGTGCGTAGGTGAGGACCGTGCCGGACGCGAGGTACAGCAGTCGTAACTGCGCGGGGACGATGCCGCGGGTGCGGAGCAGGACCAGCGCGTAGAACTTCATCTGGAACAGCGCCTTGGACTCGGACATCTCGCGGGGCGCACGGCCGGTCTTGTAGTCGACCACCCGCACCTCACCGGTGGGGGCGACATCGATGCGGTCGACGAATCCGCGGAGCAGCACCCCGTCGGCGAGTTCGGTCTCGACGCGCTGTTCGCACGATTCGGCCTCGAACCGGGTGGGATCCTCCAATTCGTAATAGGTGGTGACGAGGGAACGCGCCTCGTCGAGGAACGCGTCTCGCTCCTCGTCGGGGACCAGATCGATCAGGTCGGGGGCCTCGGCGAGGATGCGCTCCCAGGACGGGAGGATCAGATCGACCGCCTTCTGCGGAACGCGTTCGGCCGCGGGCAGCCCGAACAGGGTCTCCAGTGCGGCGTGCACGACCGTGCCCTTCACCTGTGCGCGCGACGGCGCCTCGGGAAGCCGGTCGACCGCGCGGAAACGGTAGAGGAGCGGGCACTGCTTGAAGTCGCCGGCGCGGGACGGTGACAGGGCGGGGCGCCTGCGGGTGGCCGAAGTGTCGCCGGGCTGTGACGGGGAACCCTTTGTGACGGGGGCTGGCGACTCTGAGATGCTCACACCTGGCAGGGTAGGCCCCCGGTCCGACAGTCGAGTCGGGGCGCGGTGTGGGCGTCGGACGGCGCCGGACGAACAGGCTGAGGAGTCGGTGACGATGGTGGGACGCGAAACGCGACCGAGCGGACCGTTTCGGGTGGGCGATCGAGTCCAGTTGACGGACGCCAAGGGCCGGCACTACACGGTCAACCTGGAGGCCGGCAAGGAGTTCCACACCCACCGCGGCGGCATCCTGCACGACGACCTGATCGGCACCGACGAGGGCAGCGTGGTCAAGTCGACCAACGGCACCCCATATCTCGCGCTGCGTCCGCTGCTCGTCGACTACATCCTGTCGATGCCCCGCGGGGCGCAGGTCATCTACCCGAAGGACGCCGCGCAGATCGTGCACGAGGGCGACGTCTTCCCCGGCGCCCGCGTGCTCGAGGCCGGTGCCGGCTCGGGTGCCCTGACGTGCTCACTGCTGCGGGCGGTCGGTCCGGAAGGCCGGGTCATCTCGTACGAGGTGCGCGACGACCACGCCGAACACGCGGTCCGGAACGTCGAGACTTTCTTCGGGGAACGCCCCGAGAACTGGGATCTGACCATCGCCGACGTTGCCGAGTTCGACGCCGACGCGGCGGGCGGTCAGGTCGACCGGGTGGTCCTCGACATGCTGGCCCCCTGGGACGCGCTGCCCGCGGTGTCCAAGGCGCTGGTTCCCGGCGGTGTGCTCATCGTCTACGTCGCCACTGTGACGCAGCTCTCGAAGGTGGTCGAGGCGATGCGCGAGCAGGAGTGCTGGACCGAACCGCGGTCCTGGGAATCGATCGTTCGCGGGTGGCACGTCGTCGGGCTGGCCGTGCGCCCGGAACACCGGATGCAGGGCCACACCGCGTTCCTGGTGAGCGCCCGGCGTCTCGCTGAAGGAACCGTCACCCCCAAGCCGCAGCGCCGGTCGGGCAAGGGCTGAGACACGCCTTCGGCGGCGACCGGAGAGGGCGCCGCCGAAGGAGGGAAAGCTAGCTGCAGCCGGCGCGTGCCATGCCCAGCAGGGTGCACGTGCTCTCGTCCGACACCTTCCAGGTGCCGTCGACGTTCTCCCACGTCCACGCGGTCGGAGCGGCCGTGCCGTGCGGGCTGACGATCGCGACGTTCGCCGTCGCGGTATCGCCCTCTACCTGCACATCCGTGACGGTGAAGGACACCGGGTAGTTGGCCATCGCCGCCGTCATGGCCTCGAGGTTCGGGCGGCGTTCGTCGCCGTCGACGACCACGACGGTCTTCTCGTCGACCGGTCGGGCGGGGTCCACGAGGACCTGGAGCGTACCGAGCAGTTCGTCCGACGTGGGCGCGGCAACCGCCTCGCCTGCCGCGGACGACGTGGCCGCGGACGTCGCTGCCGCGGTGTCGGAAGCGTCGTCGGACGAGCAGGCCGACATCCCGAGCGCGAAGACCACCGCGCCGACGGCAACCACGGACCTACCGATGAAGGATGTTCCGTTCAGGGGCTTGCGGATTATCACGACGAACCCTTTCGTTACACAGAAGAGAGAGAAACTGCTCGACAGGTAGGTAAGGCTAACATGAGAGGTTCGGTGGCCCAGGGCGTCACGTATGCCGATTCGCAATCGGCAGAATCCGTGTCACGGCGCAGAATTCGGGCAGTGCCGGTAGCGTTGATAGATCTCATTGGGAGGAGACGCACATGAGCTCGACAGAGAACCCCGATTCGGTTGCGGCCGCACGAGAGCTCGAGGCGTTGCGCGCAGAGGCGTCGGCACTGCGCAGGCAGCTCGCGGAGTCGCCGGAACAGCTTCGTGAGATGGAATCGCGAGTGGATTCGCTGTCCATCCGGAACACCAAGCTGATGGACACCCTCAAGGAGGCCCGTCAGCAGCTCATCGCCCTTCGAGAAGAGGTCGATCGCCTCGGCCAGCCGCCGAGCGGGTACGGCGTGCTGCTCGGAGTGCACGACGATCAGACCGTGGACGTGTTCACCTCCGGGCGCAAGATGCGGTTGACCTGCTCCCCGAACGTCGACGCCGAGACCCTCAAGCTCGGCCAGACCGTGCGCCTCAACGAGGCCCTCACGATCGTGGAAGCGGGCAACTTCGAGCGTGTGGGTGAGATCAGCACGTTGCGCGAGGTCCTCGACGACGGTCAGCGCGCCCTCGTGGTCGGCCATGCCGACGAGGAGCGGATCGTGTGGCTGGCCGAACCCCTCGCCACCGTGTACGAGGACAGCGAGAGGGAGTCGATCGCGTACGACGCGGAATCGCCCACCCGCAAACTACGGCCGGGCGACTCCCTCCTCGTCGACACCAAGGCCGGGTACGCGTTCGAGCGGATCCCCAAGGCCGAGGTCGAAGATCTGGTCCTCGAAGAGGTTCCCGACGTGCACTACGACGACATCGGCGGCCTCGGACGGCAGATCGAGCAGATCCGCGACGCCGTCGAGTTGCCGTTCCTCCACAAAGACCTGTTCCACGAATACGAGCTGCGGCCACCGAAGGGTGTGCTCCTCTACGGTCCGCCCGGGTGCGGTAAGACGCTCATCGCCAAGGCGGTCGCCAACTCGCTCGCGAAGAAGATCGCGGAGGCGCGGGGGCAGGACAGCAAGGAAGCCAAGTCCTACTTCCTCAACATCAAGGGCCCCGAGCTGCTGAACAAGTTCGTCGGCGAGACCGAGCGGCACATCCGGCTGATCTTCCAGCGGGCCCGGGAGAAGGCGTCCGAGGGCACCCCGGTGATCGTGTTCTTCGACGAGATGGATTCGATCTTCCGCACCCGCGGATCGGGTGTCTCCTCCGACGTCGAGACCACCGTCGTGCCGCAGCTGCTCAGTGAGATCGACGGTGTCGAAGGACTCGAGAACGTCATCGTGATCGGCGCATCCAACCGCGAGGACATGATCGACCCCGCGATCCTGCGTCCCGGCCGCCTCGACGTGAAGATCAAGATCGAACGCCCCGACGCGGAGTCGGCACAGGACATCTTCTCGAAGTACCTCGTCGAGACGCTGCCGGTGCACAGCGACGACATCGCGGAGTTCGGCGGCGACCGCACGGCCTGCATCCGGGTGATGATCGAACGGGTCGTCGACCGCATGTACGCCGAGAGCGAGGAGAACCGCTTCCTCGAGGTCACGTACGCCAACGGCGACAAGGAGGTCCTGTACTTCAAGGACTTCAACTCCGGTGCGATGATCCAGAACATCGTCGACCGCGCCAAGAAGTACGCGATCAAGTCGGTGCTCGACACCGGTGCCCCGGGTCTGCGGGTCCAGCACCTGTTCGACTCCATCGTCGACGAGTTCTCGGAGAACGAGGACCTGCCGAACACCACCAACCCCGACGACTGGGCCCGGATCTCGGGCAAGAAGGGTGAGCGGATCGTCTACATCCGCACGCTGGTCACCGGTAAGAACGCGAGCGCGAGCCGCGCCATCGACACCGAATCCAACACGGGCCAGTACCTGTAGGCCGTCCGGCATCACCTGCGCGGCGGGAACCCGAACACGGTTCCCGCCGCGCAGGCGTCTGCGTCAGCGGTCCCGTGTGACGAGGTAGTCCTCGAGGAGCGCCCGGGTGTCCGGAACGAACGGCCACTGCGGGTCGTGCAGATGCGTCACCAGTTCGTGGGGCGTCCACCACCAGCCCGACGCGATCTCGCTGGCCTGGTGGACGATCGGCCCGTCCCAGTGCGTCTCGTAGGCGTATAGGTGGCAGCGCAGCCGCAAACCCCGCCAGTGCCCGTCCCACGCCACCCTCGCGATGGGGGTGAGGCCCACTCCGGTGATGCCCAGTTCCTCCGCCAGCTCCCGGCTCGCGGCCTCCTCCGGGGTCTCCCCGGGATCGACCACCCCGCCCGCCAGGCAGTCGTGATGTCCGGCGAACACCGTCTTCGTGTCCGAGCGTCGGTGGACGTAGAGGCGCTTCCCGTCGCCGGACCGGACGAGGACGCCGGCACTCGCGTGCCACAGCCCCTCGGCGTAGACGCGGGAACGCGCAGCGGACCCCACCGGTCGTCCCGCACTGTCGAACACCGCCACCACTTCGTCCGTGCCGGGTGGGGTGTTCGGTGCGGAATCCATGTGTCGATCCTGCCAGCACCCCGGCGGACGTCGGTACTGTCGAGGTCGGTTGCTCGTTCCGGTGCCGAAGGGGTGAGAGGTCATGGCGTTGCCGCGTTCGGTCGCCCGATTCAACCGGGTCGTCACCAATCAGGTGAGCCGTCACGTCGCGACGATCCTGCCCGGGTTCGCCATGGTCGAGCACCGGGGCCGCAGGTCGGGCAAGCCCTATCGCACACCCGTCAACGTGTTCGTCGTGGACGGCCGCTACCGGTTCGCCCTGACGTACGGTGCGCAGAGCGACTGGGTGCGAAACGTGGTGGCGGCGGGCGGATGCACCATCGTGACGCGGCGCCGGACGGTACACCTGACCGACCCGAGCGTCGTCACCGACAGCACCCACTCCTGGGCTCCCGCCGGGGTCCGCACGGTACTCCGGGCGATCTCGGCGGACCAGTACCTGGAGTGCTCGCCGGACTAGTCGCCGGGCGCGGACGGCTCGCGCGGCAGGAGTGTGCCGCCGGGTGATGTGGGTGATCGCATAGGCTCGGCAGCATGCAGCGGATCATCGGTGTCGAAGTCGAGTACGGAATCTCCTCACCCAGCGAGCCTTCGGCCAATCCGATCTTGACGTCCACCCAGGCGGTGCTGGCCTACGCGGCGGCAGCGGGAGTGCCGCGCGCCAAGCGCACCCGATGGGATTACGAGGTGGAATCGCCGCTGCGCGATGCCCGCGGATTCGACCTGGGCCGGCTGAGCGGCCCGGCGCCGGTGATCGACGCCGACGAGGTCGGCGCGGCCAACATGATCCTCACCAACGGCGCCCGCCTCTACGTCGATCACGCGCACCCCGAGTACTCGGCCCCGGAGGTCACCGACCCCCTGGACGCCGTGATCTGGGACAAGGCAGGCGAACGGGTGATGGAGGCGGCCGCCCGGCACGCATCGAGCGTCCCCGGCGCCCCGCGACTGCAGCTGTACAAGAACAACGTGGACGGCAAGGGCGCGTCGTACGGCACCCACGAGAACTACCTGATGTCACGGGCCACGCCGTTCTCCGCGGTGATCAACGGGCTGACCCCGTTCTTCGCGTCCCGTCAGGTGATCTGCGGGTCGGGCCGGGTGGGCATCGGCCAGTCCGGTGACGAGGCCGGCTTCCAGCTGTCCCAGCGGGCCGACTACATCGAGGTGGAGGTCGGGCTCGAGACGACACTCAAGCGCGGCATCATCAACACCCGCGACGAACCCCACGCGGACGCGGACAAGTACCGGCGTCTGCACGTCATCATCGGCGACGCGAACCTCGCCGAGATGTCGACGTACCTGAAGGTCGGGACGACGGCCCTGGTCCTCGATCTCATCGAGGCCGGTGTCGACCTCACCGACCTGCAGCTGGCCCGCCCGGTGACCGCCGTGCACCACATCAGCCACGACCCGACGCTGCGCGCCACCGTCGCGCTGGCCGACGGCCGGGAACTGACCGGGCTTGCGTTGCAGCGGATCTACCTGGACCGAGTCGACAAGTTCATGTCCGCCGAGGGCAACGACGACCCCCGGGTGGCCGATCTGCTCGAGAAGTGGGCGATGGTGCTCGACCTTCTCGAACGGGACCCGATGGAGTGCGCCCACCTGCTGGACTGGCCGGCAAAGCTGCGGCTGCTCGAGGGTTTCCGGAACCGCGAGGGCCTCAACTGGTCCGCGCCCCGACTGCATCTGGTCGATCTGCAGTACTCGGACGTCCGCCTGGACAAGGGTCTGTACAACCGGCTGGTCGCCCGCGGGTCGATGGAACGGCTGGTGTCGGAGCAGGCGGTGCTCGACGCCGTCGACACCCCGCCCACCGACACCCGCGCCTACTTCCGGGGTGAGTGCCTGCGCAAGTTCGGCGCCGACATCGCGGCCGCGAGCTGGGATTCGGTGATCTTCGATCTCGGTGGCGACTCCCTGGTCCGTATCCCCACCCTCGAGCCGTTGCGGGGCAGCAAGGCGCACGTGGGGGAGTTGCTGGAGTCGGTGGAGACCGCGAAAGAACTCGTCGACGAGCTCACGAACTGACCCGTCGACCGGTCGCGGACGGATCTGCGCCGGAACTCGCCGTCGCGTCGGCACACGTGCGGCGGCGACGCTCGGTAGGGTGAAGGTCCGAGCGGATGATGTAGTCAGACTGCTTGGCAGGACAGGACGCTCGGAAGAAGAGCTCCCTTCACACAAGGAGGTCGGCTGCGATGGCACAAGAGCAGACCAAACGAACTGGTGGCGGCGACGAGGACGACACCCCGGGCGCTGACGGTGCCGCGGGTCAGGAACGTCGCGAAAAGCTGGCCGAGGACACCGACGACCTGCTCGACGAGATCGACGACGTACTCGAGGAGAACGCCGAGGACTTCGTCCGGGCCTATGTCCAGAAGGGCGGCCAGTGACGGCGGATCGACCGGCATTGCGGACAGGCGACGGTGAAACGAGGCTCAGTTTCGGTTCGAATCTGAGCTCGTTCACCGAGTATCTGCGTGGTCACGCACCAGAATTGCTGCCGGAGAATCGGATCGGCCATCGTTCGCACTCGACACGGGGTGGTGACGGGATGGAGAGCGGTGATCTCGCACCGCACGGAACGACGATCGTGGCGCTCACCTACAAGGGTGGCGTCCTGCTCGCCGGCGACCGGCGCGCGACCCAGGGCAACCTGATCGCCAGCCGGGACGTCGAGAAGGTGTACGTCACCGACGAATATTCGGCGGCCGGCATAGCCGGCACCGCGGGTATCGCCATCGAATTGGTCCGCCTGTTCGCCGTCGAACTCGAGCACTACGAGAAGATCGAGGGCGTTCAGCTGACCTTCGACGGCAAGGCGAACCGCCTGGCGTCGATGGTGCGGGGCAACCTCGGGGCGGCGATGCAGGGTCTCGCGGTCGTCCCGCTGCTCGTCGGCTACGACCTCGACGCGGACGACGAGGCGCACGCGGGCCGGATCGTCTCGTACGACGTCGTCGGCGGCCGGTACGAGGAACGCGCCGGATACCACGCGGTCGGTTCGGGATCGTTGTTCGCGAAGTCGGCACTGAAGAAGATCTACTCGCCGGACAGCGACGAGGAGACCGCCCTGCGGGCGGCCATCGAATCGCTGTACGACGCGGCCGACGACGACTCGGCCACAGGTGGGCCCGACCTGACCCGCGGCATCTACCCGACCGCGGTCACGATCACCCAGGCCGGTGCCGTGCACGTGTCCGAGGAGACGACGTCCGAGTTGGCTCGGCGCATCGTCGCCGAGCGCACCGAAGAAGGGGGGTCTGCGCGATGACCATGCCGTATTACGCGTCCGCCGAGCAGATCATGCGGGACCGCTCGGAACTGGCGCGCAAGGGAATTGCCCGCGGACGCAGCGTCGTGGTGCTCACGTTCCGCGACGGCGTGCTGTTCGTTGCCGAGAATCCCTCCACCGCGCTGCACAAGGTCAGCGAACTGTACGACCGTCTCGGGTTCGCGGCCGTCGGCAAGTACAACGAGTTCGAGAACCTGCGGCGCGCCGGGATCGTCCACGCCGACATGCGCGGCTACTCCTACGATCGCCGTGACGTGACGGGCCGATCGCTGGCCAACGCGTACGCACAGACCCTGGGCACGATCTTCACCGAACAGCCCAAGCCGTACGAGGTGGAAATCTGCGTCGCGGAGGTCGGGCGCGTGGGCAGCCCGAAGGCTCCCCAGCTGTACCGCATCACCTACGACGGATCCATCGTCGACGAACAGCATTTCGTCGTGATGGGTGGCACGACCGAGCCGATCGCGACCGCCATGCGCGAGTCGTACCGTGCCGACCTCGATCTCGAGGCGGCGGTCGGTATCGCGGTCAACGCCCTGCGTCAGGGCGGTGCCGGGGAAGGCGAGAAGCGGAACGTCGACGTGGCCAGCCTCGAGGTGGCCGTGCTCGACCAGTCCCGTCCTCGCCGCGCGTTCCGGCGGATCACCGGACCGGCGCTCGAACAGCTGATCCCCGCAGAACCTGCGCCCGCCTCGGAGCCCGCTCCGGAGTCGAAGCCGGACACCGAGACGAAGCCCGCCGACCCTCAGGACTGAGGCCGGTACACCGCGATCCCTCCGGGCACCGTCCGGAAGTCGAACCGCAGGGCGTCGGCCACCACTTCACCGTCGGTGGCCAGCGCGACCGGCGAGCCGTCCACGCGGACGGTGAGCCGGGGCGCCAGGGATCGCACGTACACCCGGCTGCTTCCGAGCGTCCCGGTGGCGGCGGCGAACAGCAGCCGCGGCCGGGACGCTCGCCGGTCGGCCCGCACGTACCGGACGTCGAGCAGTCCGCCGGTGATGGCGGGACGCGACATCGGAACCTGATCGCCGGGGGAATACCGACCGTTCCCCACGAACAACATCCACACCTTCACGGGCCTGCCGTCGATGGTGACGGCGAGCGGTGTTGCCGCGGAGAGAATCCGAATCATCGCCACACATGCCGCGGGCCACTTCCCGTACCGCGGCTGCCACTTCTCCCGCAGTCGCACCGCGTCGGGATAGCCGCCGAGACTGGCGGTGTTGAGGAACGGCGCCGGCTCCGCGACATCGGTGTGGACGACGGCCTGATCGACGAGAACCGCATGCCCGGTCTCGACGGCGTTCACCGTGTCCGAGATGTCGGCGGCGCCGGCATCCCGCGCGAAGTGATTGAGCGTGCCGCCCGGGAACACCGCCAGCGGCAGCGCGTGACGCGTTGCCGCGGATGCGACGGCGACCACGGTCCCGTCTCCACCGCACACCCCGAGGGCGCGCGGATCCGTGTCGGCCACCCAGGCGTCGAGTTGTTCTGCGAAATCGCGGTCGGTGTCGAGGGCGCGCACGTCGGCCTTGGGGAGTGCGGTCGTGATCTCCTCACTGGGATCGACACTGTCCGGCCCGGACTCCGGGTTGACCACCACGAGCAGGCCCTCACCGCCCCGAAGTGCCGGTGCGTCGACGGTGGGGCCCAACTCCGCCGGTTCCTCCGTGCGCACCGCCCACCAGCGGCGGGTGCCCGACGCGACGGCCCCGCCCAGTATCAGCCCGGCGGCAACGTCGGTCGGCCAGTGGACGCCGTTGTGCACGCGGGAGTACGCGACCGCGGCGGCGAGCGGGGCCACGACGGCACCGGCCGCAGGCGATTCCAGGGCCACGCCCGTGGTGAACGCCGCCGCCGACGCCGCATGACCCGACGGGAACGACGAGGACCGGGGGATCGGCACCCCGCGCAGCACGTTCGTCCAGACGCGGGCGGGCGGGCGCCGCCGGGGGAACAGCGGTTTGAGGATGCCGTTGGCCAGACCGCTCGCCATCATGAGGGACAGCAGTCCGCGCACAGCACCGCGGCGGGCGTGCCCGCCGACCAGTCCCAGTACCGCCGCCACGAACCACCACAGGAGCCCCTTGTCGGCCGCGCGGCTGAGGAAGCGCATGGCCCGGTCGAGCCCGGAGGGACTCAGATCGGCGCTGCGGTCGAAGACGATCTCGTCGGCCCGGTGGATTCGGCGTAAGTGTCGGTTCACCATCTCAGCGTATGCGCGAGGTGTCGCCGGACGGTTTTACCGCTCCGCCGGGTGATCGGCGTTGTACTGTCGAGGTGTGCAGCGACGAATCATGGGAATTGAGACAGAGTTCGGTGTGACCTGCACCTTCCATGGTCACAGGCGACTGAGCCCGGACGAGGTTGCGCGCTACCTGTTCCGGCGGGTGGTGTCGTGGGGCCGGAGCTCCAACGTGTTTCTCCGGAACGGTGCCCGCCTGTATCTGGACGTCGGCTCGCACCCCGAATACGCCACAGCCGAGTGCGACAACCTCATCCAGTTGGTCAACCACGACCGGGCGGGGGAGCGCGTTCTCGAGGAGCTGTTGATCGACGCCGAACAGCGGCTCGCCGAGGAAGGCATCGGCGGCGACATCTACCTGTTCAAGAACAACACGGACTCGGCAGGCAATTCGTACGGCTGTCACGAGAACTTCCTCGTGGCCCGGGCCGGCGAATTCTCCCGGATCTCGGACGTGCTGCTCCCGTTCCTGGTGACGCGGCAGCTGATCTGCGGCGCAGGCAAGGTCCTGCAGACGCCGAAGGCGGCCACGTTCTGCCTGTCGCAGCGCGCCGAGCACATCTGGGAGGGCGTGTCCTCGGCGACCACGCGGTCGCGGCCCATCATCAACACCCGTGACGAGCCGCACGCCGACGCGGAGAAGTACCGCCGCCTGCACGTGATCGTCGGCGACTCGAACATGTCCGAGTCCACCACCATGCTGAAGGTGGGCACGGCGGCGCTCGTGCTCGAGATGATCGAGGCCGGGGTGTCGTTCCGCGACTTCGCGCTCGACAACCCGATCCGCGCCATCCGCGAGGTCAGTCACGACGTCACCGGACGCCGCCCGGTGCGGCTCGCCGGCGGCAGGCAGGCCAGCGCCCTCGACATTCAGCGGGAGTACCACGCGCGCGCGGTGGAACACCTGCAGAACCGGGATCCCGATCCGCAGGTCACTCAGGTGGTCGACCTCTGGGGTCGCATGCTCGACGCCGTCGAGACGCAGGACTTCGCGAAGGTCGACACGGAGATCGACTGGGTGATCAAGCGCAAGCTGTTCCAGCGCTACCAGGACCGGCACGGCTTCGAGCTGGCCGACCCGAAGATCGCGCAGCTGGATCTGGCGTACCACGACATCAAACGCGGTCGCGGCGTGTTCGACGTGCTGCAGCGTAAGGGGCTGGTGAAGCGGATCACCGAGGACGAGACGATCGAGGCGGCGGTGGACACTCCGCCGCAGACCACCCGGGCGAAGCTGCGCGGCGAGTTCATCACCGCGGCGCAGGAGGCCGGACGCGACTTCACGGTCGACTGGGTGCACCTCAAGCTCAACGACCAGGCCCAGCGGACGGTGCTGTGCAAGGACCCGTTCCGGTCGGTCGACGAGCGGGTGGAGCGCCTGATTGCCTCGATGTAGCGGCGCTGTGGGGGTCCGTAACGGGCTCACCCACTAGGCTTCCGGGCGTGCCGACTTCCAAGATCGAGCGGTTGATGAACCTGGTGATCTGTTTGTTGTCCACCAGGCAGTTCCTCACCGCCGAGAAGATTCGCGAGAGCGTTGCCGGGTACGCCGACTCCGCCAGCGACGAGGCGTTCAGCCGCATGTTCGAACGCGACAAGAACGAGCTCCGGGATCTCGGTGTTCCGCTCGAGACCGGACAGGCGTCGCGCTTCTCGACGGTCGAGGGCTACCGCATCAACCGCAATGCGTACGAGCTCCCCGACATCGACCTCAGCCAGGAGGAGTCCGCGGCGGTCGCGGTGGCGGTCCAGCTGTGGGAGTCGCCGGAGTTGACGTCCGCGGCCCAGGGGGCGCTGCTCAAGCTGCGCGCGGCGGGTGTGCAGGTGGATCCGGATTCGGCGGCCACCCCGATCACGGCGGTGCCCGCCCGCACCCGCGGCTCCGAACCGGCGCTCGGCAAGCTGCTGGCGGCGGTCGACGCCGGCCGCGCCGTGCATTTCCCGCACCGCGGCGCCCTCAACGAGCCGTACACCGAGCGCACCGTCGAACCCTGGGGCGTCGTCACAGCGCACGGCCGGTGGTACCTCGTCGGTCACGACGTCGACCGGGGGGCCGTCCGGACGTTCCGGCTGTCGCGGATCGGCGACGACGTGACGGAGTTCGGACCGTCCGGGGTCGTCCACAAACCGGCGGGCGTGGACCTCCGGGAGATCGTCGACCGGGTCACCGGTTCGGGGGAGGTCACCGGGACCGCCACCGTATGGGTGGCCGAGGGCCGGGCCCAGGAACTGCGCCGACTGGCGACCACGGCGGAGGCGAAGCGGGTGAACGAGCGCGCCGGCACCCTGCTCGGGATCCCGGTCCGCTCCCGGGACTGGATCGCCCGGCTGGTCGCGGGCCACGGGGCGGACGCCCTGGTTCTCGATCCGCCCGAACTACGCCACGATGTGCTGACCAAGCTGAAGGACGCCGCAGGGGAAGGGGGACGTCGTGAGTAACAGGCTGTCGTCGAGACTGTCCCGGCTCCTCAACCTGGTGCCGTACTTCATCGCGAATCCCGGGATGAGCGCGGCCGAGGCCGCCGCCGAACTGGGCGTCACCACCACGCAGCTGATGTCCGACCTCAACCAGTTGTGGGTGTGCGGCCTGCCCGGCTACGGTCCCGGCGACCTCATCGACCTCTCGTTCTCCGAGGAGAGCATCGAGGTGACGTTCTCGGCGGGCATCGACCGACCGCTGCGGTTGACGTCCACGGAAGCGACGGCCCTGCTGATTGCCCTGCGTTCGCTGGTGGAGATGCCGGGCATGGTCGATCCGTCCGCGGCGCACAGCGCGATCGCGAAGATCGAGGACGCCGCGGGCACCGCGGCGGCCCGCGCGGCGGTGACGCCGGCGTCGGAGCGGGAGGCGGTGGAGGACGTGGCGGAAGATCCCATCGCCGCCACGGTGCGGTCCGCGCTCCATCATCGGCACGCACTCCACCTGACGTACTACTCGGCGTCCCGGGACCGCGTCACCGAGCGCACCGTGGATCCGGTGCGGGTCGTGCTGGTCGACAATCAGAGTTATCTGCAGGCGTGGTGCCGGCAGGCCGAGGGGGTCCGGCTGTTCCGGCTCGACCGGATCGACGCCGCCACCGAGCTGGACGAGGCATCCACACCGCCGGCGCAGGCTCTCGTCCGGGATTCCAACCTGGAATTGTTCAGCGGCGACGCGTCCCTTCCCCAGGCCCGGTTGCACATCGGCGCCGACTGCGTGTGGGTGCTCGACTACTACCCGATGGATGTCCGGACGGTCGACGCCGACGGCTCGGTCGAGGCGAGCATGAGTTACGGGGCGCTCGAGTGGATGGCCCGGCTCGTGCTCGGGTTCGGCTCCGGAATCAGAGTGCTCGAACCGGCCGAACTGGTCGACGAGGTGCGCCGCCGCGCCGTGGAGGCGCTGTCCGCCTACGACGCCGTCGAGGCATGAGCGGCGACGGGCGTCCGCTGCGGATCAGCGTCTTCGGCGCGGGCAGCATCGGCTGCTATGTCGGGGGCCGGCTCGCCGCGGCCGGTGCCGAGGTGACCCTGATCGGGCGGGAGCGCGTCGGGGCGGAGATCCGCGAACACGGGTTACGGCTGACGGACTTGCACGGAGCGGACGTCCGGGTCGGTGCCCCCGGCATCGCCTTCGCCACCGGCCCGGAGTCGGCGGCCACCGCCGATCTCGTCGTCGTGTCGGTGAAGTCGGCGGGGACACCGGAGGCGGGTGCCGCGCTGGCGTCGGCGATCGGTTCCGACACGGTCGTAGTCAGTGCGCAGAACGGGCTGAGCAATGCGGACACCCTCCGCGCGGCCCTGCCGGAGCAGGTCGTTCTCGCGGCGATGGTGCCGTTCAATGTGGTGCACCGCGGCGACGGGCATTTCCACCAGGGCTCCGAGGGCGACCTCGAGATCGAGCAGCATCCGGCGGTGCGCGCATTCGCACCGGTCTTCGACGACGCCGGGCTGCCGCTCCACACACGTGACGACTTCCGCTCGGTGCAGTGGGCGAAGCTGCTGTTCAACCTGAACAACGCGGTCAACGCCCTGTCCAGCCTGCCGCTCCGCGAGGAGTTGTCGCAGCGGTCGTTCCGGCGCGCGGTCGCGCTGGCGCAGCGGGAAGCACTGACTCTCCTGACCGCCCGCGGCATCGCTGTCGCCAAACTCACACCGCTGCCGCCGCAGTGGATTCCCCGGTTGCTGACCGTCCCGGACGGGGTGTTCCGGGTGGCGGGCAGCCGGATGCTGGCCATCGACCCGCACGCGCGGTCCTCGATGTGGGACGACCTCGAAGCGGGCCGGCGCACCGAAGTGGACTGGATCAGCGGGGAGATCGTGCGCCTGGCCGCGTCGTCGGGCACGGCCGCACCGGTGAACGCGAGGCTGGTCGAACTGATCCGCGAGGCCGAGGCGGGCGGGAACCGGCACTGGTCCGGGGACGCCCTGCTCGCCGATCTGCGCTCACAGCGGGCACCCGGGAAACCGACAGGTAAACGGCAGCGCAACTAGCCGGTTTCGACCGGACCGGTGCCGAGTATGTCCGGTAGCATCGGGGTCACCTGATCTTTTGGAGGTTTCATCATGGGAGCCATGAGCCCCTGGCACTGGGCCATTGTCGCGCTGGTCGTCATCATCCTGTTCGGTTCCAAGAAGCTGCCCGACGCGGCTCGCGGACTCGGCCGTTCGCTCCGCATCTTCAAGAGCGAGGTCAAGGAGATGCAGAACGACAACAGCACGCCGGCGCCCACCGCGCAGCAGAGCGCGCCCGCCGAGCTGCCCGTGGCGGACACCACCACCGCACCGGTCACCCCTCCGGCGCCGGTGCAGCCGCAGCACACCGAGCCCAAGTCGGCGTAGCCCGAGCCGCCTGACAACCGGGGTGATTCTTCACCCCGGTTGCCTGCTGACCAAGACTAGGGCGAACAACAGTGCGAATTCCGTTCGATCCGCGCCACAGCAAGCGGAGGACCAATCCCGACGGCACCATGTCGTTGGTCGATCACCTCTACGAGCTGCGCACGCGGTTGCTCCTGTCGGTGCTGGCCATCGTGGTCACCACCGCGGTGGGCTTCTTCTGGTACTCCCACCAGATTCTCGGGATCGAGAGTCTCGGTGAGCTTCTCCGCGGGCCGTACTGTTCGCTGCCCGCGTCGAGTCGCGCCGACCTGAGCAACGACGGGTCGTGCCGCCTCCTCGCGACCGGACCGTTCGAGCAGTTCATGCTCCGATTCAAGGTCGCGCTGACCGCGGGCGTCGTCCTGGCCTGCCCCATCTGGCTGTACCAGCTGTGGGCGTTCATCACGCCCGGTCTCTACGCGAAGGAGCGCCGTTACGCGATCGGCTTCGTGGTGTCCGGTGCCGCGCTGTTCATCGCAGGCGCCGTCCTCGCCTACGTGGTCGTCGCGAAGGCGCTGCATTTCCTGCTGACGATCGGCGACAACGTTCAGATCACCGCACTCGGCGGCGCGGAATATTTCGGGTTCATCATCAACCTGCTGATCATCTTCGGTGTGAGCTTCGAGATACCGCTGCTCATCGTCGCGCTGAACTTCGTCGGCATTCTGCCGTACGCGAAGCTCAAGGCGTGGCGCCGCGGCCTGATCTTCGCTCTGTTCGTGTTCGCCGCGATCGCGACCCCCGGGCAGGACCCATTCTCGATGCTCGCGCTCGCGTTCGCGTTGACCCTGCTGTTCGAGGTCGCCGTGCAGATCGCCCGCATCAACGACCGCCGCAAGGCCCGTCGCACGGAACAGGAGTGGGGTGCCCTCGACGACGACGAGGCGTCGACCATCGCCGCACCGTCGGACCTGAACGAGGCGTTCGACGTCGCCGCCACACCGGTCCCCGAGCCGGCGGGCCGGTTCCGGCGGTCACGCAAGTCCGGCAAGCCCGCGGGTGCCAACAAGAACGACGACGCGAGCACGACCGGCAGCAACACACCGGGTCAGGACTTCTCCGACACCCTGTGACAATCTGACGGGGTGGCAGTGACAACAGGTGACACGACCGGCGGCACCGAACTCGACGTGTTCTCGGCGCAGCTCGGCTTCGTGCTCGACCCCTTCCAGATCAACGCCTGCCGCGCGCTCGAGGGCGGCCACGGCGTCCTCGTCTGCGCCCCGACCGGCGCGGGAAAGACCGTGGTCGGCGAATTCGCCGTGCACCTGGCGCTCACGTCCGGTCGCAAGTGCTTCTACACCACACCGATCAAGGCGCTGAGCAATCAGAAGTACGCGGAGCTGGTGCGGCGGTACGGCAAGGACACCGTCGGGCTGCTGACCGGCGATTCGAGCATCAACTCGGACGCCCCGGTGGTCGTCATGACAACCGAGGTGCTGCGGAACATGCTGTACGCCGACTCCCCGGCGCTGCGCGGGTTGTCCCACGTCGTCATGGACGAGGTGCACTTCCTGGCGGACCGGTTCCGTGGCGCCGTGTGGGAAGAGGTGATCCTGCACCTGTCCGAGGACGTCCGCCTCGTCAGCCTGTCGGCGACCGTCAGCAACGCCGAGGAGTTCGGCGCGTGGATGGAAACGGTGCGCGGCGACACCACCGTGGTGGTCGACGAGAACCGCCCGATCCCGCTGTGGCAGCACATCATGGTCGGCAAGCGGCTGTTCGACCTCTTCGACACCAGGGCGCGGAGCGGGGACGCCCTCCAGGATCTGGTGGTCGACCAGGATCTGGTCCGTCACGTCAAACAGCGGCAGGCCCTCGAGCGGGCCGACTCGTGGGAGTCGCGGGGCAGGGGACGCCGCGGCGGCGGCCGCGGGTTCTCCAGCGACTTCCGGCCGCTGCCCCGACCGGAAGTGATCTCCCGCCTCGACGACGAGGGACTCCTCCCGGCGATCACGTTCATCTTCAGTCGCGCCGGGTGCGACGCCGCGCTGGCACAGTGCCTGCGGTCCCGCCTCGATCTGACGACGCCGGAGCAGGTCGCCGAGATCCGGACCATCATCGACGCCCACACCGCCGAACTGCCGAAGGCCGATCTGGAGGTCCTCGGGTACTGGGAATGGCGTAAGGCGCTCGAGCGGGGCCTCGCCGCGCACCACGCGGGGATGCTGCCCGCGTTCCGGCAGACGGTCGAGGAGCTGTTCGTCAAAGGACTGGTCCGGGCCGTGTTCGCCACCGAGACGCTGGCGCTGGGCATCAACATGCCCGCCCGCACGGTCGTCCTCGAACGCCTCGTCAAGTACAACGGCGAGGCCCACGCCGAACTCACCCCGGGGGAGTACACGCAGCTCACCGGGCGGGCCGGACGTCGCGGCATCGACATCGAGGGTCACGCGGTGGTCCTGTGGCAGCCCGGGGTGGAACCCGTGGACGTCGCCGGGCTCGCCTCCACGCGCACGTTCCCGCTCCGCAGCTCGTTCCGTCCCGGCTACAACATGACCATCAACCTGGTCGATCGCATGGGAGCGGCGGAATCACGGGCCCTGCTCGAGCGGTCGTTCGCCCAGTTCCAGGCCGACCGGTCGGTGGTCGGCCTGACGCGCGGCATCGAACGCAACGAGGCCGCGCTCACCACGCTCCGCGAACGGCTGGGCGGCGAGGACGGCGAGTACTTCGAGTACGCGCGCCTGCGGGAGGAGCTGAGCAGCCGGGAACGGTCACTCGAACGGGCAGGTCGAACCGAACGCCGGGACGCCGCCGTCGCCTCGCTTGTCGCACTGCGGCGCGGCGACGTGATCGCGATCCCGGTGGGACGGCACTCGGGTCTGGCCGTGGTGCTGGAACCGGACCGGGACCCCACGGATCCGAAACCGCTGATCCTCACCGAGGCGAAGTGGGCGGGCCGGGTGTCGGCCGGCGACTTCCCGGAGCCCGCACGGTCTTTGGGATCGATGCGGTTGCCGCGGCGCTTCGATCACCACACCGCCCGGGTGCGACGCGATCTGGCATCGGCGTTGCGCAGCACCGGAATCGTCGCGCCCGGACGCCGGAAGCGGACGAAGTCGGGTGCTGCCACCGACGACGCCGAGATCGCACGGCTGCGGCGCGCCATCCGGCAGCACCCGTGCCACAGTTGGCCGGACCGCGAACAGCTGAGCCGGATCGGTGAGCGCTACAACCGGCTGGCCCGCGAGACGGAGACGATGCGACAGAAGGTGGCTGCCACGACGAACTCGTTGGCGCGCACGTTCGATCGCATCCTGTCGCTGCTCGCCGAACGCGACTACATCTCGCCGGGCGAACACCCCGACGCCACCGAACACGGCACACGGCTGAGTCGAATCTATTGCGAGAGCGACCTCTTGGTGGCCGAGTGCCTCCGGCAGGGTGTGTGGAAGGGTCTCGGGCCCGCGGAACTCGCCGCCGTCGTGTCCGCCGTGATCTTCGAATCGCGCCGTGAAGGGGACACCGTCGAAGCCGGCGGTCCGGGAGCACTGCGGCACGCCCTCGACGAGACCGTGCGGGTGTGGCGGGAGCTGCGGGCGGACGAGATCCGGCACAAATTGCCGCCCACCCGTGAGCCGGACCTCGGCTTCGCTGCCGCGATCTTCCACTGGGCGAGCGACAATTCGCTCGTCGAGGCGCTGATCGCGGCCGGAGATCAGGGGCGTGCGCTGTCGGCGGGCGACTTCGTGCGGTGGTGCAGGCAGGTGATCGACCTGCTCGAACAGGTCCGGTCGACGTCCCCCGATCCGCAGGTCGGTAAGGCCGCAGGTCGTGCGGTCGCGGCGATCCGCCGCGGTGTCGTCGCCGTGGATGCTGCGTGACCCGACCCCGTGTGGTTGGATTCGCACGCCGTCCGAAGGCCCGAATCCGATGGCGGGGCGTTACGGTAGGTACAAAACTTGACACGTGAGCGGGAGGCGACGATGAGCGGCCCTTACGGACCGAACGACCCGAACGGGCAATGGGCCCAGGGACAGCAACCGGGCCAGGGTAACCCTGACCAGACCGGCGGCCAGTACGGGGCGCCGCAGTACGGTCAGCAGCCGCCCGCTCAGCCGTGGGGACAGCCGACACCGGGTCAGCCTCAGCAGCCCGGGCAGCCGCAGTGGGGTCAGCACCCCCAGCAGCCCGGACAACCGCAATGGGGTCAGCAGCCGCAACCCGGTCAGCTCGGGCAACCCGGTCCGGGACAGTGGGGTCAGCAGCCCGGGCAGCCGCAGTGGGGTCAGCAACCGGGTCAGCCGCAGCAGTGGGGCCCGACCCCCGGCCAGCAGCAGTGGGGGCAGCCGCCCTCGTCGGGGAAGTCGAAGCTGCCGTTGATCATCGGCGGTGTGGTGGCTCTGCTGGTGATCGTGGGTATCGCCCTGGTGCTCGCGTTCACGGTGTTCGGCACGGACACACTCGATCAGAAGGCGGCCGAGGACGGTGTCGAGCGCATCGTCACCGATTCCTACGGCGCCGAGAACGTGTCCGGTGTCACGTGCCCCGCGGATCAGGAAGTGAAGAAGGGCAACAGCTTCACGTGCAGTCTCACCGTGGACGGTGAGAAGAAGCAGGTCACTCTCACCTTCACCGACGACAAGGGCACGTACGAAGTGAGCCGCCCCAGCTAGACGGCCCTCACGGAACCCGTGCGGCGGCCACCTTTTTCATCGCCGCCGTGAGGCGGCCGACGGAATTCTCGATTCCGAGTTCCTCCGCCAGCCTGCCGAGCCGGTCCGCGTCGACCGGTTCGGCAGGCAGCGTGTCTTCGCGGGACAGTTCGACCTCCGCGTCCCGCACCACCCGCACCACCGGCAGTGCCGCGTCGAGATAGTCCGCTGCGGCGGCGAATTTCGCGCGCGCACCCTTCGCCATGTCGGATTCGGGATCGACTGCGGCGGCCCGCAGGGCGGCGAGCGATCCGTATTGCATGATCAGGCTCGACGCGGTCTTCTCACCGATCCCCTTCACTCCCGGTAACCCGTCGGACGAGTCGCCGCGCAGCAGGGCGAGTTCGGCGTAGGCCTCACCGGCCCGGTCGGCCGGCACCCCGTACTTGGCTGCCACCTCGTCCGGCCCGAGCAGTTCGGCCTTGGCGAGGCCGCGCACCACGTACAGCACCCGCACCGGGACCGGGGCGTCCGTGACGACCTGCAGGAGGTCGCGGTCGCCGGTGACGACGATGGTGGTGTCGCGGGTCTCGATGGCGGCCAGGGTGCCGAGCACGTCGTCGGCTTCGAGCCCTTCGGCACCGGCGGTCGCGATTCCGGTGGCGGCCAGGACATCCAGGATCATCGGGACCTGCGGCGACAGGGTGTCGGGAACCTCTTCCTCCGCCCCGCCGGTGTCTTCGGCGACCCGGTGCGCCTTGTAGGTGGGCACCGCCTCGACGCGGAACGCGGGCCGCCAGTCGAGGTCGAGGCACACCGCGAGCCGGGACGGCTGGTGCTTGGTGATCAGTGCGGCCACCATGTCGGTGAACCCGCGCACCGCGTTGACGGATCGACCGTCGGGGGAGGTGATCGAGTCGGGTAGCGCGTAGTACGCGCGAAACCACAGGCTGGCACCGTCGAGGAGAAGCAGAGGCCCTGTCATGACCCTCATCCTGCCAAACCGGTTTAGCCTGAAGCCATGAGTTCCCTCGGCGCATCGACTTCACGCTTCCCGACCACCATCTATGCCGACCGGATCGCTCGCGCAGGCGCACTGGCCCGCGACGCCGGACTCGACGGCCTCCTCATCACCCCCGGACCCGACCTGCGGTATCTGCTGGGTTCGCGCGCGGAGTCGTTCGAACGGCTCACCTGCCTGGTGATCCCCGCGAACGGCGACACCGCCTCCGTGGTCGTGCCGCGGCTCGAACTGGCGTCGCTCACCGAGTCGGCCGCGACCGAACTCGGTCTGACGATCCGCGACTGGGTCGACGGGGTCGACCCGTACGCGTTGGTGTCGGGACTGCTGCCGTCTCCTGCCCGGACCGCCGTCACCGATGCCATGCCTGCGCTGCACCTGATTCCGTTGTCGGAGGCGCTCGGTGCGCTGCCGGTCCTGGCCACCGGGGTGCTGCGGGAGCTGCGGATGGTCAAGGACGACGCGGAGATCGACGCGTTGCGCCGCGCCGGTCAGGCCATCGACCGGGTCCACGCCCGCATGGGGGAGTTCCTGAAGGTCGGCCGCACCGAGGCCGAGGTGGCGGCCGACATCACCGCCGCGATCCTGGCGGAGGGGCACACCGAGGCGGCGTTCGTCATCGTCGGCTCGGGGCCGCACGGCGCCGACCCGCACCACGAGGTGTCCGAGCGGGTCGTCGAATCGGGTGACGTCGTGGTCATCGACATCGGCGGACCCGTCGAACCCGGCTACAACTCCGACTCCACCCGCACGTACAGCATGGGTGAGCCCGATCCGGGTGTGGCTGCCAAGTTCGCGGTACTGGAGGAGGCGCAGGCGGCGGCCGTCGACCTGGTGCGTCCCGGCGTCACCGCGGAGGCGGTCGACGCGGCCGCCCGCGACCTGCTGGCCGCGCAGGGGCTGGCCGAGGTGTTCGTACACCGGACCGGGCACGGAATCGGGTTGTCGGTGCACGAGGAGCCGTACATCGTGTCGGGTAACGCGATCGAACTGGCCGAGGGGATGGCGTTCAGCGTGGAGCCCGGCATCTACTTCCGCGGGGAGTGGGGTGCACGGATCGAGGACATAGTCATCGTGACCGCCGACGGCTGTGAGCCGGTCAACACCCGGCCGCACGGGCTGACGGTTCTCCCCGGCTGAGCACCGGGAGCGTGCGGGGGCGGTGCGGCGCGGGTAGTAACATCTTCCATTTGTTCACGACCGCACTCACCGCTGCACGTCTGCGGAGAGTCGGGATCACAGATCACGCGAAGGTGTCATGGAAAGCGTCGCCCCGAAGGTAACCGTCGTCGTACCGACCTACAACGAACGCGACAACCTGCCCAAGATCGTCGAGCTTCTCGCGGCGTCGGAAATTCCGAACCTGCATGTGCTGGTCGTCGACGACAACTCGCCGGACGGCACCGGTGCGGTCGCCGACACGCTCGCGCAGAGCGGTCCGATCCCGGTCGGGGTCCTGCACCGGACCGTGAAGGACGGCCTCGGACGGGCCTATGTCGCGGGGATGACCCGGGCACTGGACGAGGGCGCGGGCATCGTGATCCAGATGGACGCCGACCTGTCGCACCCCACCGAGGCCATTCCGCGGATGGTGGAGACGCTGGCGACGACGGACGCCGCCGTCGTGCTCGGCTCCCGCTACGTGGCGGGCGGCGCGGTCGCCAGCGACTGGCCCTGGCATCGCAAGGCGCTGTCGGCGTGGGCAAATTTCTACGTCAACGCGATCCTGCGGCTGCGCGTCAAGGACGCCACCGCCGGGTTCAAGGCGTGGCACGCGGACACCCTGCGGGCCATCGACGTCGAGGGTGTGCAGAGCAACGGGTACGCGTTCCAGGTGGAGATGAACTACCGCACGGTGCAGCGCGGCATGACCATCGCCGAGGTCCCGATCCGGTTCGAGGAGCGCACCGACGGCGTGTCCAAGATGAGCCTCGCCGTGCAGATCGAGTCCGCGCTGGTCCCGTGGAAGCTGCGGTTCAGTGGTGACGCAGCGCAGCCGAGCCGAGTACGCGGCTGACGGCGATCTCCACGACCACCCGGGTCGGGTTCACCCGGGGCTGGCGGTACCTGGCGGCGTAGCGGGCGACGGCGTCGGCGACGGACTCGGGGTCGGTCAGGACCCGGGCCGGGCCCTCGAGGGTCATCCAGCGCGGTCCGTCCACCTGGCTCACCGCGCCGTATCCTCCGCGTTCGGCGTTGAGGGCCTTCTGCGAGGAGCCGTTGGTGATGACCCGCGCCAGTCCGTGCTCCTGATCCCAGGTGAAGCCGACGGCGACGACGTGCGGGGTGCCGTTCTTGCGGAGCGTGGTGAGCGTCCCGAGGTGGTATTCGCCGAGGAATGCGAGCGCCGCGTCGGTCAGGCGGATCGGGGTGGAGGGGGTGCGGTCCATGCCCCGACGGTAATCCAGGACACTGGACGGGTGAGCCTGGGATCGAAGAAGAACAGCGGCAAGCCCGGCGACGACGGGGTGGTACTTCTCCTCGGTGGTCGCAGCGAGATCGGCCTCGAGATCGCCTCCCGGCTCGCGCCCGGCCGCACGATCGTCCTCGCGGCCCGCCGCAGCACCGAACTCGCCGCCGAACGGCAGGCGCTCCTGAACGCGGGCGCGTCCGTGGTCGACTGCGTGGAATTCGATGCCGACGACGTGGACAGCCACGAGAAGCTGCTGCGGTCCGTGGTGGACGCGCACGGCCCGCTGTCGGTGGCGGTGCTGGCGTTCGGCATTCTCGGCGATCAGGCGCGCGCCGAGCGGGACGCACGGCACGCCGTCGCCGTGGTCCACACCGACTACGTCGCGCAGGTCGCTGTGCTCACGCATCTCGCCACCCTGCTCCGGGAACAGCGGTCGGGGCGGATCGTGGTGTTCTCGTCCGTCGCGGGTGTGCGCGTGCGCCGCGCCAACTACGTGTACGGGTCGGCGAAAGCGGGCCTGGACGGATTCGCCTCGGGTCTCGGTGACGCCCTCCACGGCAGCGGTGTCTCCCTCCTGCTCGTCCGGTCCGGTTTCGTGATCGGCCGGATGACCGAGGGGATGTCGCCGGCGCCGATGTCGAGCACACCGGCGCAGGTCGCGGACGCGGTCGTGCGCGGGCTGCACCGCGGTGCGAGCCGGGTGTGGGTGCCGGGACGGTTGCGCCCGGTGTTCTTCGTCATGAGGTTGCTGCCGCAGGCGATCTGGCGCCGGATGCCGCGATGACCGACCCGATCGTCGTCGTCGGGATCGGGGCCGACGGGTGGGACGGTCTGTCGCCGTCCGCGCGACGCGCGGTCGAGCACGCCGACGTGGTGATGGGCTCGGGGCGTCAGCTCGGCCTGCTCCCGGAGTCGCCGGCACTGCGAGTGGCCTGGCCGTCGCCGCTCGTTCCCGCGCTGCCGGGCCTGTTCGAACAACACCACGACCGGCGGGTGTGCGTCCTGGCCAGCGGAGACCCGATGTTCCACGGCATCGGCGTCACCCTCGTCGACCTGCTCGGCGCGGATCGGGTGCGGGTGATCCCGCACCCGTCCTCGGCCACCCTGGCGTGCGCCCGGCTGGGCTGGGCGGCGCACGAGACGCCCGTGGTCAGTCTGGTGAACCGGCACGTGGACTTGCTCCTGCCTGCACTCGGCGATCACACGCGACTGCTCGTGCTGAGCCGCGACGAACACACCCCCGCCGCCGTGGCCGAACTCCTGACGGAACACGGGTTCGGGCCGTCGCGGCTCAGTGTGCTCGGCGAACTGGGCGGGCCCGACGAGTCGAGGCTCGACGGAACGGCGTCGGCATGGTCGCACGAACCGGGGGCCCGGCTGAACGTGATCGCGATCGACTGCCGGGCCGACTCCGGCACCCTCCGGTTGACCCGGATGCCCGGACTGCCCGACATCGCGTTCACGGGCGACGGGCAGATGACCAAACACGAGATCCGTGCCCTGACGCTGTGCGCCCTCGCCCCGGCGGCGGGGGAGTTGCTGTGGGACGTGGGAGGCGGGTCCGGCACGGTCGCGATCGAATGGATGCGTACCCACCCCCTCTGTCGGGCCGTGACTTTCGAGCGCAGCGCGGCACGCGTCGACCAGATCGAGTCGAACGCGGCCGCGCTCGGGGTGCCGTCCCTCGCCGTGTTCGGCGACGCGCCCGCAGCGTTCGAGGACGTACCACCCGAACTGTCCACACCGGACGCGATCTTCGTCGGCGGTGGCGTCACGCAGGACGGCCTGCTCGACGAGTGCTGGTCGCGGCTCCGGGTCGGCGGCCGGATGGTGGTCAACGCGGTGACGGCGGAATCGGAAGCGCTTCTGCTGCAGTGGTTCTCGAATTGCGGCGGGCAGCTCCGCAAGTTCCAGGTGTATCGCGGTGAGCCACTCGGCGGGTTCACCGCGTGGCGGCCGCAACTGCCGGTGGCGCAGTGGTCGGTGACGAAGCAGTCGAAAGGTGATGCGGCATGACGGTGTACTTCATCGGGGCAGGTCCCGGCGCGGCCGACCTGGTCACGGTCCGCGCGCAGCGGATCATCGCGGCGAGCCCCGTCTGCCTGTATGCGGGCAGTCTCGTCCCGCAGGAACTCCTGGCGGAATGCCCCGAGGGTGCGCGGGTGATCGACACGGCGCGGCTGAGCCTCGACGAGATCGTCGCCCTGCTGATCGAGGCGGACGCGGCCGGTCAGGACGTCGCGCGCCTGCATTCGGGTGACCCGTCGATCTTCAGTGCGGTCGCCGAGCAGGTGCGCCGGCTCGAGGCCGCCGGCATCGCGTACACCGTGGTGCCCGGGGTGCCCGCGTTCACCGCCGCGGCGGCGTCGCTGGGGCGGGAGCTGACCGTTCCGGGTGTCTCGCAGTCGATCGTGTTGACCCGGGTGTCCACGCTGTCCACCGCGATGCCGGAGGGCGAGGACCTGCGTTCCCTCGGCCGCAGTGGTGCCACGATGGTGGTGCACCTGGGTGCGCACCGGATCGATCAGATCGTCGAAGAGCTCACCGAGAACTACGGCCGCGACTGTCCCGCCGCCGTTGTCGCGTTCGCCTCGCGTCCCGACGAGATCGTGCTCCGCGGCACCCTGGCGACGATCGCCGATCAGGTGAAGGCGGCGGGCGTCACGAAGACCGCCGTGGTGATCGTCGGGAAAGTGCTTGCTGCCGAGGGATTTCCGGACAGTTACCTGTATTCCGCCACCCGCGAGCGCACCACCCACTGAGCGTGGCACGGATCCTGATCCTCGGCGGCACCGGGGAGGCTCGAGCGCTCGCCGCCGCACTCGCGGACGTTCCGGGTGTCGACACCGTGTCCTCCCTCGCCGGCCGGGTCCGCGATCCGCGCCTGCCCGTCGGTGACGTGCGGATCGGCGGATTCGGTGGAGCGGACGGGCTCGACGAGTGGCTGCGCGCGCATCCCGTCGACGCGATCGTGGACGCCACGCACCCGTTCGCGGCGCAGATCACGAGCAACGCCGCCGACGCCGCGCACCGTCGCGGGATACCGCACGTCGTCCTGAGGCGCCCCGAATGGTCTCCGCGTCCCGGCGAACGCTGGCACCGCGCCGCCGACCTCGCCGACGCGGCTGCACTGCTGCCCGACCTGGGAACGAGAGTCTTCCTCACCATCGGCAGGCAGGGTGTCGACGCGTTCGCCGGCCTGCACGCACTGTGGTTTCTCATCCGCGCGATCGATCCGCCCGACGTGGCGACGCCGCCGCGGTCGACGCTGCTCCTCGCCCGTGGGCCGTTCGCGGTGACCGACGAGATCGCGCTGATGCGGGAGCACCGCATCGCCGTCCTGGTCACCAAGAACAGCGGCGGCGGTCAGACCGACGCGAAACTCGACGCCGCCCGTGCGCTGGGCGTTCCGGTACTGATGATCAGCCGCCCACCGTCGCCGTCGGAGACGGTAACAGTGGACGACGTTGCGGGAGCAGTCGAGTGGATCGACTCGGTCACCCGATGAGGAGGCGGGCGCGGTGACCCGTCAGCAGGCCGGCGCCGGCGCGTCCTCGGACAGGGGCTTGCCCTCCGGTTCCGTGTAGAACGCGAGCAACACCAGCGGGTCGGTTCCCAGATTCGAGCCCTCGTGGACGTGATCGCTGCCGTGGTCCTCGGTGATCGCCTGACCGGCTGTCGTCACCGCTTTCGTGCAGTCCTGCAGAGTGCGGGACAGCACACCGGATTCGACGAACGCATACACCGGACCGTCGTGGTAGTGCCATCCCGTCGTTCCGCCGGGGGCGATCTCGATGCGCCGCAGCGTGAGATCGGTGCCCGCCGAGCTTCCGGCGACCGCCGGAACCGTCGTCTCGAACAAAACCTGCGCGGTCACCCCCGAGGACGGCGTGGCCTGGGCGGGGGAAGCGGACAGCACCGCGGCTACGGCACAGGACAAGACGACCACACTCGATCTGAGGAGCATCGTGACGACCTCTCGGCGCGCTGGTCCTGCACACTGCGCGCAGGCATCCAGGGGAGTGCATTTCGGCGTGTCCAGGGTAGGGGTCCGGAGGGAGCGGCCGCGGGGATATCCGCGAACCCGACGCTTCGGGGGCGTCGGCGCGGACGGGGAGGGTCCGCTGAGCCCGAGCGAGCGCATCGGTCCCTCCCCGTCATCCGGCGCACCGGTGTTACACCCGGGCCGGTCGGATTCAGCCGTTGTCGAGTTCGGTGCGGATCTGCATGGCCAGGACCTTGGAGTAGATCCGGCAGAGCTGGAAGTTGCCGGAGGAGAACCACAGTCCGGGTTGTGCGGTCCGCCGCCACGTGTTGCGGACCTCGCCCTCGTCGTCGTATCCCCAGATGGGGCCGACCGCGTCGGCGATCTCGTCGCCGAGCAGGGCGCGTACACCCTCTTGCTGGGTCTGGTATCCGGTCGCCAGGATGACGGCGTCGGCCTCGACGACGTCACCGTTGGTCAAACTCAAACCCTCGGCGACGAACCCGGCCGTATCGGCGTACTGGACCAGCCCGACCTGCCCGGAAATCAGCAGATCCGAACAGCCGACGTTGAGGTAGTAACCCCCGCCCCGGCGCATGAACTTCATCTGCTGGCCGGTGTCCTCTTCGCCGTAGTCGGTTCGGAAGCCGATGCGATTGAGGGCGGCGACGAGGTCCTTGTCGAGTTCCTTCATCGTCGCGGTGATCATCTGGCTGCCGGTGTAGAGGTCGGGATAGACCGTCGCCATCGAGAGGAGGTCGCAGTCCTCGAGCGTCGGTGCGGTCAGGTACGACGCATCCGCCGCCGCGGCCGAGGGATCGACGCTCACGATGGTGGTCGAACTGCGCTGCACCATCGTCACGTCGATACCGTGAGCATGCAGGTCCTGGGCGACATCGTGGGCGCTGTTCCCGGTTCCGATGATGACGACACGCTGACCCGCGAAGTCGTTCGCGTCGTCGTATTCGCTCGAGTGCAGTGTGCGACCGGCGAACTGCGAAAGTCCGGGGAGCTCCGGGACGTACGGGATGCCGCTGACGCCCGTCGCGATCACGACGTGCTTGGGGCGCAGGGTCCGAACGGTTCCGTCGCCGCGGCGAACCCGCGCGACCCAGGACTGCGACTGTTCGTCGTAGTCTCCGCCGATGAAGGCGGTGGTACCCCAGAAGTTGATTTCCATGGCCTCGACGTACGCCTCGAACCATCCGGCGAGCTTGTCCTTGGGAACGAACTGCGGCCAGGTTGCGGGGAACGGCATGTACGGAAGGTCGTTGAGCCACACCGCGTTGTGCAGAGTCAGGGCGTGGTATCGGGTGCGCCAGTTGTCGCCGGGACGCGCATGTGTGTCCACGACGAGGGCGTCGACGTCGAGCTGCCCGAGCCGGGCCGCGAGGGTCAGTCCCGACTGGCCACCGCCGACGATCAGCACGTCCGGGTCACGGTTCTCGTAGGCTTGCGCGGCGATACGGCGGTCCAGCCAGTTGGGGCCACCGAACTTGGACGAGTCCGCCTGCCCGACGGGCCGGTGCTCGCCGGTGCGTTCGGGGTGGTCGGCGAGCTGGTCGAGGGTTGTGAACAGGGAGCGCACGAGCAGGCCGCGTTCCGGCACGTCGACCAGCCGCGCGACCCCGACGGCGGACCCGGCGAGGGTGTCGAACTCGAAGATGACCTCCAGGCAGGGGATACCCGCCCGCTCCACGAGACGGGGAGGTGTCCGGTCTTCGGCGATCCGGATGTTCGTCGCCTTCGTGAGCTCCTGGCGGCGGAGCAACTCCGCAGGAATCTCGTCGCTGAACGTGCGCAGATCCCCGGTGAACGCGAGCACGTCGCGCCAGTAGGCCTGCGGGGCGAACACAGCGGTGGGTGCAAGTTCGGCGGCGAGAAACCGGGAGAATCCGTCGAGCCACGCCTGGGCGTCGGTTCGAAGATCGGTGTCACTGAAAGTGGTGGTCATGATGTAGTCCTGTCGAAAAGTGTAAAGGGATTACGGAATCAGGCGAAGCGCCCGGAGCTGCTCGAGGTTGGCGACGAAGCTCTCGTGGGTGTCGATGCACGCGGTGAAGCCGGCCCGGCGGATCTTGATCGTGCTCTGCACCATGTCGGACTCCATGGCGAACCATCCGTCGACGAACGGCCAGGCTGCCACCGCGGACAGCGGTAGCGGACGTAACTGGTGCCGGGCGACGACGTCGTCCCAGAGTGCGGATTTGTCCGCCATCTGCTCGCCGAGCGTCATCGGCTGCATCGGTGCGACGTCCATGCCGAAGAAGCCTGCGATGTCCGACCACAGATGCTGCCAGCGGAAGTTGTCACCGTTGGTGACGTTGAACGTCTCGCCGCGTGCCGTTTCGGCGTCGAGCGCCCAGTGCACCGCGGCGCCCACGACGGCACTGTCCGTCGCCTGGTGCAGCGCCGTCCAGGCCTTCGGGGTTCCGGGGAAGCGCAGCGGCAGATCTTGATGCCGGCACAGGGTTGCGTAGACGCCGACACCGGTCAGCATGTTCATCGGTGATCCGATGCTCACACCCAGCACTGCATCCGGTCGTAGGACGGTCCAGGTGTACCCGTGCTGCTGGGCGTCGGCGAAGAGCAGGTCCTCCTGGTCGTTGTAGAAGATGGGACCGAGGTGGCGGGGGTCGGTCTCCTTGGCGGGTGTCTTGTAGAAGCCGTGGTGTTCGCCGTACGACTTTCCACCGCCGATCAGAACGACATGCCGAAGGGTGGAGGATGACCCTCCGACCGCCTCGAGCACGTGCCGCAGCATTGCGACGTTCGGTGCGACGGTGGCCGCCATCGACTCACGTTCGGCGTACGCGGCGTAGACGATCGTGTCGATGTCGGAACGGCCGGCGAACGCAGCCGAGGTGGCCGCGCCGTCGAGGAGATCGACCTGGATGTGGTCGGCGACCGTCGTCCCGCCCGGCAGCTGGACCGGGCCGCGGCGTGCCACCGTGACGACGTCCCTGCCCTCGTCGGTCAGCGTGCGTACCACTGCGCTGCCGATCACTCCGTGGGCGCCGACGACCAGAGTCTTCCCGTCGCTCATGCCATGCCTCCGGTACTCGTGGGTGCGGTGCCCGCGCCCAGCGCGACGTACTTCGTCTCGAGGTATTCGGCGAGGCCTTCCGGGCCGCCTTCCCGCCCGTAGCCGGAATGTTTGACACCGCCGAACGGTGCTGCCGGGTTCGACACCGTTCCCTGGTTGATCGCGACCATTCCGCTGTCGAGTTGTTCGGCGACGCGGATCGCGCGGTCCAGGTCGCGGGTGAACACGTAGGCAGCGAGCCCGTACCGACTCGAGTTCGCGGATTCGAGGACCGCGGGTTCGTCGTCGAAGGAGATGATCGGCGCGACGGGGCCGAAGATCTCTTCCTGCATCAGGAGCGCGTCACCGGGAACTTCGGTGAGGACGGTGGGCGCGAAGAAACAGCCCGGACGGTCGAGGGGGTTCCCACCCGTCACGACGCGTGCGCCCTTGGCGACGGCGTCGTCGACCAGCCTCTGCACCTGGCGTCGTTGCTTGTCGTCGATGAGTGGGCCGATGTCGGTGCCGGGGTCCATGCCCGGGCCGATGGTCAGCGCGGAGAAGCGCTCGGCTAGTTCGGCAGCAAAGTCGCCGGCGATCGAGGAATGGACGTACAGGCGGTTGGCGCTGGTGCAGGCTTCCCCGTTGTTGCGCAGTTTCGCCTGTACCGCGGCGTCCACTGCCGAGCCGACGTCGGCGTCGTCGAAGACTATGAAGGGGGCGTTGCCGCCGAGTTCGAGCGACACGCGCAGCAACTGGTCGGCCGATTGCCGGACCAGTGACTGTCCTACCTCGGTCGAGCCGGTGAACGAGATCTTCCGCAGCCGTGGATCATTCATGGCCGCGGCCACGACTCGGGTCGAGTCACTGCTGGGCACGATGTTGACCACTCCGGCGGGAACCCCGGCCTCCTCCAGGATCGACGCGGTCGCCAGCATGCTCAGCGGAGTCTGCTTCGCGGGTTTGACGATGCAGGTGCAGCCCGCCGCCAGCGCGGGGCCGATCTTGCGGGTGCCCATCGCCAGGGGAAAGTTCCACGGGGTGACGAACAGGCACGGGCCGACTGGCTGGGCCATCGTGACGATCCGGCCGACCCCCGATTCGGTGACCGTGTAGCGGCCGCCGATGCGCACGGCTTCCTCGGAGTACCAGCGGAGGTATTCGGCTGCGTACGTCACCTCGGCCTGCGCCTGGGCGTAGGGCTTGCCCATCTCGAGCGTCGTCAGGGTGGCGAGATAGTCGGATCGCTCGAGCATGAGTGTGTAGGCGCGGCGCAGGATGTCCGAGCGCGTCCGGGGAGCGGTGCGCGCCCAGTCTCGTTGGGCGGCCGCGGCGGCATCGAGAGCGGCGGCCATGTCGGCGAGCCCGCCGTCGGCGATCTCGGCGATCACATCGCCGGTGGCGGGGTTCTCCACCGCGAGGGTCTGCCCCGTTCCGGGTGATACCCACCTGCCTCCGATGAACAGGTCGGTGGGCACCTTCGCCAGTGCGGCATCGGGTTTCATGGTTTCGTACGTCATGGTTTCCTTTGATCGTGTGTCACGCATGCTGCGTCCCCGAGGACTTGATGCGCAGCCGGTCCAGCGCCACCGCGAGCACGATGACCGCGCCCTGGATGATCTGCTGGTAGAACGTCGAGACGTCGAGCAGCGTCATACCGTTGACGAGAACCCCGATGATCGCCGCACCCACCAGGGTGCCGATCAACGAGCCTCGCCCGCCCATCAGTGACGTCCCGCCGAGGACCACGGCAGCGATCGCGGACAATTCGTATCCGGCACCGAGGTCCGGCACCGCGCTCTGCAGACGGGCCGACGCGATGATTCCGCCCACGGCGGCGCAGATGCCGGAGATCACGTACACGGTGGTGAGCACTCGCCGGACAGGGATGCCGGCCAGTCGGGCGGCTTCGGCGTTGCCGCCGACTGCGCGAACCCAGCGCCCGAAGACGGTGCGATTGAGCAGATACCATCCGCCCGCGAAGACCGCGGCCATCACGAGCACCGGAATCGGTACACCGAGTAGGGAGCCGTGGCCGAGGACGGCGTAGCCGAGGTCCGTCGAGAACAGCGTCTTGCCGTCGGTACCGACGTAGGTGACCCCACGCAGGTATGTCAACGCGGCGAGGGTGACGATGAACGACGCCAACCCGAGCCCGGCCACCAGCGCACCGTTGATCAATCCGATGATCAGGCCGGCGGCCAGCGCACCGAGCAGGGCGACCGGGGCGGGAGCGCCGTTGATGGAGAGGGCGACGGCGACGAACGCGGTCACGCCCACCGCCGAACCGACGGACAGGTCGATGCCTCCGGTCATGATGACGAAGGTCAGTCCCGCACCGAGTATCGCGGTCACGGAGATCTGCCGGGCGACGTCGAAGAGGTTGTCGACCGACAGGAAATACGGTGCGACTGTGGAGAACACGGCGATCAGCACGATGAGTGCGAGCGCCACACCGAGCCGGTCGGCGAGTGCGGCGACGTGGTGGCGGATACCGTTCGAACGCGGGGGCCGGTGCGGCGCCGCAGGCAGGGCGGGGGAGGGAAGTCGGGTGGTCATGAGATTACCTCGGTGAGCGATGGAGGGGCAGTCGCGCTTCCGGTGGCGTGCCGGATGATGTCTTGCTCGGTCATGGAGTCGCCGGTGACCTCGGCGACGATCTCGCCTTCGCGCATGACGAGGATGCGGTCGGAGAGGCCGATGACCTCCGGAAGCTCGGAGGAGATCAACAATATTGCAACGCCTTTCGAAGCGACCTCGTTGATGAGTGCGTAGATGTCGGCCTTGGCTCCGATGTCGACGCCGCGCGTGGGTTCGTCGAGGATGAGTACCGACGGTTGCTTGGCGAGACAGCGCGCGAGGAGGACCTTCTGCTGATTGCCGCCGGAGAGATCCCCGACGCGCTGGTCGACGCCGGTGGTTTTGACGCGCATCTGCTCGGTGTATCGAGTGGCCGCGCGTGTCAATGCTGCCGGCGAGGTCCGGCCGAAGCGGTGGCGGCCGAACCCAGTACCGAGGCAGACGTTGTCGGCGATCGACATGTCGAGGAACAGGCCTTGTTCCTTGCGGCTCTCCGGGAGCATCACGATACCGGCTGCCGCGGTCGAGCGGGGGGTGCCGAGGTCGACGTGTCGTTCGTCGACCACGACCCGCCCGGCCGCGGCTTTGTCGAAGCCGGCCACCAGACGGCACAGTTCGCTTCGGCCGGCGCCGACGATGCCCGCCAACCCGACGACCTCACCTGCGCGGACCTCCAGGGAGCAGGGTTGCACTCTGTCGGAGGAGAGGTCGCTGACCTGGAGTCGGACGTCGGTGCGTGCCGTGGCTCTCCGGTGCTGGTACATCATCTCGACAGGTCTGCCCACCATCGATGTCACGATCCGGTCCGTGGTCATGTCCGCTCGGGCCATCGAGTCGGCGACGACGCCGTCGCGGAGGACGGTGACGTGATCGGCAATGCGGTCGATCTCCGCCATCCGGTGACTGATGTACAGCATGGCCAGGCCGTGCGCCTTGAGTTCGGCGACCAGGCGGAGCAGGTTGTCGGCCTCGTCCTGCGACAGTGCGGCAGTCGGCTCGTCCAGAACGAGGATCCGGGGCTCCTCGGACAGGGCGCGGGCGATTTCGACCAACTGTTGCTGACCCGTACTGAGTTCGGACACAGAGGTTTCGGGTCGGATAGTCGACCCCACCCGTGCCAGGGCCGCGACGGCGAGTCGGCGGGCGGCACCGCGGTCCAGTCGGCCCAGACGTCGCCGTGGCTCCCGGCCGAGCACCATGTTCTCCGCGACGGTGAGTTCGGGAACAAGGCTGAGCTCTTGATGGATGACCGTGAGTCCGTGTGCGCGTGCGTCGCCCGGGCCGGTGAAGTGCGCCGGCGAGCCGGCGACGTGGATCGTTCCCGAGTCCGGTTGGTAGATGCCGGTCAGCACCTTGATCAGGGTCGATTTGCCCGCACCGTTCTCACCGGCGAGGACGGAGACCGCTCCGGGATGCAAGGACAATGACACCCCGCGCAGCACCGAGTTGCCGTTGAAGGACTTCGTGATGCCTTCGAGACGCGCGGCGGGGGCCTTCGTGAGCGTACCCATGGTTCATCCCCAGGTCTTGTAGGCAGTGATGGTGTCCGCGGTGACGAGGACGGTAGGAATCAATGTCGGTGCGCTGTCGACCTTTTCGCCGCCGGCGAGACGAACGGCGATGTCGAGGCCCGAGCGGCCGAGCTGGGCAGGGTCCTGCCCCGACGTGGCGATGATGGAACTCTTGCCGAGGAGGTCGGTCAGTTGTTTCGCGCCGTCCACTCCGACGACCTTCACGTCGACGCCCTTTTGCTGTGCAGCGAGGGAGATTCCGATCGCGGTGGGATCATTGACGCCGAAGAAGCCGTCCACGTCGGGGTTCGCGGTGAGGATGGTGCTCGCGACGTTCATGGCCTTGTCCCGGGTGAGATCTGCGCGCTGAGTGGCCACGACCTCGATACCCGGGTGTGCGTCCAACGCTTCCCGGCAACCCTGCATGCGGTCCGAGATCGCGGATACGGCGGCCCCGTCGACGATGGCTACCTTGCCGGATCCGCCGAGTTGTTCGACGAGATATGTGCACGCTTCGCGGCCTGCCTGGACGTTGTCGCTGGTCACGGTCGCGTCGGCACCGATCGCGGTGACATCGACGGCGACGACGGGGATGTTCGCCTGTGTCGCCCGGAGCAAGGCGGGACCGATGCCGTCGGAATCGACGGCATCGACGATGATCGAGTCCACCTTCTGCCGGATGAACGTATCGATCTGGTCGCTTTGCACGGCGACGTCGGCATTGGCGTACTGGACGGACACTTCCACGCGCTTCTCGGCGGCGGCGGTTTCGATCGCCTGGCCTTCCGCGAGGAAGAAGGGGTTCGACGCTGCGTTGAGGGTGACGCCGATCGTGGTGGTGCCGTCGTCTCCGGCGCCCGTGCCGGACGTGCACGCTGTCATGGTGCCGGCCGCTATCAGCGCGGTACCCAGTGCAGCGGCGATCTTCGACGGCGTTTTCGCACCTGGACAGGTTCTATCGAGAACTGACATCTGGCTGTTCCTTCTTGCTGGTCTGGATCGGTCAGACGACGGGCGTGACGCCGCCGTCGATGCAGAAATTCGCCCCCGACACGAAACTTGCGCGGGTGGACGCGAGATAGACGACGATTCCCGCCACCTCGTCCACGGTTCCCAGCCGGCCAACCGGGATCTTGTTCAGTTCAACGTATTTGGCGAGCGCAGTCTCGTTGTCGACGCCAAATTCAGCCGCCAGTGAATCGGCGATACCGCCGGGCCGGTCGTAGATCGGAGATCGGATGAACGCCGGCGACACGACGTTCGATCGGATGCCGCCGGAGGTGAACTCCGCGGCGAGGACTTTCGAGAGCATCAGAATTGCAGCTTTTGAGACGCTGTAGTCGGGCAGCCGGGGATTTGGCATCCGGGCCGCTTCCGATGCGATGTGGACGAGGGCGCCGTCGCCGTCGCCGTGCCTGCGCATCAATCGCCGCACGGGACGCCCGGACGTAGCCCATCAGATTGAGGTCCAGCGTGAGTGCCCAGTCGTCGTCGGACGTCGTCAGGAAGCTGTCGCGTACCGGCGCTACGCCGGCGTTGTTGACCAGGACGTCGACGCGACCGAACTGGTCGAGTGCGAAGTCGATCATCGTCTGGGCGCCGGACGGATCGAGGAGGTCGACCTTCGTCAGGCGTAGGTGCTCGGAATCGTGGGGCAGGTCCGAGGTGGTGACGTCGAGATCGGCGCCGACCACCTTGGCCCCCGCTGCGAGCATGTGTCGAACACAGGCCCCGCCGATGCCGCCCCCTGCACCGGTGATCACGACCACGCGGTCGTGAAGCTCGCCGCTCATGTCCTTGCCTTCCTGCTGGTGAGTCGCACCACTGACTGTGGTGCTCACCACTGTCTCACTTCACGGACGATGTGTCTAGTAGGCGAGACAAACTAAGCGAGAAGGACGCGCGAGAGGAGGTGCTACCCGAAGTTCGCGACCTTCTGGCCGGCGAGATCGACGCCGAGGGCACGAGAAATCTCCTGTCCGCCGCTGATCACCTCCGCCTTCCATCGGTCGCTGTCGGCCCCGAGGATGGATTCGCGGACGCCGCTGATCGACAGCGCAGCCCGGACGCGGCCCTGGTAGTCGATGATCGGGACGCCGATCGCGGCCACGCCGACCGTCACGTCCTGGTCGCTGATCGCGATCCCCTCGTCGCGGGTGCGCCGCAGAAGTGCCCGCAGTTCGGACGGCTCGGCGGGGGTGGAGGGCGTCAGTCGTGTCAACGGGGTGTTTCGGGCGATGTAGGCCTCCCACTCGCTTTCGTCCCGGAAGGCCAGGATGGCGCGAGAGGCGGCACCGGTATGCATCGGCAGTGACCCGCCCAGCCGCAGGGCCAGCGACTGCACTCGTTTGCCGTCGAGGCGTTCGATGCACACCGCCTGGTCACCGCGGGGGACGCAGAGGAACACGGTCTCGCCGGTGAGGGCGTGCAGTCGTTCCATGACCGGCTGTGCGAACCGGCGCTCGTCGAACCGTTCGACCACCGCCGAACCGAGTGACACCAGCTTGAACCCGAGGCGGAACTTGCCGCGCCGCGATCCCGCCTCCACGAGGTCCTCCTCTTGCAGGCTCGCCAGGAGGCGATACATCGAGCTGCGCGGCTCATTTATCGCTTCCGCGATCTCGGTGGCAGTTGCCTCCCCCTTGGCCAGGAAGTCGAGCAACTCCGCGACCTTGCGTACCAACATCAAACTTCCGTCATTTGCCATACGTCCAGATTATCGCTCAGCGGACAATCAGTCCATCAAATAGTTTTACTGCTCTATGGACAAGGCGTCCGGCAGTTGATACTTTTCGTCCATGCTGACACCAACTCCACCGGTCACCGACCACGACGACGAACTCGTCGACCTGATCTCCGAACGCGCGCTGTTCGCCCGCCTCGAAACCGTCCGCCTCATCTCCATCGCCAAGACCGGTCACTACGCCTCCGGCTTCTCGTGCGCCGAGATCCTCGCGACCTTGTACTACGGCGTCATGCGGCTTCGGAAAGGCGAGCCCGATTGGCCCGACCGAGACCGTTTCCTGTTCGGCAAGGGCCACGCCGCGGCCACGCTCTATCCGCTCCTGGCGGATTGGGGATTCTTCGACCCCGCCGAACTCGACGAGTACACCCGCCTCGGCAACGCGTTCGGCGACCACCCCGACATGACCCGCATCCCCGGCATCGATTTCAGCAGCGGATCGCTCGGGCATGCCCTGTCGACCGGCACCGGTATCGCTCTCGGCACCCGCCTGCAGGGCCGCCCCTCCAACGTCTTCGTCCTTCTAGGAGACGGCGAACTGCACGAAGGACAAATCTGGGAAGCCGCGCTCGGTGCCGCCCACCACGACGTTGCGAACCTGATCGCGATCGTCGACCGCAACGACCACTCTCTCGACGGCCGCATCGACACCGTGACGAACATCGAGCCGCTCGGCGACAAATGGCGCGCCTTCGGATGGGACGCGTACGAGGTCGACGGACACGACGTCCGCGCACTGCTCGCGACCTTCCGCGCGATCGTCGAAGACCCCGAACGAACACGTCCGGCGGTGATCATCGCGAACACCGTCAAGGGCAAGGGCATCTCCTACATGGAGTCCGAATTCGGCTGGCATCTCGGCTGGCTGGCAGAACAAGACGAAATCAACGCGATCGAAGAACTGAGGAACAACCGATGAGCGTCGCACCCGGCCTGCAGGCCGAGTCCTGGCACCTGCTTACCCTGATCGAGCGGGCGCCCGGCTTCCACATACTCGCCGACACCTTGGCCGATCTGGTGGACGAGGGCCATCCCATCGTCGCCGGTACCGCCGATCTCAAGTATTCGAACGGACTGGTCGCGTTCCAGGAGCGGCACCCCGACCGATACGTCCAGTTCGGCATCTCCGAACAGCACATGGTCTCCACCGCAGCAGGACTCGCCACTACGGGTCTCCAGCCGTACGTTGCGACCTTCGCGTCGTTCATGGCCTACCTGGCCTGCGAGCAGATCCGCACCGACATCGCCTACACCAAGCAGCCCGTCCGGCTCATCGGCCATCACGCCGGCATCACGCTCGGGTTCTACGGCACCTCGCACCACGCCACCGAGGACCTCGCCATCACCCGCAGCATCCCTGGGCTCACGGTCATCGCACCCGCCGACACCGCTCAGCTCGGAGCCGCGCTCCGCGCCGCCGTCGACCATCCCGCACCGATCTACTTCCGTATCGGCCGTGGTCAGGACCCGGACGTATACGCCGACGGCGCTCACCCCTTCACCATCGGCACCGCCATCGAACACGGTGCCGGCACCGACCTGACGATCATCGCCACGGGATCGATGTTGCATCCCTCGCTCGAGGCGGCGCAGGCTCTGAACGCAGGCGGGATCTCCACGGGAGTCGTCGACATGCACACCGTCAAGCCCCTCGACGCCGACGCCGTCGCCCGCGCCGCACAGCGGTCCCGCATCGTTCTGACCGTGGAGGAACACAATGTCATCGGCGGTCTCGGGGGAGCGGTCGCGGAGGTCGTCGCCGAGCACGGGTACGGCACTCGTGTCATCCGACACGGTGTGAAGGACGAATACGCGCTGATCGGACCGCCGACCCACCTGTATCGGCACTACAAGCTCGACGCCGCTGGTATCGAGGAGGTTGCGCGAGCCGCTGTCGGGTCGTAAGCCCGCGCACGGCAGTAACATTCCCGCGATCCGATATACGGGCGGGCGGGCGGGTGGGTCGTCACGACAACACGACCCCCGCCCTGCCCGGCCATTCCACCGCGGGCCTCGCGTGGCCTCGCGGCGATGAGGGTGCTCTGGTCGCCCTCGGCGACACTGTAGGGGCGTGCCGGTTGCGGCGATAATGTCGTGACTGTGGTGTTGCGGAGTGGACCGACGGGACGAGCATGACGATCGAGCAGTTGCTGACCACGCACTTTCCGGACGATCCCGTGTTGGACGCGGCGCTCGCCACGGCACTTCTGCGTCGCACCGCGCGAGAGCCGAATGCCCCTGCGCTGATCCGCATCTACAGTCCTGCGCCGACTCTGTCGTTCGGGCGGCTGGACGCTGTTCGACCGCAGTTTCCGGCCGCCGCCGCGGAGGCGCGGCGACACGGATTCACCCCCGTCGTCCGAGGGGCAGGCGGTCGGGCGGCGGCCTACCACGAGCAAACCCTCGTCGTGGAGATGTTCTCGAGCGACTCGGAGGGCATGGTCGGGGCTCGACCCCGCTTCCAGCGCATCACCCCGAGACTCGTGGAGGTGCTGAGGAAGCTCGGGGTCGACGCGCGCATCGGACCGGTGCCCGGTGAGTATTGCCCCGGTGATTGGACGGTGAACGGCGCGGGCCGCGTCAAGCTCGCAGGAACCGCGCAGCGAATAGTCGCCGGGGCGTGGCTCTTCGGCTTCGAACTGGTGGTGTCCGATTCCGACCCGGTGCGGGCGGTGCTCACCGATGTCAACGCCGCGCTCGAGCTGGAGTTCGACCCGGGCACGGCGGCGTCCCTGACCGACCTGAACCCGAACGTCACCCTCGAACAGGTCCGGGCTGCGGTCCTCGCCGAGGGCGGTGTGGTCCGCGAACTGACCGCAGACCCCGACGTACTCGACGAGGCCGCGACCCTGCGCGACGCACATGTGGCGTGAGGGTCACCGCGCCAGGCGTTGACCCATTGTCCTAGTACGTTGCCGGACAGTGAATGTCACACGTCCGGCGGGGCGCGCGCGAGCGTTCTGTTCTGGAGAACGCAGGCATCGGTACAAACTGTTGGACCGCCGTTCTGCCGGGTTCTAGCGTTGTCGCAAAGCCGTCCGGTGTGACGTGCAGCACGTGCACACCACTGCGACACGTCGGAAATTTGTGGAGGAGCCCAGCATGCGCTTACAGAACCGTCTGACCGAGAAGTTCGGAATCGAGCACCCCATCGTCCTTGCACCGATGGATTACGTCTCCGATTGGCGATTGGCCTCTGCCGTGGCGGAGGCGGGTGGGCTGGGGTTGATCGGCGGCGGATACGGCGACGAGTCCTGGCTCCGCGATCAGTTCGACCGCGTGACGACCGACGCGGTCGGCTGTGGCTTCATCACCTGGTCCATGGCGCAGCAACCGCAACTCCTCGAGAAGACGATCGGCTACCGGCCGGCGGCCATATTCCTCTCCTTCAGCGACCCGGCACCGCATGCGCCTGCGATTCGTGCCGCGGGAATCCCACTGATCTGCCAGGTGCACGATCTCGAACAAGCGCGCCGCGCGGTGGCGGTAGGTGCGAGCGTCATCGCTGCTCAAGGAGGGGAGGCGGGTGGCCATGGAACAGGAACCCGATCGACGTTCACTCTGGTGCCGGAGATCGCCGACTTTCTCCGGCGGGAGGCCCCGGATGTGATGCTGCTGGCGGCCGGTGGAATCGGCGACGGCCGAGGCCTGGCGGCCGCGCTCGCGCTCGGAGCGGACGGTGCCCTCGTCGGGACCAGGTTCTGGGCGGCGGAGGAGGCGGCGATTCCCCGTGCGGCCCAGCACCGTGCCCTGCGGGCGAGTGGGGACGACACGATCAGGCAGAGCGCCTTCGACATCGTGCGTGAGAAGCCCTGGCCGACTCGATACACGGGCCGAGTCCTGCACAACGACTTCATCCGCCGTTGGCACGGCGACGAGTCCGGTCTCCGGGGCGAGCTTCCTGAGAAGCAGGAGCAGTTCCGGGCAGCAGTGAAGGCCGAGGACTACGACGTCGCGAATCTGATCGTCGGTGAGGTCGTCGGACAGATCGATCGTGTCGACACCGCCGCGTCGATCATCGATGACATGGTCGACACCGCCGCCGCCATCCTGGGCCGCACTTCCCACGACCTGGCGGCGATCGGCTCCTAGCGCCCATCGGTGCGACCTCGCCAACCCTCACCCCGCGCGTCCCGGAGAAGGATTCCCCATGACCACCAGCCAGTCCGTTTCACCGCCCGCTCTCGCGAGCGGTGTCGCGAAGAGCAGTCTTCGCAAGATCATTACCGCGTCGAGCGTCGGGACGTTGATCGAATGGTACGACTTCTACATCTACGGCAGCCTCGCAGTCGTGTTCTCCGGGATGTTCTTTCCCGAAGGAAACGGAACCGCAGCACTTCTCGTCACGATCGCCGCCTTCGGAACGGGCTTCGTCGTACGCCCCATCGGCGCCATGGTGTTCGGCAGAATGGGGGACCGCGTCGGACGTAAGAAGACGTTCATGACGACGTTGCTCATCATGGGCGGCGCCACCACGATGCTCGGACTGATGCCCACCTATGACCACATCGGGATTCTGGCGCCGATACTGCTGGTGACGTTGCGGCTGCTGCAGGGTCTCGCGATCGGCGGAGAGTACGGGGGTGCAGTCGTCTACATCGCGGAGAATTCACCGGCGAAGAAACGCGGAGCCCTCACCAGTGTTCTCCAGACCACCGCGACCGGTGGCCTCCTCCTCTCGATCGGCGTCATCGTGCTCTGCCGGGTCGGGTTGGGCGAGCAGGCATTCAGTGTGTGGGGCTGGCGGATTCCGTTCCTTTTGTCCGCGGTCCTGGTGCTGTTCTCGCTGAAGATCCGCATGAAGATGCACGAATCGCCGGTGTTCGAGGAGATGCGACGGAGCGGGAACCTCTCGCGTTCACCGATCAAGGACGCGGTGGCGCACAAGCCGGCCTTCGCGTTGCTGCTCGTCGTGCTCTTCGGAGTCACGGCCGGGCTGGGAGTTGCCTGGTACACCAGCCAGTTCTACACGCTGTACTTCCTGCAGACGATCTTGAAGATCGACTTCCTCACCGCGAATGTCTCCGTCGGAATCGCCCTGGTCATCGCGACGCCGTTCTTCGTCCTTTTCGGCAAGATGTCCGACAGATATGGGCGGACTCGAATCATCCTGTGCGGCTTGGTGCTTTCGGCAGTCGGCTACCTCCCGCTGTTCCTGTGGATACGGGACGCCGCGGTCCACGGCCACCACATCCAGATGGTCGTCCCTCTGACGATTCAGGTCATCTTCGTCACCATGGTCTACGGGCCCACCGCGGCATTCCTGTCCGAGCTGTTCCCACCACAGATCCGCTACACCGGACTGTCGCTGGCGTACCACATCGGGACCGGCGTGTTCGGTGGCTTCACCCCTCTGGTCGCGCTCTCGCTCAACTCGGCGACCGGGAACGTCCTCGCCGGGCTGATCTACCCCATCGCGGTAACCACGGTCACAGCGGTGGTGTTCGTGCTGACGTTGCGGCGCGGAGTGGACAGCCCGATAGTCCGGAGGGCGTGGAAGCAGATCGATTCCGAGTGCTCGTCATGAGACACCCGACCCGGTACGGCGCGATCGCGTTCACTGCTCCGGTGGCGGAGCGGCAGAAGGCGACGGGGAGCATCAACTGGTACGGGGGCATGCGGGCGCAGGAGGACGACCCAGGTCTGCCCGACGAACTGGACACCCGCGTCACTGCCCTGATCCGAGCCACCGATTCGTTCTTCATCGCGACCGTGACGCCCTCCGGGTGGCCCTATATCCAACACCGAGGCGGCCCGCCCGGCTTCGTGCACGTGCCGAACCCCACGACGATTGCGCTGGCGGACTACGCGGGTAATCAACAGTTCGTCACGGTCGGCAACCTCGACGAGAACGACCGAGTGGCCCTCTTCTTCATCGACTACCCCACCCGCACCAGAGTCAAAGTCTACGGCCGAGCCGAGGTCGTCGAGCGTGCCGACGATCCGGATCTGATCGCCCGGCTTCTCACCACACCGGACGGAGTCGGTCCGGCAGGATGCGATCGCGCGTTCGCCATCCACGTCGAGGCCCTCGACCGGAACTGCACGAAGAACATCCCGCCGAAGTACGGCGAGGCCCGGATGCAGGAGTCGCTCGCGTTGGCCCGCAAGGGTATACAAGAAGAGATCGAAGTCCTGCTATCCCGCAATGCAGAACTGGAGCGGGAAGTCGCCCGGCTACGCCTGCACACCGACGACGATCAGTCGTGTTGACCGACGGTGACACTGCCGGGTGGCGGAGAGTGCCGGATCGCGGCGTCCCGCAGGACCCGCAGCAGCGGTGTCACCCGGTTGCGGCGGTACACGAACCTCACGACCGCGGGCGGCGCACCGACCAGCGGGATGAACTGGACGTTCCGATGGGTTACCCGCCTGCGGGCAACTTCGGGAACCGTGCCGACACCCCGATCGGCGGCGATCAACTCGAGCCAGTCGTCGAAGTTCGAGCACGTCACCACCGGGCCGTCGTGGTTCGGCCACAGGTCTTCGGATGTGGTGCCGCTGAGGGTATTGATGACCAGGGGAAGCGTTCCGAACTCGGCCCAGTCGATCGATTCTCGGGTCGCGAGCGGCGACGCCGTCGAGACCGCCGCGATCCGCTGCTCCTCGAACAGCGGATGCTGCACGAACTCGTCGCCGGGAACATCCCGGCGGACGACGGCAGCGTCCACGGTGGCGTTGTTCAGTGCGGCAACGGGGTCGTCGTAGCGTCGCGGAACGACGGTGGCGCGGGAATTCTTCTCGACGTCGTCGATCACCTGCTGCGCCCAGGGATCGGGGAGGAGCCAACTGAAGCCGAGGACGAGGGATCGGTTGGTGTACAGCGCAACCGCGGAATCGAGATCGCCGAGGATGACGCGCACCTTCTCGACGAACCCGGCACCGTCCTCGGTGAGGGCAAGTGCCCGCGAGGTCCGGTCGAACAATCGCACGCCGAGCGAGGTCTCGAGCTGCTGCACCGTTCGGGTGAGCGCCGGCTGGGTGATGTGGAGTGCGTTCGCTGCGGCGGTGAACGAGCCTGCCTCGGCGATCGCGACGGCCGCCCGCAGATGCCGCAGTTCGATGGACATAACTCCCAAGCATAGATCCGGCCGATTAGGCATTTCCGCTCCGCAATGCGGCGGTGCACGATGAGGAACGGAAAGACCACGCACACATCGACCGAAAGGATCCTGGTGTTCGATCTCGAGGACGGCCTCCGAATTCCCATCATCGGGGCGCCCATGGCAGGAGGACCGAGCACACCCGAGCTCGTTGCCGCGGTCTCGTCCGCCGGTGGCCTCGGTTTCCTTGCGGCCGGGTACAAGACCGTCGATGCGGTTCGACGTGAGGTCGATGCGGTCCGCGCGCTGACGAGTGCACCGTTCGGACTCAATATTTTCGTGCCCGGCCACCCCCTGGCCGACCGTGCAGCGGTGGAAGCCTACCGGTCGTTGCTGCAGCCGCTCGCCGAACGCAGGCAGGTGTCGCTGCCGGAGGTCGTCGACTTCGACGACGACGCCTTCGACGCCAAGGTCGACCTCGCGGTCGAGCGGGCCGTTCCCGTGGTGTCGTTCACCTTCGGGCTTCCGCCGCGGGACGTCGTCGATCGGTTACACGACGCCGGCAGCGCCGTGGTGGCCACGGTGTCCGATGTCGACGAGGCGCGCTCGGCCGCTCGGGTGGGCGTCGACGCGATAGGTCTGCAAGGAGTGGACGCGGGCGGGCACCGAGCGACGCTCGACCCCGACGCCGAGCCGGACCCACGTTCGACGAGGGACTTGGTGGAGGCGGCCCGTTCGGCAATCGACCTTCCCCTCATCGCGGCGGGCGGGATAGCGACCGGATCAGACGTCGCGGCGGCGCTCGCGGCCGGTGCCACCGCCGTCCAGATCGGCACCGCTCTCCTCGACGCCGACGAGGCAGGGACCAAACCCGCGCACCGCGCCGCGTTGCACGACGCCCGCTTCACCGACACCGTCGTCACCCGCGCGTTCTCCGGTCGTCCCGCGCGTGGCCTGGTCAACGATTTCATCACCGACTTCGATGCTCACGCGGTGGCGGCATATCCACAGGTACACCTGCTGACCAGTGGGCTGCGAGCCGCAGCAGGCGCCGCCGGCGACCCGCACGGACTCGCCCTCTGGGCCGGTGTCGGCTATCGCAGTGCCCGTTCGGCCCCCGCCGGGGAGATCGTTCGGGACCTGTGGAGTGAAGCACGGTAATTCTCATGGACATCGGCGATCTGAACTTCTTCCTGGCCGTGGCCCGGGCCGGCGGAATTTCCCGGGCATCGAAGGAACTTCTGACGGTTCAGTCGAACATCAGCTCGCGGATCCGCGCGCTCGAAGACGAACTCGGAGTGGAACTGTTCCGCCGCCATGCCCGTGGGGTGACCCTGACGAACCCCGGCGAACGTCTGCTGCCCTATGCCGAACAGATCACTCAGCTCGTGCGGGAAGTCACGCAGGTCGTCAGCGACGATCGAGATCCGGGCGGACGACTGGCGATCGGCTCCATGGAGACCACCGCGGGATTGCGGCTTCCCGGGGTGCTGGCAGCGTTCAGCGAGGAGTGCCCCCGCGTCGACTTCACCTTGGCGACCGACACCACGGACGCGCTGACCACCCAGGTGATCGAGCATCGACTCGACGGCGCTTTCGTCTGTGGACCGGTGCGGCACCCGGACCTGGTCTCCGAGCAGGTCTTCATCGAGCAACTCGTGCTGGTGAGCGGCGTTCGCGTGGCCGATCTGGACTCCATCATGGCCGATGGCCGGCGGCACAAGGTTCTCGTCCTCCGGGCCGGCTGCGCCTACCGGGCCCGCCTCGAGCGGCTCTTCGAGCAGCACGGAGTGCCGGGCCCGGACATCCTCGAGTTCGGAACTCTCGAGGGCATCCTCGGGTGCGCGGCTGCGGGGATGGGCGTGACCCTGCTGCCGCTGGGCGTGGTGACCACGTCGCCGCTGACGGCGGCCTTGAAGGTGCATCACCTCGCGCCGGCCGACTCGCGCGCGGAAACCCTGTTCATCCGCCGCGCGGACTCCACCATGACCCCTGCCATGTCGCGTTTCCTGTTCCACACCCACGAGTCCAGCCGCCCGGCCTCCCTGAAATCCGTGGCTCGCTAGAGCCGCCCGCACGCCTGCCGACCGAATATTTCTGAGAGAGAACGCATGAACGCAGTACACGGTGCCGAGGAGCTCGTCGCATTCCGCACGCCGACGTCGCCGTGGGTGACGGTCGGCCAGGTCGGGGCTGCATTGGCGGCCAGCATGGGCATCGGACGGTTCGTCTACACACCTGTTCTCCCTCTGATGGAGGCCCAGGCAGGATTGACACCGTCGGCGGGCGCCGCTCTGGCGACGGCGAACTATCTCGGCTACCTCGTCGGGGCGCTGGCCGGAATCGTCCTACCCGCCTTGGTGCGCTCGGCGGCAGTCATGCGTGTCTCGCTGCTGATCCTGACCGCCACGCTGGCGCTCATGCCGGTGACATCGAACGAAACCGCCTGGGCCGTACTGCGTTGTATTGCGGGTGCTACCAGTGCGATGGTCTTCGTCATCGCTGTCAGCGCCATGCATTCCACTCTGAGTGGGCACGCGGCACACCTGTCGGGTTGGGCGTTCGGCGGAATCGGAGCAGGTATTGCCCTCTCCGGGTTCGTGGTCCTCGTCTTGCGGTCTATGAGCACGTGGGGATCCGTGTGGTGGGCGGCCGCACTGCTGACCCTGATCTGCACCCTCGCGGCGTGGACTCTCACACCGGAACGCGCTCCGACGGCGCCGGCGGCCGAGCGCAGACGGTCGCGCACGCAGGGGCACCGCCGGTTCAGTGCGCTCTTCATCAGCTACTCCCTCGAGGGCGTCGGATACATCATTGCCGGCACCTTTCTCGTCGCAGCGATCGACCACACCGCAGGCAGCTTCGCGGGTAGTGGCGCCTGGGTGATCGTCGGGCTGGCGGCGCTACCGTCCGCTCCACTCTGGGCGTTGCTCGGCCGACGGTGGTCTCGTCCGATTCTGCTGGTGATCGCCCTCGTCGTTCAGGCCGCCGGCATCGCGTTGCCCGCGGTGGCAGACGGCATGTGGCCCGCCCTGGTGTCCGCCTTCCTGTTCGGGGGAACATTCCTCGGCATCAGTCAGATGTCGTTGAGGATCGGCGCTCACCTCCAGTTCCCACGCGCGGTCGCGATCCTGACAACCGGATACAGCCTCGGTCAGATCGCGGGCCCGCTCATCGTCACGCCACTGCTTTCCGATGGCTACCACCTGGCATTGCTCGTCGCTTCGGGCATTGTTCTGGCGGCAGCACTCGCCGCCGCGCTACTGACCGCCCGGTTTCGTCAGCGAGCGACGGTCGAATGAGGAGTGACGGTCGGAAAGCAGGTATGCGCACGCGTACATCGGCCGATGTCGTCACGACGGGTAGCGGCCATGCTGGCTTTCATGTCGCCGGCGCCGCGGCACAGGCAAGAGCACATGGAGATCGTCATGGTGAGTCAACGCAGAGGCCGCAGATTTCAACCACTTCACGCGATTCGCGCGAGTGTAGGTGGCGCGGCCTGTCTCGCCGGCCTCGTCATCGGCGCCATGGCGCTGACGATTCTCGCGTTCCCTGCACCCGGCGTGCAGGCTGCGACCGTCACGTCCCAGAGCCGGTACAGCGTGGGGGAGTGGATCCACCCCGCAAGCGTCCACCTACATCAGGTCTGTCGAAACCAGTCGGAGCCACAGCCATAGCCGCGTGGTCGGATTGTCGAAGTCGATCTGAAACTCTTCGGCGAGACGGGTGATCCGGTACCGAATGGTATTGCCGTGGACATGCATTCGGTCCGCCGCTTTGGACACGTTCGCGTTCGAATCGAAGTACGCACGCAGGGTGATCAGAAAGTCGGTGTGATGGGTGGCGTCGTACGCCCGGATCGCATCGATGACGTCGAACTTGTCGAGATGCTTCTCGGCGATGTACTGACCGATCTCCAGTAGGTTCAGCTCGGTCCAATAGTCTTCGAACACAGCCGCTGCCGGGGCTCGAGGTGTCGGATTCTCTCGCGTGACCGACTGCTGGTGCATCAGATACTGCAATGTGCGCACCGCCTCGGTCCGGGATCGAGGTAACTCGCTGATCTGCGCGGCGATTCCGCCCACTGCCGCGACGACGGGATGCGCGCTGATCGTCGTTGCGTAGGAGCCGATGTCACGAATGACGCGACGGTGGGCTGCACGGGGAGAGTCGCCCGCGCAGGGCAGCAGGGCATATACAACCGAGTCGATCAGGGCGCTGTACGCACTGCGGAACTGGACGTTGCACGTGACGGTCACGAGCTGCAGTAGCCGATGTTGCTCGCGCATGGCGTCGAGGCTGCCGGCGTTCGGGTGGGCGAGGGCGAACGCCGCGATGGCGAATCCGTCGGTGAACTCGAGACCGAGTTGTGCGGCAGCGAACGAGGCCTGGGCCGGATCGTCCATCAACGTGCGCATGAGATCGGCGTTTCGTCGCTCGGTGAAATCGGAAGCGGATCGGGCATGAAGCATGTGCAGTCCGGCCAGTGGAGCCAGCCTGTCGAGCGCATCGAGGGCGGGTTGGCGGCGTTCACTTCCGGGATCGATGATCCAGATCGATCCGAGCAGTTCCCCGCCCGCCCGGACCGCGAGCGCCAGCCGGTCCGCGATCCCGCTGGGCGACTGCACGAACAGTGCGGCAGTGGAGGAGTAGACGACCTTGAAATCGGCGTCGAGGGCAGGAGGTGTCCGCTCCTGCAGGGTCAGAGTCGTCTCGCGCCGAAGGTCATCGATCGGCTGGCCCGGCACCGTCGAGTATCCGAGGATGCGGCCCGAAGGATCGACGATGCTGGCCGCTCCATTGGCTATCGAGGCCACGGCGTTGGCGAAGGCGAACAGATCACCCAGACGCACGCCCGACACCGAATCGACCGCAGCACCCGCGACCGCTGTGCGTGCCATCGCGATCAGTCGTGTCCAATCCGCGTCGTCGCCGACGACGAGCACGGGAACGTCGTGACGACTGGACGCGGCCCGCAGGTCCTCGATCGGCGTTCCTCGTGCTTTGACGATCACGGCGGCGGCCTCGCCGTCGGCGGCGTGGACGAGCACTCGCTCGAATCCGGCCGACCCGCAGGACACCCCCATCGCAAGGACGACGGTGTTCCTCACGTTCGCCTGGTCGTCGAGTGCGTCGTAGAGCTGCACGTCGGCGACGGGACGGCGAAGGTTCTCTGCCGTCGGATTCGCGTGCAGTAAATCTTCCTGCACCAAGTCTGTCCACGCCGACAGCGCGATCGGCACAGGTGTCGCGTCGCCGTGCCGCGCCAACTCCTCCGTTGGGTGCATTTGGAAGATCTTACAAGCATCACCTCACAGATTGGAAACTCCTCCATATCAACCGGGTGAGGTCTGGATCACTATTGGTTCCACCCCGCGCACCGGGTGTCAGCACCACTTCGAGGAGTCCCGATGAAACTCAGAGATGTCAGGTCGTTAGTGAATGTCGAGGGCCCCGCTCGGTCCGCGTCGCAACGGCTTGCACGGCGATGCCACAGCATCGAAGACGTACGAAAGATGGCCGCCGCGCGTCTCCCGCTGAGCATCTTCGACTACATCGAGGGCGGCGGCGAAGACGAAGCGTCGGTCCGCCGCAATCGTTCCTCGTTCGACGACTGGTCGTTCGTGCCACGGTGGGGCGCGGTGGAGAACCTCGACCTGGCGTCGACCCTCCTGGGCAAGCCGGTTGCCATGCCGTTGATGCTCTCGCCCACCGGGGGAACACGCCTCTTTCACCCGGAGGGCGAAATCGGTGCGGCGCGTGCTGCTCTCGCCGCGAATGTCCCATACGGTCTGGCGCACTTGAGTACGACGCCGATGGAATTGGTCAGCGCGCAGACCCCGAGCCTTCGTCGCTGGTTCAACATCGAACCGATGGCGGACAAGGGCATGCTCCAGGCGATGCTCGACCGGACAGCGAACGCGGGATACGAAGCCCTGCTGGTCAACGTCGATTGCCGAGCGATCGGTCATCGCGAACGCGACTACCGCAACGGCTTCACGGCACCCCCGTCCCTGAAACCGCGGACGGTCATCGAAGGGGCGCTACATCCCGTGTGGGCGTGGAGATTTCTGCGCAACGACGCGATCGCCTTCCCCAATCTCGACGGGACCATCGCGGCGGGGCCGCTGGCGAGCACGCCGGATATGTGGCGAACTCTGCTGTCGGGTTCCTACGAGCCCACCGACTGGGACACCCTCTGCGACCTGCGCTCCCGATGGAGCGGTCCGATCGTCCTCAAGGGGTGTGTCAGCGCCGACGACGCGGCGATCGCCGCCGACATCGGGATCGACGCCATCCAGGTCAGCAACCACGGTGGACGGCAACTCGATCACATGGCCTCCCCGATGGACGTGCTGCCGGAGATCGTCGAACGCGTGAACGGTCGGGTCGAGATCATCGTCGACGGCGGCATCCGCCGCGGCTCGGACGCGATCAAGGCGCTGGCGCTGGGGGCGAATGCGTGTGCGATCGGCCGCCCGTACCTTTACGGCCTCGCGGCGGCGGGCCAGGAGGGTGTCGCGCACGTGCTGCGGATCTTCGCGGAGGAGATGACCCGGACGATGATGCTGCTGGGGGTCTCGAGCATCAAGGAACTGCAGGACAACGGGCCGTCCCTCGTTCGGAACCGCCATGCCGCGTTCGCCCGCTCGACGCACGCATCCACCGGACCGCACGCGGCCACACCGAAGCAGAAGTCCTCGTCATGACGAGGACTCCCGGAGGCTACTCTCACCGGCTTCTGTGTGCCGGCGCACTCGCCGCCCTCCTCTTCTCCACGATCGGCTGCGGCCGGCTCGAGGAATTTGCGGACCCGCCGGCCTCGGCTCCTGTCGAGGGCGACAGCACGCCGTCACTCGCGGTGAACGAAGCGGCAGTCGCACTGCTGCCCGGCTCGGTGACCGCACGGCACACACTGCGGGTCGCGATCCCGACGAATGAACCTCCCACCCAGTTCTATTCGGAGGGCACCCGATACATGACGGGCACGAACCCCGACATCGCGAGACTCATCGGAAAGGCCCTGAACCTGGACGTCGACATCAAGGTCGTCAATTTCGACTCGATCATTCCCGGGATCGCAGCCGGACGCTACGACATGACGGTGTCCTCGATGACGCCCACCACCAAGCGGATGGCGGCAATGGATTTCGTCGACTACATGCAGGTGGGAAACGCCATCGTCGTCGCGAAGGGAGGGGAACCCGTCACGAAGGACACCCTGTGCGGCAAGAGGGTCGGCGTCCTGACGGGCTCGTATCAGCTCACCGTCAACATTCCGGCCTATGAGCAAGACTGCGCGGCCGCCGGTAAGCCGCCGATCCAGACCGGCCAGTTCCAGGACACGCGGCAGGCGATTTCTGCGTTGACCAGTGGCCGGCAGGACGCCGTCCTGGCAGATTCCCCGATCCTCTCGTACGCCACGGCGAACAATCCCGCCCTCGAGTTGTCGGACACATTCGATTACGCCCCCGTCGCCGTCGGCGTGACCAAGGAACCCGCACTCGTCGACGCCGTGTCCGCGGCACTCGACGCCGTCATCGCCAGCGATGCGTACAGGGAAGTCCTCGGAAAATACGGTTCGGAGTCCGCGATGATCACTCGAGCACGCGTCAACGCGGCTCAATAAGGAGACCTACCATGCACCAATTGGCCTCGCGAGACGCCTTTCCTCCACCGTCCGCGGTATCGGCGTCCCCGGACACGTCCATCCCGGTTGTGCCGCTCAAACATCCTGTGCGACAGACGTTCGGACTGGCGCTGCTCATCGTCGCCGTGGCGGTGACGTGGAACGTCGCAACCAACGACCGATTCCATTGGACTGTCGTGTCGTCTTATCTCTTTGCCCCGGAGATACTTCGAGGCGTAGTTCTGACGATCATCCTGACGATAGTCTCGATGACCGCCGGGATTTCGCTCGGAACGCTTCTTGCTGTCATGCGACTGTCGGACAACCCGATCGTCAATTCGATCAGCCGGGGCTACATCTGGTTCTTCCGGGGAACTCCGCTCCTCGTCCAACTGATCTTCTGGTACAACATCGCAGCCCTGTATCCCACCATCTCGATCGGAATCCCGTTCGGGGGACCCGAATTCATGATCGGTTCCGTCAACACGCTGATCACGCCACTCGGGGCCGCCCTCCTCGGGTTGTCGCTGAACGAAGCGGCCTATATGGCAGAGATCATCCGCGGTGGCATCGGATCGGTGGACAACGGCCAGTACGACGCGGCTCAGGCGCTGGGAATGAACAAGACTCAGCTGATGCGCCGGGTCATTCTTCCCCAGGCCATGCGTGTGGTGCTCCCGCCGACGGGGAACCAGGTGATCTCGATGCTGAAAGGGACAACCCTCGTCAGCGTTCTGGCGATCTCCGATCTGCTGTACTCCGCGCAGATCATCTATTCGCTGAATTACCAGACGATTCCGCTACTCATCGTCGCGAGCCTGTGGTATCTCCTGATGACCACCATCCTGAGCTTCTTCCAGGACAAGCTCGAAAAACACTACGCGCGTGGTTTCACCGCGTCGATAGCCCCCGCACGCCGTCGATTTGCACTGGGAAGGGCGAAATGAACACCGTCATGGTGAAAGCACAGGGCGTCCGGAAGAGGTTCGGTGCCACCGAGATCCTCAAGGGCATCGACCTCAGTGTCGAACGCGGCTCGGTGACCTGCCTCATCGGACCGTCCGGATCCGGGAAGACAACGTTCCTGCGCTGCATCAATCACCTCGAGAAGGTTGATGCGGGCCGCCTGTACGTGGATCAACAGTTGATCGGCTACTCCGAACGCAATGGCAGGCTTCACGAGATGAAGCCACGGCAGACGGCACGGTCCAGGCTGAATGCCGGGATGGTGTTTCAGCGCTTCAACCTGTTTCCGCACATGACCGTTCTCGAGAACATCGTCGAAGCCCCGATCCACGTTCTCGGCCGACCCCGCGACGAGGTGACAGCGGAGGCGCACGTGCTTCTCGATCGTGTCGGGCTGGGGAACCGAGGTCAGGCATACCCGCGGGAGCTCTCCGGGGGACAGCAACAGCGGATCGCGATTGCTCGCGCACTGGCGATGAAGCCCAAGTTGCTGCTCTTCGACGAGCCGACCTCAGCGCTCGACCCGGAACTCGTCGGTGAGGTACTGGATGTGATGAAGTTCCTTGCGGGAGCGGGTATGACCATGGTCGTGGTCACCCACGAGCTGGGGTTTGCCCGCGAGGTCAGCGATCAGATCGTCTTCATGGACCAGGGTGTCGTCGTCGAGGCGGGCCCGCCGTCCGAGGTTCTGGGGAACCCGCAACAGGAGAGGACCCGCGCGTTTCTCTCGAAGGTGCTGTGAGCACCTCACCCGCCCGCCCGAGATCGAGAACAACGAACATTCAGGACTGAGGAACCACGTGAACAGGCAACAGGTCAGCACAGAACATGCACCCAGCCCTGCAGGGCACTACTCCCAGGCGATCATTGCCGACGGGGTCCTGTACACGGCAGGTCAGACGCCCCACCACCCGGATACGTGGGAACTCGTCGGCACCACCATCGAAGAACAAACGGAACAGGCGATGCGCAATCTGGCAGCCGTACTCGAATCGTGTGGCTCGGACTTCTCACACGTGGTCAAAGCCACCGTCCACCTGCAGAATCCGGCGCGAGACTTCACCGGTTTCAACGAGACCTATCAGAAGTTCGTCTCGCACCCGTACCCGGCGCGGACCACCGTCGGATCGCATCTCGGTGACTTCCTGGTCGAAATCGACGTCGTCGCCCTGTGCCCCCGCTGACTGGGTCGATTGCGCACTCCGACTGACGGAGTCGCTCGATTCGACATCAAGACCGACAGGGGCCCGCACGGCCGAGATCATGTGGCATTCTCACGAGGTGCGACGGTGCAGAGGTGAGAGTGGTGTGGCCGGTACGCCGGCCGCGACCACGCCAGGGGAAACCCCTGGCTCGAGAGTGTTCATCGGAGACACCGTCCGACGCGCGACCGTATGCTCCGCGTGCTTCGGCGCGCCGCAGACGACAGATATCGGTCACCTCGCACCGTCGCACACATGACAACCGGCCGGGCCCTGCAGCTGAACTTGCTCGTCGCCTCGCGGAAGTGGCGACCGCCGGAGCGTGGACCAGGGCCGGCCTGATGCTCCGCTTCGAGGAAGCCGGTGCGCCGGATGCCGGACGAATCGCGACACGGCTCCACGACCTGATGCCCACGCCGCCGGCCGACGGCGCCGACAGCGTCTATCGGCTGCTGTCGGAGCTCCCGCAGATCGAGCAACCGGAGACGGTCGTCGAAGTGTCCGGCAGTGACTGGAAATTCGACGTCCCACGGTGGTCGCACACGGCGGGGGTCGCCGACGCGGTCGGTCTCACCCCCGCCGAACTCGACTGGTTTGCAGATCCCGGCGGATGGCTGCGCACGAAAGCGACTCCGCTGCAGCACTACCGCTATCGGATCCGATCGGACAACCGCCTGCTCGAGGCACCCAAGGACGCCTTCGAGAGGTGCAGCGCCGGATTCTGCGTTCGGTCCTCGACCGCGTCCCACCCCACGCCGCGCCGCACGGATACGTCCGAGGTCGCAGCGTCCACACCTTCGCCGCTCCCCATGCGGGGCACGACGTCGTGGTGCGCATCGACCTCCGTGCCTTCTTTCCCTCCGTCTCCCAGACGCGGGTGAGGGCGGTCTTCGATGCCCTCGGCTACCCGAACGCGGTGTCACGCGTGCTCGCCGGACTCTGCACCACGGGCACCCCGCCGGGTGTTCTCGCGCAGCTTCCCTTCGATGCGGCGAGTCGACTCCGGGGTGCGCACCTGCCGCAGGGCGCACCGACCTCGCCGGCGCTCGCCAATCTCGCCGCCTACCGGCTCGACCGCAGACTGACCGGACTCGCGAGAACCCATCGGGCCTGCTACACGAGATACGCCGACGACCTCGCGTTCTCCGGCACGGAACTGGCGGTGGACCGACTGATCCACGCCGTCGGCCGGATCGTTGCGGACGAAGGCTTCTCCGTGCACCCGGCCAAGACCCGGATCATGCGGGCGCACCGACGCCAGCACCTGGCCGGGCTGGTGGTCAACACCCGTCCGCAGGCGGCGCGCGCCGAATACGACGACCTGAGAGCCCTGCTCTTCAATTGCGCTCGCTACGCACCCGATTCGCAGAATCGTGACGGCAGAACGCATTTCCGTGAATACGTCTACGGACGCATCGCCCGGGTCGGGGAATCCAACGCGAGCAGGAAACGGTCGCTGCACGCACTGGCCGCCCGGGTCGACTGGGCAGACCCGCGCCGCTGATCGGCCGCGCGGTCAGCCGCGGCCGATGTACGGCATGCCGGTGGCCATGATGGTCATCGTCGGCACGGTGACGTCCAAGGGGAGTTCGACCAGTCGGGTCACTGCGTCCGCGACGTACCGCGGGTCGAAGGTGGGTTCCGCTCGCATTGATCCGTCCGGTTGCCGGGCGGATTGGCCGATGCCTTCGGTCATGGCGGTTGCGGCGTTCCCGATGTCGATCTGGGTGCAGCAGATGTCGTGGTCGCGTCCGTCGAGCGCGATCGACTTGGTCAACCCCGACACCCCGTGTTTAGTTGCCGTGTAGGCGACGCTCGCGGGTCGTGGCGTGTGGGCGGACAGTGAACCGTTGTTGATGATGCGTCCGCCGCGTGGTGTCTGGGCTTTCATCATTCGCACGGCCTCCCGGGAGCAGAGGAAGACGCCGGTCAAATTGGTGGCGACTGTTCGGTCCCAGTCCTCCGGTTCGATCTCGTCCACCGCGCCGGACGGGCCGAAGGTGCCCGCATTGTTGACGAGTACGTCGAGGCGGCCGAATCGTTCGGCCACGGCGGCGAAGAGGCTGTGCACCGACTGCGGCGACGAGACGTCGGCCGGCACCACGACTGCGTGTTCGCGACCGTGCGCTGTCTCGTCCAGCTTTTCCCGCGCCCGCCCTGTCAGCACCACGTGATGCCCGGCGTCGAGCAGTCCGGTCGCGATCGACCGACCGATTCCCGAGCCGGCACCCGTCACCACGATCACCCGTTCCGTCACATCCACTCCCTTGCATCACGTAGTTCCGAACAGCTGTCGGAAGCCCCCGAATTGTCGCCGATCGGCGGCGTCGCTGCGGCTGTTCACGCGTTCCGTTCGCGGGTGTCGACGAGAACGCGGGGGGCTCTCAGGAATCACGGTGCGCCTAACACTGGAGCGGGGGGCGGTGGTCGGCTTTCCTGTCCGGGTGACCATCGCAGACATCGCACCTCGCACGGCGCTGCAGCAGCGCTACTGGGACCCCGCCCTCACCGAACCCGCGCAGTGGAATCCGGTTCTCGAAGCCCTGCACTCGCACCGGTCGGTCCGCCGCTACCTACCCGATCCGCTGACCGACGAGACGCTCGACGTGCTCGTGTCGGCCGGGCAGTCGGCCGCCACGTCGTCGAACCTCCAGGCGTGGAGCGTCGTCGCGGTCCGCGACCCCGACAGCAAGGCTCGTCTGGCCGCACTCGCGGGCGACCAGGCCCACATCATCGAGGCTCCCGTCCTGCTGGTCTGGCTCGCCGACTTCGCCCGTGTCCGCCAGCTCGCTGGCGACCGCGGCGCGCCGATCGAGGGCGCCGACTACCTCGAGAGCAGCTATATCGGGTTCATCGATGCCGCCCTGGCGGCGCAGAACGCCGTGACCGCGGCGGAGTCGCTCGGGTTGGGAACGGTGTTCATCGGGGCGCTGCGCAACAAGCCCGAGGAAGTCGCGGCGGAACTCGGCCTGCCACCCCACGTGTTCGCGGTGTTCGGGCTCGTCGTCGGGCAGCCCCATCCGGACGCCGACGCCCAGATCAAGCCGCGCCTGCCCCGAGCTGCGGTGTTGCACCACGAGAAGTACGACCTGCTCGCCCAACGCGACCACGTCGACGCCTACGAGGGGCGGATCGCTGCCTTCTACTCGGCGCAGCAGCTCGAACATTCCTGGATCGAAAGGGTTCTGGACCGACTCGCGTCCGCGACGCGGCTGAACGGGCGGGATCGGCTGAAGGAATCGCTCGTTCGTCTCGGGTTCCCCCTTCGCTAGAGGTGTGACGCGGCCGCCGGTGCACGGTGGCCGTTTGAAGTTCGAAACCCGGTGGGTGGCTCTGCGGGACCACCCACCGGGTCACCTGCCGCAGCCCTTGACTCGTGAGCCATTCCACTAGAACTGACTTCATGGAGCGGATCCGTAGGGGACGCCGTGGACAGTGCCCGGTTTGGTGACGTCTCACTGACCTATGAGCTGCGCGAGGGCGGTGAGCGCGTCGTGCTCCTACACGCCGGTGCCTTCGTCTCGTGGTACGACCCACTGGTCGCGCAGCTGATGGAGTATTCGACCTTGCGGGTCATCGCTGCCTACAGATCAGGCGACAAGGCCGCCGCGGTGGACGGGTTCCTGCGCCATGTGTGCGGCGATGGCTACCGTGCCGTGCTGGACCGGGTGATTCCCCACGCCTTCGACGAGGAGCTCGACGAGGCTGACTTGTTCTGCCGAGCTGAGATGCCGGCCGTGCAGCAGCGGAGTTTCGGGGCAGGGGAGGCCCGGGCGCATCACGCGGCCGGTGCTCAATGTGCTCGGTGCCGAGAGTTGCGCGCGGTTCGTCGATGGAAGCGAGCTCGTGCAGCGCTGGTTCCCGCGGGCCGAGCGCCTCACCGTGCCGGGGGCCGGGCACCTACTGATGGTGCAAAACCCGACGGCATCGGCGCGGGGCCTGAAGGATTTCTTCTCGCACCATCTGATCGGACACCTCGGTCCGCTCGAGGTCAGTTAGCGGCGACCAGCATCGTCGTTCTGGTGTTCGGGCTTCGGTGACAGTTTCTCGATTGATGGACACAGACCCCGGGGGAGTCCCCGGACCGATACCGGGGACTCCCTCCTGTGCGAGGGTTTCGCGCTGTGGTCAGTTGCCGAACCGGAACCGGAGGCGGATTACGCGTCCGAATGCAGCGAGCACCTTCGCGAAGTCACGGAGGCCGGCGGTACTGCCGGTGACGATGACGATGACGATGACCGTGACCAAGCAGGCGCTCACGAAGAAGATGAAGCAGGCGGCGATCAGCAGGGCGATCAGGACTTCGGGCTGGACCATGTGGACCCCTTTCTGTTGTGGACACACGACGACAGCGACCGTTCTGGTGCTGCCCGATGAGTGATCTCCAACAGAGGGGCGGGCCCTCTCCCCACCTCGGGTGGGATACCCAAATCATCACCTGGAGCTGGCGGTTTCGTCAATAGCGGATATCGGAAACGGTGGGGTCGGCCGGCGCAAGCGTGCACGGTTCTCGCCGTGGCCACGTGCCTCCATCGGCGCTTCAAGCTCCACTCGACGAGCACCGGAGCCTTCCGCACCCGGCTAGGGCGCGGCGATGCCGGACCAGATGGTCGAAGCGACGCGGTGGGCGAGATCTGCGGTGTCGGTGTCCCCGCGGAGGAAAGCCGCGTGGTTCGCACTCGGCTTCGTGGCCGCGGGAATCGTCTCCGGCGTGGTCATCCCACACTTGGGCTGGCGCGCGATGTTCGTCATCGGAGGCATCGTGCCGTTGGTGCTACTCATTCCTCTGCTGCGTTACTTCCCCGATTCACCCCGCTACCTACTGATGCGCGGCGCTCCCACCCGTGCACATGCCACCCTGCGCCGCATCGACCCCGGCCTGCCCGCCGATACGGTCATTCGGACCGACTACTCGAGTGCCGAGGAACCCGGCCGTGGGAAGGTTCCGATGGTCGTCGATCTGGTACGCGGCAGGTGGTTCCTGAGCACCCTCCTGCTGTGGACTGCCTTCGCGGCAAATCTGGCGGCCTTCTACGCAATTCAAAGCTGGCTTCCGACGATTGTCGGCTCGCTGGGAGCGCCGTCACGCGTCGTTATCGCCTCGACCGTCTTGACCACGATCGGCGGGATTCTGGCAGCAATCATCATCGGTCCCGCGATGGACAAGACCAACCCGTTCCACACTCTCGGCATCGTCTATCTCGGCGGTGCGGCCTTCGTCGCGGCACTGGGGTGGGTCATCGGTGGCGGCAGCACCTGGGCACTTCTCGGAACCGCATTCCTGACGGGCACGTGTGTGACCGGCGGGCAGATGAGCGTCATCGCCCTGGCAACTGTGCTGTATCCACCCGGCATGCGGTCCACCGGAGTCGGCTGGGCCCTCGGGATCGGGCGCCTCGGCGGAATCGCCGGCCCGTTGATCGTCGGGTCTGCCCTCGGCGCCGGCTTCCTCCCACGCGACGTCTTCTTCGCGCTGGCGGTGGTTCTGGTCGTCGCCAGTATCAGCGTCCTGATGCTCGAACGTCGCTCTCGCGCCTGACGACGTGCGCGAGCGGGAGCCAGAGAATCTCGATCGACAGCGGGCGCTTGCCGATTGGTTCAGTATGTCGTGGGGGCCGTGACCGGGGAACGTTCGGCGATCTGCGCCCACGATATGCCCGCCGCGAGCGGCAGCGTGGCTGTCAGAGTCCACGGTTCCACGGAATCGCCGTACGCCGTTCCCGAGGAGGACATCCGCCACGACGCACCTGTCCGGAACCAGTCCACGACCGCTACCGTGCGAAAGGTGGAACTCATTCTCGCTGCCTCGGCCGAATTCGAGCGCGTGGTGCGCCAACTCCCGGTGGACTCATGGGACCTGCCCACACCGTCACAGATTTCGGTGCGCGACCTGGTCGAGCACGTCGTGGTGGGGAACCGCTTCACTTCGCTCCTGCTTGGCGGCGTCGGTCGTGAACAGGCCCGGAACATGCTCACGGATGACCAGCTCGGAGACGACCCGGTCGCCGCGGTGGCCGAATCGTCACGACAGCAGGCCGAGGCCTTCGCCGCCGCACCACCGGAACAGCCAGTTCCGGGCCCGAACGGCGACGTCCCCGCCGAGGCGTTCCTGCGCTTCCGGCTCGTCGATCTCGTGGTCCACGCGTGGGACCTCCTCCGCGCGGCGGGCCTCGATGAAACTCTTGATCCGCCTGTGGTCGCCGGACTGTCGCGCGTGGTCGAACCACATCTGGACGACATGCTCGCCTTCGGTGCGTACGGCGAGGGCCCGAGCGACACATTGCCTCCCGACGCTTCGCAGCAGACCCGACTCCTCGATTGGTTCGGACGACGGCCCTAGCCCAACGCCAAGCGATCGAGGACCTCCCGCCGAGGATCCGCGTGCGGAACCGCCTGTCCCTCGGCGCGCTGTCGGCCACTCCAACGCGTCCCCGCCCTAGGTCCGACAATGCTCGACGACGACAAGGCCTTCTTCCCCGTCAATCAGGGCGCCGTCACCCCACCGAGGCGTCCGGATTCAGTCGTGGCCGTTCTTGTTCCAGAGCTGATGGGTGAGACCGCTGGGTGAGGTGACGGTCTCGACTGTGAAGCGGTCTTCGATGCCCTCCAAGCCCTCCCAGAGGGATACGCCGCGCCCGAGGGTGATGGGCACGATCACCAGGTGCATGAAGTCGATCAGGTCGGCTTGCAGAAACTGCCGCACGATCGAGGGTCCTCCGCCGATACGGACGTCCTGACCGTTCGCTGCTTCCTGGGCCATGCGCAGCACCTCATCGGGTGGCGCGTCCACGAAATGGAAGCTGGTTCCGTTGGGGAAGTCGATGCTCGGGTGTGGGTAGTGGCTCATGACGAACACCGGTGTCTGAAATGGCGGTTCGTCGCCCCACCAGCCCCGCCACCCGTCGTCGGGCCAATCGCCGCTGTGGGGTCCGAACTTGCGGCGCCCCATGATCTCCGCGCCGATGCCCTGGCTCCACAGGCTGGTCACGGCGCGGTCCAGGGTGATCGGGGCGTCTACCCGGTCGACCCCGTGGATGACGCGTCCGTCGAACCAGTCGAATAGCCGTTGCGCACCGCCGATCGGGGCGTCGAAAGTCACGTGCTCGCCGGCGGCGTAGCCGTCGAGGGAGATGTTCATGTTGTGGATGCGGGTGCGGGGCATGGGCGCCTCCTCCAATGATCGGATGGACCGGGATACAAATAGACAGACCGGAAGAGATGGCTGGACTCATCGCGAACGTCGAAATCGTGTCCCGTCGGCCGATCTGCTTCCGAATGGTGCAGTGCCGCCAAAGGCGGTCAGCCCAGTCTGGCATTTCTTTGCACTCAGGGCTGATACCACTACGCAACGAACAGTCGAAGCCCAGTGACGACATCGACAGCAGGGACGCGGTTCCCTCTGAGGAGCCGGACGAAGGCCGAAAATGACCAGAGCCGTGATCCGAAAACCTACCGAGGTGCACTGGCGAGTCGCGCGCCCGACGCCACCACGGTCGCCCGGCCGAAGGGGCGGATCGGGGCGATCGCCGTGCTTCGCGCAGTAGACTGACGGCCCCGATAAGGAGGACTCGATGCTGGTCTTCGGCGAGCCGTACGAGGCGAGTAACGGCACGGTGATCATCACTGTGTCGCGGACAGGTTGGGGTCGACGAGGTGAGCGTCCGGTCGGCATCTACACAGTCGGTGCGGAGGGTGTTACGTGGACGCCCGCCGTCGATGCGAGCTGGCACGCGTTGATCGGGGTCTGCACGGGTTTCGCGGCGGCCGTCATCGGCACGATCGCGGTGTTGCGGCGACCGCCATGGCCGGAGATGACCGAGCGGGTGATGACCGCGCTTGCTCAGGCGCGGATCGCCGAAAGCCGGCATAAGTAGGACAACTATCCGCCGCCGGTATGGGCACCGCCGCGCTCAGAGGGTGAAGCGCAGCAGAGAGACGCCGTTTTCGAAGCTGCGGGCCTGCGCCAGCTGCAGTTTCCGCATGGCGTAACCGTCGGGGAACAGCCGTCGTCCCCGACCCTGCACGGTGGGGTACACGAACATCCGGTACCCGTCGACCAAGCCGGAGACGATCAGGGTGTGGGTCAGCGTGATGCTGCCCGCCTCAGCTGGTCGGGACTGGCGGCTGGAGCGGCGCCGAGGAAGGCTCCGACAGCGGAGGCGGGGGTGGCTGTGTGGTCGGGTTGTCCGACGGAACAGGCGGGGGCGGTTGTGTGGTCGGGTTGTCCGACGGAACAGGCGGGGGCGGTTGTGTGGTCGGGTTGTCCGACGGAACAGGCGGGGGTGGTTGTGTGGTCGGGTTGTCCGACGGCAGAGGCAGGGGCGGCTGCGGAGGCGGGACCATCGTGATGGTGGGTTCAGGGCTGGTGGACGGCAATGTCTCGGGCGGGAGCGGGAGCGTCGTCGTGGGTAGCGGCGGCAGTGACGTGGGCGGCTGTCCGGGAAGCTGCAGGTCGGTCGGCAGGGTTCCCGGCAACGGCTCGACTCCCGGCGCCGTCGTGGAACCGGGTGTAGCCGGCAATTCGATGGTCTGCGTCGGCGTGCCGGTGGTGGTGGTTCCGGGCGTCGTCGTCGCAGGCGGCGTGGTGGGAGTGATCTTCTCGACCTCCGCGGCGAGCTTCGCCCGCCACACGTCGAGTTCGTTGCGCGTGTCGGCGTCACGTACCCCGCCGGAACGGTCGGCGGCGTCCTCGAGCAGGTTCTTCGCCGCCGCCGCGTCGCCCGCGGCGATCAGCCGCTCGGCCTCCTGCAGCTGCGACGTGGTGTCAATCTGCGCGACGGTCGACTCGGCCTGCTGGCTGAACACGACCGACTTGACGCTCCACAGCGGATCGCCGGGTGCGGCGTTGTACGAGAAGATGGTGGCGCCACCCATGACGACCGCGATCGCGGCGGCAGCGCCTGCGATGGGTCGCAACAAGCGGAGCTTTCCGCGGGCGGCGCTGCGTGCGGAACGGGCGTCCGAGGCGTCGATCGCCGCGATCACGTCGTCGAGCAGCGGCCCGGTCGGCATCGGTGTCGCCACGATGTCGGCGCGCCAATTGGTCAGCAGGAGCGCGAGCTGGTCCTGTTCCGGCGAATCCGTTGCGACGGGACCGCCGCCGGCGATCGCGTCGATCAAAGCGTCGTCGCGGCGTACCGCCGCGACGTTCACCGGTGCGTCGTCTCCTGGGGGATCGGCATCGGGATCGCCGTTGCGCTTGATGCCCCTAGCCAAACCTCTCACCTGCCCTCGTTACCCGCGTGGCTCGTGTCGAGCCACGCGGACAGCTCCCGTGGTAGTACCCACGGCCGGGGTCGTTTTCTCGGCAGTTCGTTCATCTGCCTGCTCGCCTTTCGAGTCCAGCACCCGCTGTTCGGGTCCGTCATCGTTGACTACGACACCTAGTACGTCGGTGACGGGCTCCGACTTGTTACCGCATGTCAGAGAAGAGCGGCACGGAATCGGAACCCTGCAGTCGGTTGTGGGTTCCCCGGTGTTGTCCGCACGCCGTCGGTTGCCGGATGACACCCGTCCTCTGTGGGCCGACCCCGGCGCACTCGGGCGGTCCTGAGGCCCTGGGCCGGGGTCGACGTTTTTGCAAGGACATCGTCTTCGGGCTGGACGATCCTCCTAGGTGGATTATCCCACCGGTGGCCGGTACTCGGCGAGCCCCCGCAGTTGTCGCACCCGCCGCGGGCGAAGTGGGGGCGCTCAGCACGGTGATCATCCGTGCAGAGCCACGAGACAGTAGCGAGAGGGTAATCGAGGACCGGATCGCGTCGTGGCGACGAAGGTACCGTGGTCGGCAAGGGGATGTGAGATGAAAGTGACGGTTTCATGCCTTCCGGCGGCACGGCGAACGTGGGGAACCTCCCCTACGAATTGACGAGTTTCGTCGGCCGCCGTCATGAGATCGCCGAGATCCGCCGTCTACTGTCCGTGTCGCGGCTTGTGACGTTGACCGGTGTGGGGGGTGTGGGAAAGACCAGGCTCGCGCTGCGGGTCGCCGCCGATTCGTCTCGTGCGTTTGACGACGGTGTGTGGTCGGTCGGGTTGGGGGAACTGTACGACCCGGGCGCGGTCGTCGACACGGTGCTCTCGGCGTTGAACCTGCGCGAGGGCCCCGGCGCCCCGGAAACGCAGCTAGTCGAGTATCTGACGCCGCGGAAGTTGTTGCTCGTGCTGGACAACTGCGAGCACCTCGTCGGCCCGGTCGCAAACCTCGCGGAAACCCTTCTGCGCAGCTGTCCGGACGTGCGGATTCTCGCGACCAGCCGGGAGCCGTTCGGAATCGGGGGCGAGGCCGTGCTGCGGGTGCCGCCGCTGACGCTGCCGGAGGCGAGGCAGCGGTCGGTGGCCGGCGGGGGGCTTGGCCATTACGAGGCGATGACCCTGTTCACCGAACGCGCGGCGACGGCGGTGCCGGGTTTCGAGATCACCGAGAGCAACGAGGGCGTTGTCGCGGCGATCTGCCGGCGCCTGGACGGTCTGCCGCTGGCGATCGAGTTGGCGGCGGTGCGGCTGCGGGTGATGTCGGTCGAGCAGATCCTGCACCGATTGACCGACCGCTTCACCTTGCTGACGACGGGTAGCCGCGGTGCGCCGTCCCGCCAGCAGACTCTCCTGGGGAGTATCGACTGGAGCTACGACTTGTGTACCTGGGCGGAGCGGGAGATGTGGGGACGGCTGACGGTGTTCGCCGGCGGCTTCGAGCTCGACGCGGCGGAAGGGATCTGTTCCGGCGGCATGACGCGGGAACAGGTTGTCGACGTGGTGGCGTCGCTGATCGACAAATCGATCCTGCTCCGGGAGGAGACGGGAGGTGCGGCGCGGTACCGGATGCTCGAGACGCTGCGTGACTACGGGGTGGAACGGTTGCAGGAGACCGGCGAATTCGCATCATTGCTGCGGCGGCACCGGGACTGGTACGCACGCCTGGTGCTGCGGGCGGAGTCCGATTGGATCAGTTCGCGGCAGCTGTCCTGGACCCTGCGCCTCGACGCTGAGCAGTCCAACGTCGTTGCGGCTCTGCAGTTCTGCCTGACCGGCCCGCTCGAGGCGAACGCGGGGATTCGGATGGCGGGCGCGATGTACCCGTACTGGCGGGTGCGGGGCAAGCCGCGCGAGGGGATGCGGTGGCTGGCGCAGCTTCTCGCGGTGCGCGGCGACGAACCCGGGCTCGAACAGATCACGGCGTTGTACGTGCTCAGTGTGCTGTCCGGGCTGCACGGTGACGCTGACGCGTCGGCAATCTATGTTCAGCGCGGCAGTGCCCTGGCGGCGCAGCTCGGCGATCGCACCGCCGCGGCACTGATGGACGATGCCGCCGGCCAGCACGCACTGATCACCCTGGATGCCCGGGCAGCGTGTAAGCACTTCGAATCCTCGCTCGCAGTGTTCCGAGACGACGGCAACGTGCTGTACATGATCTGGTCCCTGTCCGGGCTCGCGGCGGCCAGTGACGCGGCCGAAGACTGGGCGCGGAGCGAGGAGTGTCAGCGCGCGATGCTTGCGCTGACCGAATCGCGCGGCGAGTTCATGTACCGGGGCTGGGCGCTGTGGGGTGCGGGGATGGGGGCGTGGCGGCGAGGCGAGTATTCCGGGGCGAAAGAGCTTGTCATGCAGGGGCTGCAGCTCGCCCGGTCAGTTGATGACCGCACCGGCGGCGCGGGGTGCATCGAGGTCCTGTCGTGGGTCGCGGTGGATGAGGGTGCTCCTCGGCGGGCGGCCACGCTGATGGGTGCCGCTGAGGCCCTCGCGCGGGCCGGCTGCAGCCCCAGCATCCTCTACCCGAGGCTGCTCGTCCACCACGCCCGGTGCGAGGAGAAGGCCCGCGGGGCAATCGGTGACCGCGCGTTCGAGGCAGAGTTCGGGCGCGGTCTCGGGATGCGGTTCGAGGAGGCCGCCGGGTACGCCCTCGACGAGAGTGGTCCGACCGCCGCGGCGGTCGGGCCGGGGTCGACGCCTCTCACGCGGCGGGAGCGGCAGGTCGCCGAGCTGGTCGCCGAGGGATTGACCAACAGGGCGATCGCCGACAAACTCGTCATTTCCCAGCGCACCGCTCAGGGCCATGTCGAGCACATTCTGTCCAAACTGGGGTTCACCTCCCGGACTCAGATCGCGGCCTGGGTCATCGAACACAGGCAGGGCGAGTCCTGATCTTTCATGCCACCGGGTCCGCGGAACAAGTTCCGGCACAGGTCGTTCGGCTCGCATGGACGGCGGAGTCTTACCGCGGGGCTCCGGTAGGCTGGGTCAGTCGGCGTTGACGGGCTCGGGCTCGGGGTGGTGTGAGGGGCTTGCTCCTCACCACCCCCGATTTCACTTGCTGCGGGCACGTTGCACACCACTGGCGAACGGTGGTGTTACTACAGATCGCTCTGGTGGACGCTGAACGTGGCGAGTCGCGTTTTCATGCGGGGTTTCTCAATCCGACTGGGCAGTGCCCGATGCGATAGCGCCCAAGCGCTGGGGAGCGAGTCCCCGGCTGTCGGACTCGCTGCGAACTTGGGTTGGCGGAGACGTGACTCGGAGGGGCTGCTCGGCGGGCAGTGCGTGAGGGTTTGAGCATCGGCGACGGGGCTGGGCATCGGGCCGTGCGACGCTGAGAACCAGATGCTGGACATACTCATCACGGGTGGGTCGAGCGGTAGCGGGCGGCTTTCGCTTGGTTGCCGCAGGTCTTCATGCTGCACCAGCGGCGACGGCGGCTGCGGGAGGAGTCGATGAAGAACCAGCCGCAGCTGTCGCAGGCGCGTACTCCTTGCGGTGGTGGGGCGAGCACGAGGGTGATGGCGCGCAGCGCCAGGATCGTGAACACGCCCTCAGCGGCCAGTGGAGTCATGGAGCCGTCGGACGCAAGGTTGATGGTGTCGCTGCCGCGACGGGCGGTGCCGAGTAGCCGTGCGAAGGCGTCCGCGGGGATGTTGTGGCCGTCCTTCTGCGCGTCGAAGACTGTCCAGAACAGCGCACGCAATGCGCGAGCCTCCTGCAGGGCGGCCGCGGTGTCGGCGAAGGCGCGTTCCGGAGGCTCCGTCGCAGGTAGCAGGTGGGCCCGGTCGAGCCAGGTGACGAGTGCTTCGGCGTTGGTGAACAGCTCGGCGCCGAGTTCGGGCGTGCGGCGGTAGACGGTGTTGGCGAAGTCGAGCGCGGCGTCACCGGCGATGAAGTGGTCCTCGACCCAGGCCGTGGCGGTGGTCACGGCAGCTCGTAGCGCAGGACAGGGCGGTCGTGCTTAGGCCTGGCAACCTCGGTGAACCCGGCTGCGGTGAAGGCGCTGGCGATGCCGGTCATCGCCGTGTCCCGTCCCGCCGTGCGCCCAGCAGGCGGTTCGACCGGATACGCCTCGACCGTTCGTGTCTGCGGGGTCTCGGCCAGGTAGTCGCACACCGCGGCGATCCACGCCGCCAACAGACCGTCACCCCGGTGATCCTTCTTGATGAGCAGGCACGCAAGCGAGACCACGGGTTTGTCGTCGACAGGTTTCAGGAGCGCCGAGCGCTGCATGCGGGGAAGTCCGAGCGATACCCGAAGGCGCACCAGGCCACCGGCTCGGCATCGAGATATCCCACGACTCCCGGTGGCGTATCGCGCTCGGCAAGGGCGCGCATGGCGGCCTTGTTGCCGTCGCCCTTGTTCTCCATCCACTCGGCGATGCTCAACCGCCAGTGCATGCACCAGCAGCCGCCGGCACCGCCGCGCGCGCCCATGACGGTCTCGAAGTCCTCCCAGGTATCTGCCGCAAGCGGTCGGACCGAGAGCTCTGGCGCGTGTATCACAGCGGACTCCGTCGTCTCGTGGGTGGCGGCTAACTCCGTGTAATAACCACATTACGAGCTTTTACAGGTTACAGGGTTGGGTCATCCCGCTGATCACGACAGCCTCCGGCGTGAACGTCCCGTATGACCAAGCAGGGGCGGCCTACCTCAGGGAGTCGGCTACGACGAGGCTGCTTTCGGTGAATCGGCGAAACGCCATCGACGCGCTCGCGCACGCCGCCGAGGCGTTCTACCGCATCGTCGATCGGTAGAGGATGGAGCGGGTCATCCCAGTTTTGGTCGCGCCCTGGATACAAACCACCAGCGGGGACGATCCGGCCGTCAGGCGTCGGGTCCAATCCAGTCGGTGGCGGGCAGAATTTGTCACACTGGCTTCATGAATGATGTCTGGCCGATCGTGCATGCGGAGCGTGCGGCGCTGATCGATGACCTCACCGACCTCACCGACGACCAGTGGGACCACCCCTCACTCTGTGGTGACTGGACCGTGCACGACGTCGCCGCACACTTGATCAACAACGCGAAGACAACCCGCCTCGGCATCGTGCGCAATATGGCCCGGGCGCGCTTCAACTTCGATCGCCAAAACGCCCAAGGCGTCGAACGCGAACGCGGCGCCACACCCCGCCAAACGCTTGCCCGGCTTCAGCAGGTAGCAACACGTACGTCGACGCCGCCAGCACCGCTCGACAGCAGACTGGTCGAAGAGGTCGTCCATGGCGAAGACATCCGGCGGCCGCTGGGCATCAACCGTATATATCCGTCGGAGGCGGTCGTCAGATCGTTGCGGTATCAGGCGCGCACCCCGGTATCCCTGGGGGGTGCGAAGCAACTCATTGACTCGGTCCAGTTGCGGGCCACCGACGCAGACGTGTCGATCGGCGATGGCCCAGAAGTCTGTGGCCCGGCACTATCACTGCTCATGGCAATATCGGGGCGCAAGTCGGCGCTGGGCGATCTCGACGGCCCCGGAGTATCTGCGCTGACGTGACGGTCTGGCCGATAGCGCCCCGATGGCCTGTGACAGGTCCGCGCCGCGGTCCGCGTTCGCGATGACGATGGACCCGGGTGAGGTATCGACAGGCCCGCATCAATTGTCTGTTGCTCATCCCGGATTGTCCGCAAGCCGAACCTTCACCGGGCGAGACAGGCGCACAGCGCATTGCGGGCAGCAGCCGGCGCCCTTTTCGAAGCACGCTGGTCAGGAAGCAACCGTGGTCGCGTCGAGGACCAGCTTCCCTCGGACGTGTCCTGCCCGGCCCTCTTCGTGGGCAGCTTGCGCCTCGGCGAGGGGATACACCGAGCTGACCGTGGGCCGCACTCTGCCGTCATCGACGAGCCGGGAGATCTTGGTCAGCGTGTCAGAATTCGGTTCGACGCTGAAGTGTCGCGTTCGTATACCGCGTCGCTCGGCTTCGGCCTTGACCACGTCCGGGACCTCTGCCGGCAGGGCGACGAGAACCCCGGCTCGCGTCAGCACGTCGAGGGACCGCTGTTGGACTTTGCCGCCGACCGTGTCGATCACGGCATGAACCGGAGCCACCGACGTCTCGAACCGCTGCTCGCGGTAGTCGACGAACTCGTCGGCGCCGAGCGAGTTCACGTACTCCCGGTTGGAGCCGGACGCGGTTGCGACCACGTGCGCTCCCAAGGCCTTCGCAAATTGCACGGCCAGATGGCCGACACCGCCCGAGGCGGCATGGATCAACACGCGCTGCCCTCGTTGTAGACCGGCCTCGTCGACGAGGGCACGCCACGCCGTCAATCCGGTCATCGGCACCGCCGCCGCGTGTATGTGGTCCAGGATGGGCGGCTTGGTGACGACCTGACTGGCGGGGACCGCCGTGTACTCGGCGTAGGCGTTGCCGGGTTCGGGCAGCCGAACCATTCCGTAGACGCTGTCGCCCTGCTGGAACCCGCTGACGCCGTTACCGACCACTTCCACTGCTCCCGAGATGTCCCACCCCGGAATCCACGGCAGCAGAACATCGGGAAACTGTTCGAACCCGCCTTCTCCCAGCAACCAGTCCAACACGTTGACCCCTGCAGCTTGCACCCGCACCACGAGTTCGTCCCCGGCAGGCTCCGGACGGGGGGCATCCTCGTAGACCAGATTCTCCGGTCCGCCATAGGCGTGGAGCCGCACCACTTTCATTTCTTCCATGTTCCTCTACCTCTCCGGCCTCTGTCACGCCGGTGACGGACGACAGAAGAGATGTCAGGAATCTCAGACAGAAATGCGGTGGCCGAACCGTGAGACAAACCAGAACCACCGCAGGCGCGCGTTGACCCTTCCTTGCGAACGACGAGAACGCCTCGTCCACAAACGAATCCACTATTCGCCGAAGCCGGGCGCCTTCCGGTGGCCGTGGCCGTCCTACTCCGAAGCTGTCTTCGGCTCATCGACTGGCCGAGCTGAGCAGCCCCGACCAGTGAACGACACTGCATGCGTCGAGGCTCGAGCGGGGCTCACGGCGGTGTCAGGGCATACCGGGCGATCACGTCGGGCAACCAGTCGGGTTCGCCGAATTGCAGACCGTAGCGCTCGGCAAGTGCGGCGATCTGGGTGACATCCGGTTCGCCGGCGGCGACCAGTTCGGACATTTCCAGGAAGCAATGTTCGAAGCCTGCCGGACTGATGATCTCGATCATGCGCGCCGGGACGGTGCCGGCGTTCCACATGGCGTGCATCTCACCCCGGGGTTTTGTGATGTATCCGCCGGGTTCGAGAACGGCCTCCCGGTCGCCGGAGCGGAATCCGATCACACCCTGAGTAACTATCGAGAATTCGTCCTCCCGCGTATGCAGATGCGGCGGCACCAGCGCACCGACCGGGAACGGGTGCTCGACGACCGACAACACCCCACCGGTGTCACGGCCCCACAGCTTGAATTCGACCCCGATCGGGCCCAGGTCACCGGTCTGCCCGGCCCCCGGCGGCACGACGACCAGCGGTGGGGGATCGGTTGCGCTCATGCTTCTCACCTACTTACCGACTTGACAGATCGGGTCACAAGTTCCCTGCTCAACTTTCCGCCGACGGCGCAGGCATTGTCAACGTTCGCGGGGCGCTCCATCGGGTCCGCTCAGCCACAACGGTTGCGCGGCGATCCGCCTCGCTTTCGGCGCAGAGTCCGCCATCCACAGACGGTCCAGCTCCAGTCGACTTTCGTACGCGACATGGTCGCTGTTGGCAAACCGACCAGAACAGCGTAGTGCCGCCGGTGGTGATGACTTCGAACCATACGAACAGGCCGTCCGTGGACAACTTGACGTGAGGTCTGTCGCCGGATAATGCCTCCGGCGGCTTCATGATTTCGGTGCTGGCGGCAACGGTCCACGGTTTCGGTCTGCCTGTGGTCGAGGGAGGCTCTGCACGACTGCTGGAGGCCTTTCGAGGACTACTCGACGAATTGGGCGTCGAGGTGCGTCGATCTGGACCAGGTGCGATCGGTGGTCGGTTCCGCCTTCTTACTTCATACGCTCGAACCCACAGGTGGCGACGGTGCGGCGTCCTGCAGGTTTCACTCGGCCGCCGCCGGAACTATCGGCCTGCACTACCTGGAATACGGCACCGGTATGCGCATTCGCCCGAGCGATCTCGACGACTTCTATCTCGTTCAGATTCCCCTCTCTGAAGTGGCGGAAATAAATTGGGGTGCAAAAACATTCGAGTCAACACCGGCTGTCGCATCGATCCTCCAACCCGGAGGGTCGACGACCATGGAATGGCGCAAGGGGAACCGGCAGCTGATTGTTCGGATCGATCGCCAGGGTCTGGAGCGGCAAGTACAAGAGGCGCTCGGGGCCCCGCTCCGCGAGCCACTCCGGTTCGACCTTCGAATGGAACTGGAGCGAACCGGCATTCGCTCTTGGCGCGACGTGCTCGAGCTATTGCGGGGCGAAATGGAAAACGGTGGCTCACTGTCGAACGAGCCGATCGTTATGAAAGAGTTCGAGCGGCTTCTGCTCAGTCAACTCATTGTGGCCCAGCCCAATAACTACACAGAGGCGTTGCAGCGGCCAGTGCCGGCGGCGCCTCGAACGATTCGCCGCGCGGTCGAAATACTCGAACACCACGCGGACGAACTGCTCACTGTCGAGGATGTCGCATCGGCTACGGGCATCAGCGTTCGGGCGCTTCAAGACGGTTTCAAGAAGTACTACGGCACGACCCCGATGGGATATCTGCGCGAGGTTCGCATGAAAACTGTACGCGCCTGGCTACTCGACGCCGATCCGTCGACGACGACGGTTTCCGATGCGGCGAGCAGGTGTGGATTCGTGCATCTCGAACGCTTCTCCGTGCAGTACCGAGAGAAGTTCGGCGAGACGCCCCCGGCAACACTCCGGCGATGAAGGTGGGTTGCCCGTAATTCACCGACGGCCTGCGGGCGCTGCACAATCTGTAGGAACAGTGCCACCCAAGCCAAATCCACGAAGCTGTCCATGTCGCGGTGTTCGGCGTCGCCGATGCCCCGGGATCGAGGTTCGGTACAGGGAGTCGGTGTGCACGATGCATCGCGGCGGGGCTGATGAGCCGAGACACGTGTGAGGAGTACGGGATCTTCGGTGATGGATGCCTCGTACAAGAGCGGTCACTACGAATGCCGTGCGCTTACAGTTGCAGTCCACGAAAGACGAGCGCAATCGTGAGCACCGCGAGGGGCGGGATGTTCTCCGCGTGCGCACCGTGCGTCGAGATGAGCAGATGCGGATTGGGGCTGGTCGGCCATTCCTCCGACTGAGCTGCGGCCGACGAGCTGGTGCTGCCTGCGTTCGACCCGAACTTGGCTGACCACGTCGTAGGGACGAACGGTCTTGATCGGCAACTCGAAATGTTCGGCGACCCCACCGAGCCCGCTTGCGTCGCAGATACCCGGAGGTCTCGACGCTGTTCAGAGATCCCGGGACAATTCCCATGACGACCGTAGGTCGAGCTGCAACTAATCGGCACAGCCTCCGTGCACGGCACCTTCGACTCCATGGTTCGATGCGATCAGGATCGCCGCCTCGAGATAGACAGAGGCGGATTGCGGGAGTTTCGGGTGTTGCAGTCGTCTTTGCCGTTCAGGACGGCCGCGGACATCGGCGGGAGGGCTGGTGAGATTGCGACGCCGCAAGTGGTACTCGGCCGCCGGGCTCATCTCAGCAAACAGTGTGGCCTGCCGTGAAGTCCGGCGGCACACAGGCGGGGGTACCGCCCGGTTCGTCAGGCGTGGGCGGAAGCCAGTATTTTCCGTGCCCGTTCCGCGACGGGGAGGTCGACGAATTCGCCTCCGGACAATCGCACCGCAGCGCCGCCGGCGTGCTCGAATGCGTCGACAACCTTTCGTGCCCAGTCAATTTCGTCCTGTCGCGGACTGAACGTGGTGTGGATGGCTGGAAGCTGAGCGGGGTGGATGGCGGACTTGCCGAAAAGGCCGAGGTCACGGCTGTGGGCGGCCTGGCGGACGAGTCCGTCGGTGTCATGGATGTGCGGGTAGACGCTGTCGATCGGTGGGGCGATGCCGGCCGCGCGGGCCGCGACGACGAGGTGGGAGCGCGCGTACTGCATGGGAATGTCGCCGTCGCCCGTGCCGAGGTCTCTTCTAAGATCGATACCGCCGAGCGCGAGATGCGTGACCGCCGGGTGGCCGGCGATCGCAAAGGCGTTGGCAACACCTTTCGCGGTCTCGATGGCGCAGATCAGTGGCTTTCCGGGCGCCCGGTCCGTGACCCAGCGGATGTCGTCGAGTGTTTCGACCTTGGGGATGCGGATGCCGTGCGCGGACGTGGCGACGGCCTCTAGATCAGCGTCCGCCAGTTCGGTCCCCGGCGCGTTGATCCGCACCCATGCGGTTCGGGTGGTGATGACGGATGCGACGTTCGCTCTCGCGGTCTCCTTCTCGGTAGGAGGTACCGCGTCTTCGAGGTCGAGGATGACGGCGTCCGCGCCGGCGTCGAATACCTTGCTGAGCAGTTTCAGGTTGTGGCCGGGCGCGAACAGGTAGCTGCGGTCCATCACAGGACGCCCTTCTCGGTGAGTGCGGTCAGTCGGTCCGGGTCGATGCCGAGAGTGTTCTGGTAGAACTGCTCGTTGTCCTGGCCGAGTCGGCGGCCGGCGAAGTTGATCGCACCGGGTGTTCCGAGCATGCGGAGCATGAGGTTCTGCATCTTGATCGGGCCGAGGTCCTCGTCGTCGATGGTGGTGATGCAGTCGCGGTCGAGGACGTGCGGATCGTTCATCAGTTGCGCGACGTCGTAGATCGGTGCCAGTGCGGCGCCGACGCGTTCGAATTCGGCTGTGACCTCGTGCAGCGGTCTGTCTGCGATCCATTTGGCGACCGCCTCGTCGAGCAGGTCACCGTTGCGGCTGCGTTCGCCGGCGGACTCGAACCAGGGTTGTTCGACGATGTCGGGTCGGCCGACCAGGCGCATGACCCGCGCGGCCACGGAGGTGGCGCTCGCGGAGATGGCGACCCACCGCCCGTCCTTGGTGAGGTAGGTGTTGCGCGGGGCATTGTTCGGGGAGCGGTTGCCGTTGCGGCCGGCGATGGTGCCGAGCTGGTCGTGCGCGGTGGGGCCGGGGCCGAGGATCCCCAACAGCGGCTCCAGCAGAGATAGGTCGATGACCTGACCTTTGCCGTCGCCGGCCGGACTGTTGCGGTGCAGCAGCGCGGTCACCACGCCGAAGGCGCCGGCAAGTCCGGCGACACCGTCGGCGAGACCGAACGGCGGCAGCGTTGGCGGACCGTCCTCGCTTCCGGTTTGGTGGGCAAATCCGCTCATTGCCTCGGCGAGGGTGCCGAATGCTCGGCGTTCGGCGTAGGGTCCGGACTGACCGAAGCCGGTGACCCGCAGCATGACCAGTCCTGGGTTGAGGTCACGGAGCCGGTCCGGGCCGAGGCCCCACTTCTCGAGTACGCCGGGGCGGAAGTTCTCCACCAGCACGTCGGCATCGACGACGAGATCGCGGAGCATCTGCTGGCCCTCGGCCGTGCCGAGGTTGAGGGTGATACATGTCTTGTTCCGGGAGATGACCTTCCACCACAGTCCGTGGCCATTCTTGCGTGCTCCGTGTGTGCGGGCGGGATCGCCGGTGGGGTGCTCGATCTTGATGACGTCGGCGCCGTAGTCACCGAGCATCATCGCAGTGATCGGTGCCGCATAGACGGTACTGATGTCGAGGACACGAATGCCGTGCAAGGGACCGCGCGCCGGAGTAGAGCCGACGCCCGTGGTCTCGTCGGCCTGGTCGTCAGGCGAGTGGATGTCACTCGGGTGTGCAGTCATGGGCTGTCCTCGCGTGTGGGGTGAATTGATACGGGGTGCGGCGCTTCGCTGCGGACGAGTGTCGCCCGACGGGTGGGTACCAGCAGGTGTCGCGGTGCGGCCGGGCGTGCGGAGCCGCCGCTGCCGCCACTTCAGACTGACACCCGCACGGTTCAACTACAATCACGGGTATGTCGACAGACGTTAACTTCTTCTAAAGTCTGGAGGTGGGTGGGTGCTGGACACGACCAGGATGTTCACGCTGCGCGAGGTCGCCGAGCACGGCTCGATCACCGCGGCAGCGGCGGCGCTCGGGTACACCACTTCGGCTGTCTCCCAACAAATCGCCAAGCTGGAGAAGGAAGCCGGCCAACCACTCCTCGAGCGGCACGCGCGCGGCATCGTGCTGACCGAGGCCGGGTGGTCGGTGGTCCGGCACACCGAACGCATCCTGATCGAACTCGAGGCCGCCGATGCCGAGCTTGCGGAGATCAAAGGGCTGCGCGCAGGTGTGCTGGCGATCGGCACCTTCCCCACGGCCGGTTCGTCGCTGCTGCCGCTCGTGGTCAAGGAATTCAAGACTCGGCACCCGGGCGTCGAGTTGAAGGTGCTCAGTGGCCGGTTCGCGTATCTGGTCGATGCGCTTCGCCGCCGGGAGACCGAGCTGTCGTTGTTGTGGGACTACGAATGGAACCGGGTCGACGACCCGACGTTGACCTACCACCACGTGATGAACGATCCGACGGTGCTGCTGGTGTCGGAGCGGCACCGCCTGGCCGACCGCGACTCGATCAGGATCGCCGAATTGCGCGACGAGTCGTGGGTGGTCCGCGCCGACGATCATCCGGTCGCACAGACACTCGAAAAACTCTGTCAGCAAGGCGGTTTCACACCACGCACCAGTGTGTTCGCGCACGATTACGGTGAGGTGCAGGCGATGGTAGCCGTCGAACTCGGTGTGGCCATCGCACCGCGGCTGGCCGTGCTCAATCTCCGGCCCGATGTCCGGTCGATTCCCCTCGCCACCCGCCCGCCGCAACGGCGGATCCTGGTCGCGCATCTGACCGAGCGGCGCCTGAGTCCGGCGGCGCAGGAAGGGATCGCGGTGTGCGCTGCCGCCGCCCACCAACTGCAGGAGGGATTCGAGGCCGGATAGTGCCCGAGCCGATCGTCGGTCAGATTCGGGAGATGCCGAACGCGTCGGCGAGGTGGATGATCTTCTCGGCCCGGCCGAGCCGGGGCAGGTCGCTGCCGTCGCGGACAACCCGGCCGCGGGCGTCGAAATCGTCGAGGAATTCCCGCGCCCAGGTCACGTCCGAGGGCGTGGGGCTGATGGCCTCGTTGATCACCGGCAGTTGATCGGTGTCCAGGCACAGCTTTCCGGTCAAGCCGAGGGACACGGATACCGCGGACTGTTCGCGCAGCACGGTGTGGCTGTTGCTGACGGTGGGCCCGTCGATCGGTCCCGGCAGATCGCCGATTCGGCTGGCGACCACCAGCCGGGAGCGAGGGTAGGCCATGGCGAGGTCGTCCGCGCTGGTGCCGGTGTCGCGGCGATAGTCGCCGCTGCCGAAGGCTAGCCGGAACACGCCGCGGGCGCAGGCAATATCACCGGCCCGGTCGATGCCGAGGGCGGATTCGACCAACGCGAGCACCGGGGTGGATCCGCCGAGCCGGTCGAAGGTTTCGGTGACATGTTCGGCGGCTTCGGTTTTTGCGAGCATCACCCCGGCCAGTCCCGGAAGGCCGGCGAGGCGATCGACGTCATCGCTCCAGTACGCCGAGGACCGGTCGTTGATCCGCACCCAGGCCGAGGTGTGCTCGAGCCAGGCGGCGACCTCCTCCCGCGCGGCGGATTTGAGTTGGGGATCGACCGCGTCCTCGATGTCGAGGACGATCTGGTCCGCGCAGGAGCAGTCGGCCTGGTCGAACAGGTCCGTTCGGGTGCCGTTGACCAGGAGCCAGGATCGGGCGATCCGCGTGTCGACCGGCCGGGGCGCGATCGCGATCTTCTCGGGCATCAGGTGTCCTCACCTATCACGGGGCCGGTGCGGTGCGGGGTCCTCACCGCGCGGACCCGACCAGTGCCGGAGCCGGTGCCGGGGCGGTGACGAATAGTTCCGCCGACGCGATGCGGCGGGCCGCCCGGTGCAGGGTGACCGATTCGAGGATTCCGTCGGCCGAGGTGGCGAGGTCGACATCGAGGACTCCGGCAGGTGTTCCCACCCGCAGCGATCCCGGCCACCGGACCTGCGTGTTGGCGGTGACGACACCGGCCACGGTGGACGCCGCAGCGACGGCGACCGCGGACGTGAGCCCGATCGCCGGGTGCGGGGCGAGCATCGACAGCATCCGGACCGAGACGTCGTAGTCGTCGGCGCTGATGTCGACGCCGGCGCTGGTGCGGTAGTTAGCCGGCGGGCCCACGACACCAACTTTCGGAATCGCATGGGAGATGGGATCTCCCGGCTTGCTCAGTCCCATCCGCAACGATGATTCCTGTCGTAGCCGGAGCAGCAACGGCAGGTGTTCGGCGATGGTCTGGTTGTCCTCCGCGCCGGTCAGCCCGAGGTCGGCGGCGTCGAACAACGCCGCCGGGGCTCCGGCGACGACCATCGTGGCTCGGTACGTGTGGTCGGCAATCGAGATCTGGTCGGCGGCGGCGCCGGTGGGCAGGAGCGTGGTCGCACCGGCGGCGAGACCGGTAAAAGTGAGACCAACCGGAACCCCCAATGCGCTGGTACCGGGTACGGCCGCGTCACCCTCGGTGGGGATCATCCCGCCCGGGGTGGCGATCTCGGCGTGCAGGATCGCGCCGGTGTTCTGGTTCCGCATCCGCACGGTCGTCGCCCGGGGATCGACCGGAACGAACCCGGACTGCAGCGCGTACAACCCGATCGCGGTGGCGCAGTTGCCGCAGTTGCTGCCCCATTCGACCCGGCGGTCACCGATCGCGACCTGCGCGAACAGGTAGTCGACGTCGATTCCGGGTTCGCTGGAGCGGCGCACGATCGCCGCCTTCGAGGTGGTCGAGCTGCCGCCGCCGACACCGTCGAGCTGACGCGGATCACCGGAGCCGAACGCGGAGGTCAAGATGGCATCCAGGCCGCCGGCCTGGGCAATGAGTGGATCGACGTCGAAGGCGTTGAACAGCCAGCATTTGCTGGTTCCTCCCCGCATCCAGGTTCCATGAAGTGTGAACACGGTCCGGCCCACCTTTCGGGTTTGAAGAGTCTGTGAGGCACCGCTGGAGGCTCTGATCGGATGGGGAGCGTGCTTCCCAGCGGTGTCCCACTACCCACCCTGACTGACATCAGGGTGGAGAACAATGGCGAATAAGTCGATGAGGGTTAACTTCAGCTAAACCCTCGCGGGCTGTCGACGCGTCAGACCAGCGTCGGGACGACCACCAGCACCAGCCAGCACAGAGCCGGGGCGATCGCGACCACGATCCCCGCGTTGAGCAGCAGCTGGCGGTAGAACCGGGGACGCTCGATGTTCTGGGCATTGGCGAGGACGAGTGCGCCGTTGGTCGAGAACGGGGAGACGTCGACCACGGTGGCGGAGATGGCGAGGGCGGCCACGAGTCCGACGACCGGCAGTGCTCCGGTTTGCAGCAGTGGAAGCGCGAGCGGGATGACCGCGGTGAGAAGCGCTGTCGACGATGCGAACGCCGAGGTGACGCCGATGACGTAGCAGAGGACGACGGCGACCAGCAGCGGTGCGCCGATCGTGATCGCCATCTCGGCGAGGTGATCGATCGTGCCGATCTCCTCCATCAGCGAGATGTAGGTGACCATGCCGGCGACGAGCAGGACCGTGGACCAGCTGATACCGGCGATGGCCTCACTCTGCTTGGACAGATCGGTGAAGGCGAGGATTGCACCGGCCGCGATGGCAACGAAGCTGATCGGCATGTGCAGGACCAGGACCAGCACCAACACCGCGCCAATCAAAACGAGGGTGAGCTTCTGGACCCCGGTGACCGGCAGCACGTCGTGATCGGTGACGGCCTCGGTGCGCGGTGTCCGGATGAGTACCTGGGTACCACCCGTGCCGGACGAGCCACCGGCCGGGGTTCCCCCGGGTCCCGCGATCGGGGTGCCGGCCGCGCTCCCGCCGCCGTCGGGCTCGATGCCGGCGCTCGAGCCGGTAGCGGTGAATTCGAGGTCGTTTCGTACCCGGGCGAGGATGCCGTAGCCGACCACGGTCAGGACCGAGAGCAGCAGGTTGATGCCGTAGCTAGCGAAGAACAGGGTCCAGGGGGCGATCGTCAGGCCGCTCGACTCGACGATGTCACGGACGAGGACGCCGGAGACCGAGATCGGCGAGAACGCTCCAGCGTGCGCCCCGTTGATCGTCATGATGCCCATCACCAGCGGGCTCATCCGGGTCCGGGCGGCGAACGACATCGCGGCCGGTGAGATCAGAGCGACGGCGGCCGGGCTGAACGTGCCCAGGGCGGTGAGCACCGAGGCGCAGAAGAAGAACACCCACGGGATGACCGTCACCCGTCCGCGAACGCCACGTATACAGGCGTTGACGAGCAGATCGATAGTCCCGTTCTTCTTCGCCATACCGAAGAAGTAGGTGACGCCGATGATCGTCAGCACGATCGAACTGGGGAACTCGGCGAGGATTTCCTTGTCGTCGTAGCCGAGGAGGAAGTACCCCACGACGAACGCGCCGATAAACCCCAGGATGCCGATGTTGATGGGGAAGAAGGTGGCTATCACGAACATTGCCACCAACGCGATCAGTGGCAGTATCTCGATGGAAGTCATGGGCGTACTTTCGGTTCGCTGCGGGGCCGGTCGAACGGCGCCTGGACGGCGGCCGGTCGCGACGGACAGACATGAATACGGTTCGGAGCCACGCGATACGGATCGGGAGCTATCACTCCCGCCGGCGCACTCCACGGTGCATATCGCCGCCGCCCGAGGTGACTGTCGACGGCGTCGGCCGCCCACCCCGCACCGGGTTGCAGTACCTCATCGATGCCGGCCGAGGGGCGCCGAAGTGAGCGCACTGGGCGACCGACGGGATCGACAGGGCGATTCGGTGCTGTGATCCCGGGTGGTGAGGGAGTTGCGATCGTCTGCATGTCACATCCTTCGCTTGATCATTACCCAGATCACACTATGAGCGGGTTATGTTTATGACAATGTCGTATTTCTACGGCGGGGTTTAGCAGAATTAAAGGCTTGTGGGAGGTATCGATGCGCAACTCGTTCGATGTGGTGACGCTGTTCCTGCTCCTCGACATCGCCGAGGCCGGATCCCTCACCGGCGGCGCCGAACGCGCCAACGTCACGCCATCCGCCGCGTCGCAACGCATCGCCAAGTTGGAACAGGAGATCCGGCAGCCGGTACTGACCCGCCTGCCTCGCGGCGTCCGGTTGACGGAGGCCGGTGAAATTCTCGTCACGCGTGCGCGGCTGTTCCGCCAGGAAATGCGCGCTGCCCGTGGTGACTTGGAAGCTCTGCTGGGGCTCGAGCGCGGCACCGTCCGACTCGGTTCCTTCCCGACCGTCAGCGCCTCACTGCTCTCGGACGCGCTGAAGGACTATCACGCCCACTGGCCAGGCATCGACGTGCGGGTCCAATCCGCGGTTCGCCCGCGACTGTTGGAAATGCTCCATTCGAGCGAGGTCGAAATGGCGTTGCTCTGGAGTTACGACTGGACCGAGGAGACCGAGAAATCCCTGGCCCTCATACCGCTGATGGAGGACGAAACGGTCCTGCTCGTCCCGCTCGAGGGGCCATACATCGACAATGTCGCGGTGGCATCGCTGCGATCGGCGAAGTGGATCATCCGCAACGCAGACCACCCGGCCGCCGAAGTGCTCTACCGTAGCTGCGAGACGGCAGGGTTCACCCCGAACGTCGTCTACGAGGCCCATGACTACCAAGAGATCGAAGCGATGGTCGCCGCGGGGGTGGGCATCGCCATGGTTCCGCGTCTGGCCGTCGCACACCATCGCCCGGACGTCCACGCTGTGCGATTTCTTCCCACCGACCGGGTTCCGACACGATCGATTTACATCGCTTCGCTCGCGCGTCGGCAGTACACCCCGAGCATGCATGCCGTCTCCCGGGCGCTGCACGACGCCGCCGACACCATCACCGCGCGACGCTGACTTTCGTCTCCGCCCTGGAGTGAGGACAGGTATCGATGCAGCATCGACCAGCCGAGCCAGTCCAGCCCGGATCACCAGGACGTCGTCCGCGTTGTATACCTGCGCGCCAGCGCACGAGAATCTGGAGCGAACTCGCCCCTGCCCGAGATCCTACGAGTTCTCGCCCGATCTTGCGGACCGCCGCCGAGATCGTCGCGACGATCCTGATCGTCTCGCACAACATCAACCTCGCGCGGACGGTGCCGGACAACATCGGCATGCTGTTCCGTCGTCATCTGGTGATGTTCGGTCCGCGGGAGGTGCTGCTCACCAGTGAGGAGCCGGTGGTCAAGCAGTTCCTGTGTGGTGCCCGTCAGCCCACGCGGATGCCGTTGTCGGCGAGGAACTCGCGGGCACGACCCATTTGGCGGTCGGTGGCGAAGGTGTACCACGGGTCGGTGAGGCTCTCCTGGTGGACGAGGTCGCGGAATCGGCCGAACGCGCCCTTGCCCTCGATCGCTTGCTCCAGCCGCTCCCGCAGCGCCGAATCGTGTTGCCGCTCGGCGAAGGCCGCCATGTCCCGCCAGCCATCCCGCGAGCCGGTGCGGTCGAACCGGAGCCACCGGTCGGGCTCGGTCTCCACGTCGACGGCGGCGTCCTCGCCGACCATCATCGGATCAGTGCTGCTGGCGTCGTACACCTGTCCGGTGCGCAGGTCGAGGTAGCTACCGGTGGACATGCCCAGATCCCCCTCCAATTCGGCACCGAGCATCTCGAGGTCGACTGGCACCACCCGCCCGGCCAGCGGCTCGCCGCGCAGACACGCGAGCAGGTCCTCGGCCAGCACCCCGTCACCCGCGCCGGCGCGCCAGGTCAGCCGGTTGATGACCGACACCGCCACCGGCTCGGCCTGCTCCCGTCGCTGCTTCAGTGCCATCGGTATTCCGGCCCCTACCTGTTGCAGCGCGTCGTCGACGTCATGTCCCCCGCATCGCGGTGAGGAACCTGGCGGCATCTGCTGTCGCGATAGCTGCGCGCAGCTCGGACACATCGAGTGCGGGCACCTGGTCCTGTGCGGGCCACGCGTGCAGCAGCATCGGGTGCGGATGGCTCGGTCTGCGCGGTGCTCGGCTCTGCCCGTCGTCGTCGGACCACCGGCGCCCGTACTGATCCGGGATGGCGCCCCACCCCCAGTACGCAGAGGCTTCCCTGGCGTGATCCCCAGCACTTCCAGGGGGTCGACCTTGTCGCCGCCGATCAGACAGCGGTGGGTCCAGTCATCACCCAGGTCGAAGGTGAACCGGAACTCCGCCCCGGGCTTCAGGAGCCGGGCGACTTTGGCCGACTCGATGTTCACCGCCTCGGTGATGGGCCCGCCGAGTGACTCCACCATCTCGGCCCCGGTCTCCGTGTCGGTGACCATTCGTCCATCGGCAAGGGTGAACATCGACAGGTGCGAGCGGTCCCACCGGGCGACGGCGTCGTTGATCGCATTCGCGAGATCGCTGAAGGTATGCGACGGTCCGACCGCGAAGACGCGGCCGGGCCATGGCTACAGTTCCTCGCCGCGCCCGCCGAGCAGCTCCACCGTCACCGACCACCACGTTCGTGCAATTCCTCGAGGATGGCATGCGGGCCGCGGCGCCGCCTGCCCACAGCCGCAAACCGCGCACAGCGCTTCACCGCTAACGGATCCGCTTACGGAACGAAGGCGGACTGCCGCCAGCATGCTCTGGGACGTCACTTCGTCCCGGTGCGGGTTCCTGCAAACACGCGTGGTGATTCGGCGGCCTGCGGAGACTGGCTGTATGGCAAGCGAATGGCAGGATTTGGAACGACATGTCAGCTGGGTACTGGGTTCGCGACGGAGTCGAGGTGATGCGGAAAACCACGGTGGTCTCACTCGTGCCCGCCCGGTTCGAAGCCTATGGCCGCGTGCTGTACCCGGTGCAGTCGGTCGACGACGGCGGGCATACGCGGTGGCTGCGCTGGTCGGACATCGCCCGTGTCACGGGTGCGATGGCTCATCCTTCGATGGAGCTGGAGACAATGCTCGAATTCGCCCCGAAGGGATACTTCCAGTCGACCCCCATCGTCCCGGAGTGGCGGTCGCCGTGTGGCGACGCGGCAATCGTGAACGAGGCGTCCAGCTGCTCGAACAGGCGCTGCAAATCGACCTCAAAGTGAATGACCGGTTCAACGCAAGCCTGTGTCTGCAGGCGCTGGCATGGATCGGGCATCGGAGGAGCTCAGCCGGTCTGTGGGAAGCCCGATTGTGGTACTGCCCAATTTGAGCGAGTACCAGAAAGCCTGTGAAGGCGCGACGCAGCGTGCCTCGAGTACGGAGGCTTATGCATCTGCGCATCGTGACGGCGCGGCGTTAGGTTTCGACGCCGCGGTCGCCTATGCCTTGGGTGAGCAACTTCATCCTCCGGAGGCGATCCCTTGCGGTCCCGCCGCACACCTGACAAGGCGTGAGCTGGAGGTTGCTGATCTGATTGCCGAGGGCCTGACGAATAAGGAGATCGCTGCTCGGTTGGTAATTTCCCCTCGCACCGCTCAGAGGCCATGTCGAACACCTACTTACGAAGTTGGGATTCACTTCACGCGCACAGGTCGCGGCATGGGTCGTCGAAACACGCAGAGAAGATTCTGTGGCCCATGTTGCGGCGTTGGTGGCGGTGATGATGGCCGCTGCCTCCTGCAGCACCGCACCGCAGTACACGGATGCGAACATCGAAACACTGCCCTCGAATGCAGTAGGAACCGTGTCGCTCGGCGACCGCGCGGTCGAAACCTTCCGTGGTCGGACCCTGGTGTTCGTCTTCGACGAGAGCGGAAACGTCCTCGGCCGTTGGAAAACGGACGCATTGGCGGCAACCAGGTGGTGCCTTACACCACAACGTAGTGACCGCCTGCTGCCATGCAGTGACCACACACACCGACACCGCCGCATCGATACCCCTCTCATCGAGCACACCCCGTGCATCGATCTGAAACAACCCAAACAACGTCTCGGCTGGTCAGGCCGGTGTGAGACGGCACTGAACCGGTGTGGGAACGGGCCGAAAACCGCCTGCAGGTAGCCTTCACTGCATGGATGCGGTGAAGATCGACGCAATCGAGCGTTACCGCGCTGTCAACGACGCTGCGGCCACGCCCGAATTTCGTCTGCCCGCTCATGCGTTCCGAATGCCTTTCGAGAGGAGCAGAGAGTTGTCGGTGTCGAAGCCCGAATCGAAAACCAGAAACCCAGAGAAAGGGTATGTCGCCCTTCTGGGTTGGAGTTTGAATGCTATCGAAGCTGTTGACCGTTTCGACAGGCGATATCTCGTCGTCGCGCCCGATTGGGCCGAAGATTATTGCAAGGAACACGGAATTCCGTATGTGCCGTGGAATTTCGAGCGATTGAACGATCGTTCTATGGAGATCGCCGAGACGCTGAAGGAGAAAGGTGTCGACGTCGCGATCCCACTGTTCGAGGAGACCGTCGAGTGGGCGGGCGCGATCAACTCCGTTCTTCTCGACAATCCACGACTCTTCGGCCAGTCTCTGCTGCTGCGCGACAAGGCCTTGATGAAACGTCGCGCCCAACTCGGCGGCATCCGCGTGGGAATCTTCGAGGAAGCCCACGAACGCGACGACGTCATCCGATTCCTCAAGCGAGTCAACCAGACATTGCTCAAGTTGGACGGCGACCCGAACGATCCGATCCATCTCAAAGCCTTCGACAAGGCCGGCAGTCTCGGGCACCGGGTGATCCGCACCCCGGATGAGGTCGACACCATCCCGGACGAGGAGTTCCCGGTCTTGATGGAGTCTCATCTGGACGGGTGGGAGTTCGCAGTCGAGGCATGGATTCACAACGGAAAGATCCGCTTCCTCAACATCTCGGAGTACGTGACCCTCGGATACTCCGTGTTCGTCCCGGCCACACCGGAGTTGGAGAGGTACCGTCCGGAGATCACTCGTCAGATCGAGAAACTGATCAAGACCTTCGACATCGAATTCGGGTTCGTTCATCCCGAGTACTATGGGGGCGTTCTACAACCACATTCAGACCGAGGAGGAGCTCTTCCACGTGGCCGTGGAGGAGGCCCTCGACCGCCACGACGCGTCGTCGGCGGGATGCTGATGGCTGGAATGGGTTTGATGCAGCGGTTGCTCGGGCAGGGCAGATTCGAACCGATTCACGTGGTGGCCGACGTGAGTGCGGCCAGTGAGGCAAATAGAGAAGAGATTCCCGTGGAGCAGGTCGTCGCGCTCCTGCGGGAGCGTGTGTACGGCGCGATGACGTGTTTGGCGACGCTCGCCGTCCTCGTCCGCTATACGGCTCCCGAGACAAGCCCATGGTCTCGGGTCCTCGATGTCGCGGTGGCCACCGGCGGGCTCTGGGCGGCGAGCCTGCTGGCCGACTGGGTAGCGCACCTCGGCGCGCACCACAGTGCTCCGCGCGGACGGGCAGCGCTGCGGATGTTGCAGGCCTCCGGCCAGATTGTGGAGGCCGCGGTCTTGCCCCTGCTGATATTGGTCGCCGCCGCCGTCGGGCTGTTGAGCCTGTCCACGGCGATGTGGATCGCGATGTGGATCCTCGTCGTCGAACTGGGGGTCATTGCTCTGTTTGCCGTGAGAATGGCCCAATTACGTTGGTGGCAAAAGCTGTTCACTATCGCAGGTTTGGTCGGTGTGGGCGTACTCGTGGTCGGCATCAAGATCCTCGGCCATTAGCTAGTCCGTGTGTGGCTGCTGCTTGCGGACTGGAGTGGCTGCCAAGTTTGAGGAATTCGTCAATATTGATGACGCCCGGGTAGTGTAGGGCAAGGTCGGACGGATCAGGAGAAGGGCACGCAGGCATGACCGAGCAGATCACCGATGCACCGAACCGTCTGGAACGGCGCAAAGCGCGGACCCGCGCCGCACTCGTGCGCGCAGCCCAGTCCTTCATGGCGGCCGGGAAGCTGACCGCCCCGATTCTCGAGATCACCCAGGCCGCTGATGTCGGAATGGGGTCGTTCTACAACCACTTTCAGACCAAAGAGGAGCTCTTTCACGCGGCCGTGGAGGAGGCCCTCGACCGCCACGGCGCGATACTCGACGAACTGACCGCCGATCTGGACGACCCTGCCCAGATCTTTGCGCAGAGCTTCCGTCTGACCGGACGCCTGCATCGCAGGAATCCCGAACTGAGCAAAGTTCTGCTCCGCGACGGGCCGAGTCTGGTCAGCTCGGACAAGGGCCTGGCGCCGAGAGCTCGCCGCGACATCGAGGCAGCCGCCCGTGCGGGCAGGTTCAGCGTGCGCGATCCCGAACTGGCCCTGACGATCACAGCGGGGGCCGCACTCTGTCTGGGTCAACTGCTGCACGAGCACCCCGAACGTGACGACGCGGAGGACACCGACCAAGTCACCGAGGACCTGTTGCGCATGTTCGGCGTCTCGGCCGACGAAGCCCACGAAATCTGCAGACGCCCCTTACCCGACGCTGACGATCAACCCTGAGGCGCAACCGCCACATAGCCGCTCGGAATCTCGCCTGGCGCGCGCCGGGTGTTCAGGCTTTCAGTCCAGTTTGAGCCCGTATTGAGGACCGAGACTGGCAACAGCTTTCTTGAGCTTTTCGCCGATATCGTCGAGCCCCTCCGCCGCCGACGCGTCGACGGCCGCGCTGATCGCCGCGATCAGACTGCCGTCGGGTGCCAGCAGAGGCGTGGCCACGGCGTATGCGTCTGCGAGCGTGACTCCGCGGTTGAAGGCGAGTCGGCGGGAGCGGATCTCGGGGAGCTCGGTGAGGAATTGTCGGACTTCGCTTGCCTGCTCGGGGGCGGCGAGGTCGAGGAGGCGGTACATCTCGTCGTCGGGGACGTTGGCGAGCACGGTTTTTCCGGCGGCGGTCGTGTACAACGGGCGCCGGGCGTGGGTGCGGGCGACGAAGGTGAGGCTGGGTGATTCTTCACCCGCGAGGTCGGTGAAGACGATGGCGTCCCCGACGCGTACTGCGACGAGGACGGTGCATCCGAGGACCTCGCCCAGCTCGGCGACGAATTGGTGATCGAGTGAGAGTGCGGCCAGCTTGTTCGCGCGTGCGGCGAGGACGAACGGCCCCGGTCCGAGGTGGAACCGGCGCTCCTCCTCGAGAAGATAGCCGCGGGCGAGTAGTCCGTTGGTCAGCTCCTGCACGGAGCTCTTCGCCGCGTCCAGGGCGGTTGTCAGCTCGGCCAACGTCACGCCGCGCGGGCTCAAAGACACGGTCTCGAGGATCTCGATCACGCGGTCGACTGTGCGATGCGGGCGAGCAGGCATGCCGGTGACCCTAGCAAACGCCTCAAACAGATGAGCTCCGCACCTTGCGAAGAGGCGCGCGTCACAGTACTCTCAAACCGGATCCGGAAATCCGGTTCTACATCCGTAAATCCGTACGTACGAAGGGGTCAGACCATGACCGCACCAGTCTCTCCAGGGATGATCCGCACCAAGACCGGCGTCCCGCTGCCGTTGGTCGCTCTGCCGCAGGATGACCTTCTGACCGTGAATATCGATGAGATCCCGCTGCTCGAGCACGCTATGGGCCCGGGGATCCACATTCAGCCGCTGCGCCTGGATCCCGAGAAGGGGCAGGTGGTGCTCATGGCCACCATGGCGCCCGGTTGCCTCTTGCCCGTCCACTACCACACCGGTACTGCCGAGGTGTGGACGTTCTCAGGCTGCTGGAAGTACGCCGAGTACCCGGATCAGCCTCAGGTCGCCGGCTCCTACCTCTACGAGCCCGGCGGCTCGGTCCACACGTTCTACTGCCCCGAGGACAACACCGAGGACACCGTCGTGCTGCTGTGGATGGAAGGCGCGCAAATCGGATTCAACCAGGACGGCACGCTGCATTCGATCAATGACGCGACCTCCATTCAGCACGTGACCGAGACGGTGGCGGTGGCTCAGGGCACCGGACCGGTCGGCTACATCCACGGCGGCTCCGCCGGCGTCATCAAATCCTGACATCTCCCTACCTCCACGGTTGCCGCCCGCGCGCGGCATCACACCCGCGCCGGGCGGAGCCACCCGGGCCACCCGCGACGGCAGTTCAAGAAGGCCGAAAGACGGTGTCGTGCAGGTGAGCAGCTCCACGCTCTTGTCGGACGACATGTCGCAGCGTCGGCTGCGCTTACCGTCCTGGCTGCAGCTGGCGCCCGGGGGCTCAGCGGCCTCGGCCCGACCTGATGTGCGCGCGATCCACCGTGGGTTCCCGTCGAGGAACAATTGTCGAACTGACCGGGCTGGTGGCCTCGGACATGGCCGTGCGGGTGCTGCTCGCCGCCAGATGTCTGGCCTGTGTGCAGTGTGGAGTAGGACCGCGAGGCACATTTCATCGTCAAATCACCGAAACTTCTGCGAACCAGAGTTGTTGGGCGCCAAAAGGAAACAGGGAGGTGCTGCTCCGGTGAAGACGCGCGCAGCGACGAGACGACCACTGCGGCGATGCCGCGGTCAACAACTCCTGATCGGAGAGGCAAGCAATCATGTCCGCGTTTGACGGCATCCGGGTCCTCGAATTGGGCCAAATCTACAACGGTCCGTACTGCGGACTTCTTCTCGCGCAGCTGGGCGCCGAGGTCATCAAGATCGAGCCACCCGGCGGCGAGCAATTGCGCTTCCGCTCACACCAGCCGGTCGAGTCCCACGAGTTCGTGATGCTCAACTCCAACAAGGTCAGTGTGGTCCTCGACCTGAAGACCGACGCCGGTCGCCACGCGCTGCTCGATCTGGCCGAGACCGCCGACGTACTCATCGAAAACTTCGCGCCGGGCACCATCGAGCGGCTCCAGCTCGGCCCGGAACAACTCCTCGAGCATAATCCGCGTCTGATCGTGGCCCGCGGCAAGGGCTACGGGTCGACGGGCCCGTACGCACACATGTCGGCCATGGACATCACCGTGCAGGCGATGTCCGGCAGCGCCGCGGCCACCGGAATGCCCGACGGCCCACCGACCAAGGCGGGCGCCGCATTCGTGGACTTCTCCGGCGGCATCCACCTGTTCGGGGCGATCAGCGCGGCCCTGTTCCAACGTGAACGCACGGGGCGGGGGCAGCTCGTCGAGGTGTCGATGCACGACACCATCTATCCCATGCTTGCCTCCAGCCTCGGCGGCCTGCACAACAATCCCGACCGAAAACTGCCCGAGCGCACCGGAAATCGGCATTCGGGCATGGCGCTCGCGCCCTACAACATCTACGAGGCCAGCGACGGATGGCTGGCAATCATCTGCATCTCCGAACGGCACTGGCGCGGTGTCGCGACCGCACTGGGCCGGCCCGAGCTGGTCGACGACCCCAGATTCTCCAAGGAGAGCGACAGGGCCGCAAACATCGACGCGGTCGACGAAGAGATGTCGGCGTGCACCAAGACCCGCACACGCGCCGAACTGGTGCGGGACCTACAGGCCGCCGGTGTGCCGTGTGCGCCGGTCAAGTCGATCCGGGAGATCGACACGGACGAGCACCTGATCGAGCGCGGCATGATCCGGTACGTCGAGCACCCGGCGAGGGGTCGGGTGCCGGTACCGGGATGTCCGCTCAGACTCAGTGACTCGCCGGTGGGACCACTGCGCGCCGCCCCGCTGCTGGGGCAGTCGACAGAGGAGATCTTGGCGGAACTGTCCGGTGAGGAGCCCCAGCATGTCCCCACTGCTTGAATCCGGCACTGCGCTGGCGGCGTACTACGCCCAGACGCAACCCCGGACGGGAGAGGTTCTCGCACGGCGCAGCCTCGGCACCCTCGAGGCGGTGACCATCGGCCGCTACGCGATGACCATCGGCGCCACCGATCCGAAGCACTACGATCCGGCGCACGCACGCGCGGCCGGGTACGCCGATGTCGTGGCGCCACCGAACATGCTCGCCGCGATCGTGGAGTGGGGTCTGGGCACCCCCGAGGCCCGGCTCCAGCCCGACGGAACCCCGCACGGCGGGGACATGCCCCTCGGTGACGGCGACCTCGGGCTGCGTGTGATGGGCGCCGGCGAAGAGATGGAGTTGGTCAACCCCGTGATCGCGGGCACGGAGGTGGTGCTCGAGACCACCCTCGCGGCGGTCACCCCCAAACAGACCCGGGCGGGCAGCTGCGTGTTCGTCACCACCATCAACACCTTCATGTCCGCCGAGGGTGCCGTCCTCAACCGGAACCGGCGCACCGTCGTACTGCGCAACCCCCTCCAGGAGTCCTAAATGTCCATCAGCTTCCAGCCCGGAGACAGGCTGCCACCGCTCGAGCACACGGCTACGCCCTTTCAGTTGTTCCGCTACAGCGCGGTCACCTGGAACCCGCACCGCATCCACTTCGACGAGTCCTATGCACGCGAGGAGGGCCATGACGGTGTCGTGCTGCACTCCCACCTCCGGGCGGCACTCGCCTTGCGGTGCGTCACCGAGGGCCTCGGCCCGACATGGCACGTCACGAAGGCCGCCTACCGCCTGCGCAGACCCGTCTACGCACCGGCGGACCTGACCTACACCGCCCGGGTGACGGCGGCCGAAGATGACAGCTTGACCCTCGAACTCATCGAGCGGCACCCCTCCGGTGAGGTGGGCTTCGAGGGGACAGCGTGGGTCAACAAGACAACGGGAGCAACAACATGACATCAGCACCGGGACGAGGGCAACGTCCGATCCGCGTGGGGAATTGCTCCGGCTTCTACGGTGACCGCGCCTCCGCGATGGCCGACATGGCCCGAGCCGGCGGCATCGACGTCCTCACCGGTGACTACCTCGCCGAGGTCACGATGCTGATCCTCGGCAAGGCGCGCGCCAAGGACAGCACCAAGGGCTATGCGACCACCTTCCTGCAACACGTGGACGCAGCACTGGATCACCTCGTCGCGAACGGGATCCGGCTCGTCGTCAACGCCGGCGGACTCAACCCCGCCGGGCTGGCCGACGCAACCCGCGCCCTGATCGCCGGCCGCGGTTACGACCTACAGGTCTCCCACATCGGAGGCGACGACGTGTTCGGCAGCCTCGACGAGCTGCAGCAGACCGGCCATTCGCTGCCACACCTGACGACCGGCGAGCCGCTCTCGTCCTGGCCGCACCGCCCACTGACGGCCAACGCGTACCTGGGCGGATTCGGCATCGCCCGCGCCCTGGCCCGCGGCGCCGACATCGTCATCACCGGCCGCGTCGCCGACGCCGCGTTGGTCGTCGGTCCCGCCGCCTGGTGGTGGAACTGGGCCCCCGACGACTACGACGCGCTCGCCGGCGCCGTCGCGGCCGGACACGTCATCGAATGCGGACCGCAGGCGACCGGCGGCAACTTCTCCGGATTCCGCAACATCGCCAACCTCATGCAACCGGGATTCCCGATCGCCGAAATCGACACCGACGGCTCCTCGGTGATCACCAAGAACCCGGGCACCGGCGGCGCCGTCACCCACGACACCGTCACAGCCCAACTGCTCTACGAGATCGGCGAACCCGCCTACCTCAACCCCGACGTGATCGCCCACCTGGACACCGCCGAGCTCACCGACCTCGGCGACGACCGCGTCCGGATCCGCGGCGTGCGCGGCTCGGCGCCACCGGCGACGACCAAGGTCGCGATCACCGGGGTGGGGGGCTGGGAGAACAGCATGATCCTCGCGCTCACCGGCACCGACCTCGACGCGAAGGCGGCCCTCGTCGAACGATTCGTGCACCGCGAGATCGAGGCCGCGGACGGGCTCGACGCGGTCACGATCACGCGGATCGGTCAGGCCCGGCACGATCCCGACAGTCAGAATGCGGGCACCGCGCTGCTCCAGATCGCAGTGCAGGGCACCAAGGAGGCCGCCGGGCGCGCCTTCTCGTCGCGGATGGTCGAGCTGGCCCTGTCCAGCTACCCCGGGTTGTACACCCTCGGCCCTCCACAACCAGGGTCCGCGTTCGGTGTCTACTGGCCCGCACTGCTCGACCAGCGAATGCTCGACCACATGGTCCACCACCATGACGGCACCACCGAGATCATCGCCCCCGGCACGCCACACGACGGGGGTCTCGAGGCACCCCCGCCGGTCGAGCTCTTCCCCGCGCCGTCGGTGCGAGCGCCCTGGACCGACGCACCACTCGTCATCGCCTCACTCGGTGAGATCGTGCATGCCCGCTCCGGCGACAAGGGCGGCGACGCGAATCTCGGCGTCTGGGTACGCGACCGGGGCGCATGGCAGTGGCTCCAGTCGACCCTCACCGTCGACGAACTCCGACGCCTCCTCCCCGAAACACACGAATTGGCCATCTCGCGTTACGAACTACCCAAACTCGGTGCGGTCAACTTCCTCATCCGGGGGATGCTCGGCAGCGGTGCCACCTCGACACTGCGGCTCGACTCCCAAGCCAAGGCACTCGGCGAGTGGCTGCGCGCCCGCAACACCAAGGTACCGCGATCTCTGCTCAACACGTCAGGAGCGCACTGGTGAGCGATCCCGACGAGAGCAACGTCGACGTCGTCCGCAAGGCAACCCGAGAGCTGGCCCACAAGTTCGACTACGACTACTGGCGCACGAAAGACACACTGGCCCAGTACCCGTGGGAGTTCCTCACGGCATTCGCCGAGGGCGGATGGCTCGGCGCGCTCATCCCCGAGGAGTACGGCGGCCTCGGGTTGGGCCTCGCCGAGTGCGGCGTGATGATGCAGGAGATCGCCGCATCGGGTGCCGGCGCGAGTGGCGCCTCGGCGGTCCACTTCTACCTGTTCCCACCCGCACCGATCATCCGTCACGGCTCGGAGGAGATGAAGCAGCAGTTCCTGCCCAAGCTCGCCCGGGGCGAGATCCTCATGGCGTTCGGTGTCACCGAGCCCACCGCCGGCGTGGACACCTCGCGCATCACAACTAAGGCCGAGAAAGTCGCCGGCGGCTGGGTGGTCAACGGCCAGAAGGTCTGGATCACCAATGCACAGAACGCCCACAAGATCCTGCTGCTGGCGCGCACGTCTGCCCGCAACGAGGAAAGACCGCTGGACGGGATGACGCTCTTCTTCACCGACCTCGACCGCGACCGGATCACGATCCGCGAGATCGAGAAACTGGGCCGGTCGGCGATCGACTCCAACGAACTCTTCATCGAGAACCTCGAGGTCCGCGACGACGAAGTCGTCGGTGAGGCAGGTAGGGGCTTCAGCTACCTGATCGACGGGCTGAACTCCGAACGCATCGTAGTGGGACTGGAAGGCGTCGGTATCGGTCAGGCAGCACTGGAGCTGGCGACGAAATACGCCACAGAGCGCGTGGTCTTCGACCGGCCCATCGGCCAGAACCAGGCGATCGCCCACCCACTAGCGGATTCCTGGATCCGGCTGGAATCGGCTCGACTGATGGCGATGCACGCCGCCGAGCTCTACGACAACCACCAGGACTGCGGCAAGGAGGCCGCCGGGACCAAATATCTGGGCGCCGAGGCCGGCTTCGATGCCTGCGACCGGGCCATGTCCACGCACGGTGGCTACGCCTACGCGAAGGAATACCACGTGGAGCGGCTGTGGCGGGAGGCGCGGCTGCTCCGCAACGCACCGTTCTCACAGGAGATGGTCCTCAACTACATCTCCGCGCAGGCGCTGAAGCTTCCCCGCGCCTACTGACTCCGATCACCACAAGCGATGAATGCCGCCATTCGCTCCGTTCGGACACTCACAAGCATCACGAATAGGACAGCCGGATCGAGTCGAATGACTCGTGATGGAAGCAAGATAGGAGGGAAGTAGTGTCGAATTCGCTATTGCACGGTGAGGTGCTGGTGACAGATCATCTCAACGTCGGCAATCATTTGGCGCTCGTGATCGACGAGGATCGGGATCGCCTCAAATCGATGAAACGTACGTTCTCCTCCGGCGCACCGGAGAACACGGTCTTCCTGGTCGACGCGTCCGAGGGGCGCGCGCTCATCACATCCGTCGATGAGATCCTCTCACTGCATCGCGGACCAGGAAAGGTCGTAGTATTCCTTCGCGCGGACCCTGCCAGCTGGACTACAGCCGCGGTCCTGGCAGGGATACGGCACCACGCACGCTTCGAACGAGTCGATGTCGTTGTGGTGGCAGCGGGAACGCCAGACACACTCCCCGTGCAGATCACCGACTTTCCCGGATTGCGAATGGTGCCACCTGGCAGGCATTCGTGCGACCTGGTCGTCAGGTTTCTCGAAGCCCACCTGAACGATTCGGCGGGCACTGAACGCGGGCGCACGCGCGCTATCGACCACACTCGCTGACAACGAACCCTGAACCGTTTGAAGACCGCGAGTACTCATGGGGGGATCGGTGCCACGCGCCGGTGTCGTCGAGTCGCTGAAGGCGCCCGTCGAAGACCCGCTGTCGGCCGATGTGGCGCTTGTCGGTGGCGCTCGTCTCGCCGTCTGTCTGACGAGGGTGGTGACGAAGAACGTGCAGGATTCGCCGATCGATTCGAAGTGGCAATCCAACTCGACGGGCCGGGCGTCTGGCGGGAAGTACGAACTGGACCCACACGGCAAGACCAGGGCGGCGCCGCGGGGTGTCTCACATGCCGGGGAGCGGCAGCACCACCCACCACGCGGCGTACCGACCCTGACCGTGTGAACACAAGAACAGCGCAGATGGCCCACCCACACCGCCTCGCCGACCAGGTGATCGACCGGATCAACAAGAAAACCGATGTTTACCACGTACGCACGTTGCCCGTTGGACAACGCAAAATGGAGGAGATACATGAGGGTCGTGTCAGAGGACCAGACGCTCGTCGACAACAACGCGCTGGGCTACAGCCAGGTGAGCGCGCAGGTCACAGCGAACACGCGAAACGCCTGCGGCAGGCTGGCAGTGGTCACGCGATGAAGCCCGCCGAAATCGCCGAGGGCGTGTTCTTCGTGCACTCCGAGATGGTCAACTGGGTGCTGCTCACCGAAGGTGACGCGGTGACTGTGATCGACACCGGATACCCGGGGCAGCGTGGCGAGGTGGAGGAATCGATCCGAGCTATCGGACGGGATCCTCACGGCATCGAGGCCGTGCTCATCACGCACGCGCATGTCGACCACATCGGAAGCGCACAATATCTCGCCGAGACTTACGGGGCGCCTGTACTGGTACACCCTGCCGAGGCAGCTCATGCCCGGCGTGAATGCCATGAGGTCGCGACCCCCTGGGACGTGCTCAGCAACATCGGGCGCCCCGGAGTCCTGTCCTGGGCAATGAAACTGGTGCGTCTGGGTGGCACCGCCAAGTACGGCATCGACTCCCCGACCCCGATGCCCGTACTTGGTGCCCTGACCTGCCCGGGTGCCCCCGTTCCGGTTCTCGTGCCCGGTCATACCTCCGGGCACACGGTTTATCACCTTCCCGATCACGGTGTGGTGATCTCCGGGGACGCCTTGATCACCGGGCATCCGACCTCACCCATCTCCGGTCCCCAGCTACTGCCGCAGTGGCTCAACCACTACTACGGCACGGCCGCCGTGTCACTGGACATCATCGGAGAGCTCGGCGCCGACATACTTCTGCCCGGCCACGGGCCGATCCATCGCGGTTCCCTCGCCGAAGCGGCCGCGACCGCGCGTGGGCGTGCCGGCTTCACCCTGTGAGATCGGGCCCTAGCGTGGGCCTGCGCCCCGTCCTGGCAGCCTGCCGGGGTGACGCCGGCGGCCTCGTGCAGGTATCGGACGGATCTGTTCGGCGGCCGCCGTGGTGCGTACGCGTCGGCAGCACAGTCCCAGAACAGCAGCGGCTGAGCTTCCAATTCCGCGGCGAACTCGGCCGCGTCACGTCCCTGCTGCAGCACTGGTTGCTCGGCGAGGAGGAGTACCGGATCCATCGCCCCTCTGCCCCAAGCGCGATCTGCCTCGGTCGGAACGGCGGTGCGCATTCCTCGAGGCTTGCGGCAGGGCGCGGCTCGGGCGGAGGCCTCCAGCGCGGAAGCAGACCGCTCCGGTAGCCGGCCCGGTTGGAGGCGGCTGTCGTAGTACGGGCTCGAGGACGCGGGGTGAGCGACCTCGCTCAGCCCGCGCCGATGCCGCTACTGACGTTTCCGCTCCACGACCCAGGCCGCGACCTGTGTGCGGGAGGCGAAACTCAGTTTGGCCAGGATGTGCTCCACGTGGCCTTGCGCGGTGCGTGGTGAGATCACCAGGCGGTCGGCGATGGCCTGGTTGGTCAGGCCTTCGGCGATCAGGTCGGCGACTTGGTGTTCCCTCTTGGTCAGTCGCACCGACGAATCTGTGTCGGGCGCGGAGGTGCTGGCCGGCTGCTCATGGAGAGCGTAGGCGATCGCTGCATCGAAGCCGAGACTTCGGCCCTTGCTGTGGGCCGACGCAAAAACTTTGTCTCCGAGTTCCTTCCGGGACTCCTGGTCGCAGTCCTGATGATAAACAAGCAAATTGGTATGTATGACCACAGCGCTGCCCACCGATTGCGCCAGCCCGTCCGCGGCTCCCATCAGCGTTGCGGCCCGTAGTGCGTCGCCCTGTTGGCGGGTGATCCAGGCCAGTGCCTCGAGGCAGGCTGTCGCGACGCGGGGGGTGTGCACGTGCCGGGTCAGCTCGAGCGATTGTTCGAGGAGCCGGACCGCACGATCGGTATCGCCCTGTCGCCACACGTCGATGCCCATGGCCCACAGAGAGTGTGCCCGGTACATTTTCTCGCCGTATCGCTCCGTTATCGCGAGGGCACGTTCGTGGCATTCGATCGCCCGGTCTGTCCGGCCGGACAGACCGTAGGCCGTTCCCAACGGGTACAGGAGGCTGGTTTCGAGTGTGCGATCTTTCCGTGCACTGAACTCGGCGAGAGCGGATTCGAGGTGAGAGCATGCTCGCGCGAGATCACCGCTGTATAGCGCCAGCATGCCGTCGGCGCAGTCGCTGTACGCCCACAACACAGGGTCGCTCGTGTGTGCGGTGAGAGTCCGCGCCGCCTCGACGAGCGCCGCCCCGGCCTCGAGGTCTCCCTGGCTATTGGCCATCACGCTGTCATAGCAGAGCGCCGTAACCCGTTCGAGGGTCGTTGCACCGCTGCGGCGGTCGAGGAGTTGGTCGAGCCACCGCCGGCCCTCGTTGTAGAGGCCTTGGGAACTCCAGAACCAGTACAGTGCGGCGGCGGTGCGCAGGCCGGCGGCGGGATCGTCGTCGATGCTGAACTCGAGGGCCTCCCGCAGATTCGGCTGTTCCCGCTTCAGCCGGGCGATCCAGTCGAGCTGGCGGGCGCTGATCCAGTCGGCCTCCGCATCGAGCACCAGCGTCTCGTACCAGTCCCGGTGCCGGCGGCGCAACGCCACAGCCTCACCGGTCTGCTCGAGTTTCTCGTAGCCGTATTCGCGGAGGGTCTCGAGCATCCGGAAACGCACCGCCGACCCGGATTCTTCCCGGATCAGGATCGACTTCTCCACCAAGGAGGTCAGCGTGTCGAGCAACTCGTCCGGGTCGAGGCCCTCGCCGCACACCTGCTCCGCGGCATCGAGTTCGAAGCTTCCCGCGAACACCGCCACCCGCCCCCACACGAGTTGTTCATCGGCGGTGCACAACTCGAAGCTCCAGTCGATACACAACCGCAGGGTTTGCTGCCGCGTCGGCGCACCCCGGTTGCCGCGGGTCAGCAGCGTGTAGCGGTCGGTCAGCCGTCCCAGGATCTGCTGGGGCGACATCGCCCGCAGCCGCGCCGCCGCCAGTTCGATCGGCAGCGGCAACCCGTCGAGGCGGTGACAGATCCCCGCCACCTCCGCCGCATTGTCGTCGGTGAGCGCGAACCCCGGAACGGCAGCATTGGCGCGTTCGGTAAACAACGTCACCGCATCGTATTTGGGTAACCCGCGCAGGGAGAGCTTCCGTTCGGGATCGGGGACGGCCAGCGGCGGGACCCGCAGCACTGCTTCCCCGCCGATGCCGAGGGGCTCACGGCTAGTGGCGAGGGTCCGCAACCGCGGACACGTCCGTAGCAGGGTTTCGGTCAGTTCCGCCACGGCGTCTACCAGGTGCTCGCAATTGTCGAGAACCAACAGCACCTCGCGCGGGGCGAGGAACTCGATCAGGACATCCCGCAGGGGCCTCGTCGAGTGGTCCCGGACTCCCAGTGCGCCGGCGAGGGCGTCGACCAACGACGACGCGTCGTGCAGCTCACCCAACTCCACCAGCCGCACACCGTTGGCGTAGTCGCGCTGCACAGCCGACGAAATCCGCATCGCCAGCCGCGTCTTGCCCACACCTCCGATCCCGGTCAACGTCACCAGCCGCGACCCGGCCAGGAGGTTCTTCGCCTCGGTGAGCTCGTGCCGGCGGCCGACGAAACTCGTCAGTTCCAGGGGAAGGGCTCCGGTAGTGCTCCGAGGGGCGGGTTCTGTGGGGTGCCGAACGCCTGACGCTAGCGCTCGGTCACCGACCTCGGCGCCCGGTTCGGCGCGCAGGGCCATCTCGTCGACCGGGAAGCCGTGGGCGCATTGCAGGGCTCGCAGCTCCTCTCCGAAGTCGGCGGCGGTAGCCGGGCGCTGGTCGGGCTCGCGGGACATCGCGTGGGCGATCGCCGCGGACACGTCGTCGGGGATGCCGTGCTCGCGCAGGTCGGGGACCGGTTGCGTGGTGATCCGCAGGAACTGCGCTACGACCTGCTCACCGCTGCGGCGTTCGAATGCGGCGTGGCCGGTCAGGGTACTGAACAAGGTGGCGCCGAGGCCGTAGACGTCGGCGGCCGGGCTCGGTGGTTCACCGCCGAGCACCTCTGGAGCGGTGTACGCCGGGGAGCCGGTGACGGCGCCGGTGGCGGTCTCGAAGCCGCCGCTGATGTGAGCGATGCCGAAATCGGTCAGTTCTGGTTCGCCGTAATCGGTGAGCAGGATGTTCGCGGGTTTGATGTCGCGATGCAGGATGCCGAGCCGGTGTGCAGTCTCCACCGCTCCGGCCATTCTCACCCCTAGGCGTAGTGCCTCCTCCACCGGCAGCGGACCGTGGCGGCGGATCCGCACGTCCAGGGAATCCTGCGGGTGGTACGGCATCACGATGTAGGGAAGTTCGCTGTCGGTGGCACCGACCTGCAGAATGTTGACGATGTTCGGGTGCCCGGTCAGCCGCCCCATCGCCCGCTGTTCCCGGAAGAATCGTGCCCGGTTCTCGTCGTCGAGTTCGACGGTGAGGACCTTCACCGCTACCGTGCGCTCCAGGTCTTCCTGGGTGCAGCGGTAGACGACGCCGAAACCGCCGCGGCCGATCTCTTGGGCATCGTCGAAGCCGGTGCCTGCCAACTCCGCCGCCGGGGAGGGCGGGTACCTCTGAGTGTCGAGCGGATCACCTGCACCCATCGGACGGTCTACTCACTCCGTCGGCTCATGGGGCTGCGGGCTGGTCCCGACGGCACGACCAGCGGAAATACAACCGTGGACTCACCTCTCGATGGCGTCCTCTCAAGGATATCGCCGACACCCCGGGCACACGGAATCGCTGCGGCCCTCCGAGGGCCGGCCTCACATCAGGCCGACGGTGCTCTCCGTAGGAAGTTCTCGATGACGGGGCCGAGCGTGGCGGCGTTGGTGAGGAGGTCGACGTGGCCGCCGGGGTGTGTGACGAGGGTGGCGTTCGGCATCAGCCGGTACATGATGTGCGCGTTGATGATCGGGATGATCGGGTCGTCGGTGCCCGCGACGATGAGGGTGGGTTGGCGGATTGCCGGGAGGGCGAACAGGCTCGACCACACCGCCCCGGCGAGCAGCTGGTGCAGGTAGCCGCGGCGGGATCCGGCGGCGAGTTGATGGCTGACGAGCTGGGTGACGGTGGCGTTACCGAAGTCGACGCTGCCGCCATAGATCGTCGCGGCGATGGAGGCCAAGTAGTTGCGGTCGACGAACCGGCGCGGGGTGAGCATCTTCGCGAGGACAGCGGGCCGGGCGGGCACCATCAGGGCGCCGGTTGCGGTTGCGGCCAGGACCAGGCGGCGACACCGGCGCGGGTTCTGGAACGCGAACTGCTGGGCGAGGGCCCCGCCCCATGAGTACCCCAGCATGTCGACCCGGCCGTAGCCGAGCGTGTCGAGCATTCGTCCGGTTACCCACGCAAGGTACGGGATCCCATAGGGCACAGGAGAAGTCGGTGACGCCCCGGTGCCTGGGGCGTCGAACCGGATCACGGTGCGGTGTGCGCCGAGATGTGCGACCAGCGGGTCGAGTACCTCGAGGCTGGCGCCGATCCCGTTGCACAGCACCAGCGGCACGCCGGTGCCGCGCCGGATGTGTACACGCAGGTGCTGGCCACCGGCGCGCACCATCCGGGACTCGCCCGCCCGGTCCGGAGGGCGGTTCATCTGTAGACGATCACTGGTTTCGGCGACGCAGACGGGTGATGTTGCTTTCTCGGACTCGAAGGTGACGCCGAACACGGCCTCGAGCCCGGCCTCGAATCGCTGCGCGGAAAGGATCCGGCCGGTGCAGCGGACCTTCGTTCCCACTCGGTCGGGTGTGGGGAAGCGAACCCTGTTGAGCCCGTAATCGATGGTCTCCGGTGCACTGTCGATGGTGAGCAGGTCGCCAAGGCCCGTGGGAGGAGTGAGAGGGTGAGATAGCCGGAGGCGACGGCATTCTTGAATTCGGCCGCGGTGCGCGGTGGGGGGTGAGGGAGCCGCCGGTAGTCGCCGGTGGCGTCGGCGAACAGGTTCACCCGCTCGTAGGTGATCTGGTACCAGTCGGTGGTGCCGAGCTGCTCGCCGACGAGATCAAGGAGCTCGGCCGGGCGCGTCAGGTGTGTGGTCATCGCGGCCCTCCGATTGCGAGGTGGTGGGTCATTGTTCGCGGACGTAGGAGCCGGGCGCGGGCATCAGGGGTGGGAGATCCACGGCGCCGAGCATGGCTGGTGCGTCCTTGTCGGGTCCGCTGCGCTTGCTCAGCCAGTCCGCAAAGTCGGGCCACCAGGAGTCTTGCTGCTGCTGGGAGGTCTCGAGCCACTCGGCGGGGTGCTCGGTGCTCGGTGAAGCCATCCGGTAGGACGCGCGAGGATTGCCGGGCGGGTTGACCATCGCGGCGATGTGTCCACTGGTGGAGAGGACGAACCGGCTACTCTCGCTGCCGAGTAGGCGGGCGCTGCGGTAGCACGCCTGCCAGGGGCTGATGTGGTCGGCGATGCCGGCGATCACATACGAGTCCACGATGACCTTGGACAGGTCGACGGGGGTGCCGAGCATACTCACCGCGCCCGGGGTGGTCAGCGCGTTGCTCAGGCCGATCTGCACCATGTCCTTGTGGAGGGTGGCCGTCATGCGGGTGGTGTCGGCGTTCCAGAACAGTACGTCGAACGGCGGCGGCGTGCGGCCCTGGATGTAGTTGTTCACCCAGTATCGCCACACCAGGTCGGTGGGGCGCAACCAGGCGAACACCTCGGCCAGAGACCGGCCGTCGAGGTATCCGCGCGCGGCCGAGACCTGGATGGCGGCCTGGGCGGTTGTCGGGTCGAGAGCGGCGGCCGCGAATCCGGCCCGGCTCTGGTCGAGGACGGTGACCGCCAACGTGAGGCCGGCGAGGCGGTCGCCCTGACCGATGTGGGTCAGATGTGCGGCGGTCATCGCGGCCAGCATCCCGCCCGAGCAGCTCCCGTGCAGGTGCGTGCGCGTACTGCCGGTGATCTTTTCGACCGCGTCCAAGGCGTCGACGATGGCCTGCCCGTAGGTGTCCAATCCCCAGGTGCGGTGGCGGGCCTTCGGGTTGCGCCAGGAGATGGTGAACACCTGCTGACCCTGGCCGAGGAAGTACTCGACCATGCTGCGGCCCGGTGAGATGTCGGTGATGTAGAACTTGTTGATCACCGGGGGCACGATCAGCAGCGGCACCTCGCGCACCGTCGGGGTCTGCGGAGCGTACTGGATGATCTCCATTATCCGGTTCTGAAAGATCACGGACCCGGGTGTCGCGGCGACGGTGCCGCCGACAATGAATGCGTCGGGGTCCACCATCGTTGGCACCCGTGGTGTGGTGGCCAGGTCGCGGACCAGATTGCTCATCCCGCGCACGACGCTGGTGCCGCCGGTGTCGATCACCGCCTTGTAGCCGAGCGGGTTGAGCAGCGGGTTGTTACTTGGCGCGGCGGCTTCGACGGCGTTGTCGAGGACGAACTGCACGCGCTCTCGATCTCTCCACTCGAGGTCGGCGTCGATGAGCAGTTTGCCCGCGGTCTCGGCAACGGCGAGGTGGGTCTGCATGATGCGGCGCAGCAACGGGTTTCCAGACCAGGCCGGGTCGGCGAACCGTTGGTCCGCGCGTGCTGGGCTCCGGGTAGAGGTGCCGCGCGTGATGTCCGCCAGTTCCACCGCCAGCCCGCGGCCACGGCCGAGAAGAAAGTGCGGTGCTCCGGCCAGGCTGGCGCCGAGTCGCAACCAGGAACGGTTGGGCAGCATCCGGCGGGCGATCCCGAACACCGAGTCGGTCAGCAGCAGGTCCAGCGGTGCGGCGAGCTCCTCGGCCTCGGCCTCGGTGGCGGCGACGATGGTGTCGGTCATGGTAGGTCTCCTTGTTGTTCGGTCAGACGGTGTGCGGACGAGACATGGGTGGACAGTGATGCGGACGGTGTGGATCCGGCGTGCGACTAATGTCATCGACATCCGCCCGGTGTGGCGTTGGTGGACGTCTTGGCGACGCTCCAGCGGCGGAGAGTGATGCGCTGTCGACCGCCGTTCCGAATGCTCCCTCGGAACGGTCGACGAGGATGAGAGGGGGAGTCCGGCGCCAGTCGGACCTTGATCGATTTGCTGGTCGGGGACGTGGAGTGTGTCGCGGAGTTCGGGTGGTGCTTGGAAGCTGGTCGCCGGCGGTGAGGTCTCGTTGGTGTGCGGGCGGCGGATCATCCAGCGCCCAGGCGTCGCCGGGCGAGATTGGTGATGGCGACCTTGTCTTAATGGCAGCGCTTACACCCCGAATACGGCGAACGTTCGGTTACCTGTTTGCATATTCGTCATCATTTGGGACACAGAAGGATACATATGCTGCGGCATGGTGTGGTCATTTGCTGTTGCAGCGCAACGTAACTGGGCTGGCACTCAAGTCCCCGCATTCATCGGCTCGAAGACGATCGAGTGGCGCACCCCATTTCGCTTCATGTGGTTGTCATGCTCGGGCCACATCCCGCGCCGCCTCGGCATGTTGCGCGCGACCTCATCCTCTGTAGCGGGTCGCGACAGATAGTTTGCAGCGGTGCCACCGATTTCGATACTTGCCTGGTCGGCGAGCAGGTTCTTCGGCCAACTGGAGGCCGCTTCTAGCCTGAAGTTCTCGCAAGCGGCGACGAGATTCTTGCCATCGCGAACATAGTGCAGCGGAACCGTTCGATCTTTGCTTCTTCTGCCTTTCGTCAGCAGCAGCAGGGTCGTGAGCTGCGGTCCGCTCAGGGAGGGCCGGCCTCGGCTCCCGCGGATCAGTGCCCGGTCTCCCCGTGAGCCGACGTAGTTCATGAACAGGGAGAACCAGCGGTAGTGACCGACCCGACGCATCACGCCGATATACAGCTCACTCATGGTCGGACCTACGCGCGATCGCGTCTGGGTGTCGTCAGTTGAGGCCATATACCAAAGCTCCCGCCGTACGTATTTACAGTTTGCTCGACAGATATACGGATAACATGGACTGTACTGCGACGCGCACGGCGCTGCAACACCCTGTCCGAACTGATCGACAGGGCTTACAACTGATATGTAGAGGAGTCTGTCAAGAGGGCAGAGTGAGGCGCCTCCGGGGAGCGACCCTGGAGGCGCCTCTGCACTTCATCGACAGGTCCCAGTGGTGAGCGTGTCGATATGCGACGCGCGGTCAGACTGATATACGCGGGTTGGGTACCGCAGGACGGTTTTTCGGCTGGATCGCATCCGCGTGTCTAGGGTCGAGCGTCGGCCTCGACGGCCTGCTCATAGTTGTGTCGCGGGTCGATCCACGCGCCGTCACCGCTGGAGGTCGTCGGCGAAGCAGATCAGGGGGTTGACCGTCAGCAGTCCATCACCGCCAGAGACCAGCACCAGCCCGCCAGTTCCCGCGCAATGGCCACGTTCGCTGTCACGGGTCGTTTGCTGCGTTCGAGAAACCCCACCCACCTCTGGTGCAGGCGACGGTTGCCGTCGTCGCCTCGGGTGCGGGCCGCGGCCGGTGCCTGCTCCCACCGGGACCGCATCACTGCCCCGATGTGATAGCGCGGCCGGTGATGCCAGGCAGCTTCCACCAAGAGCCGTCGGGCGTGGGTGTTGCCGGTCTTGGTGATCGATCCCTGCACCCGGGACGAACCGGACGAGTACTCCGAGGGCACCAATCCGACGAATGAGCCGATGGTGTTGCCGGTGAACCGATTCCAGTCACCGATTTCCACCGCCAACGCGAAACCGGTCAAGGTGCTGACCCCGCGCAGGCAACACATCCGGCGGACAATCGGGGTGAACTCACTCGCCGCGGCCATCTCCTCGATCGCGGCATCGAGTCGCCGACGTCGGGCCTGCATCGTGAGCACATGGTCGTAGTCGGCGTCGAACGCCATCCGTGTCGCAGGCAAGATCAACTGCGGCGCCGCTTCGGTGCGCAACCACCGGTCATGCGCTCCGGTCCATGCTCGGCCGCCGTAGTAGACGATGCCGTGCCGAAGCAGCAGCTTCGACAGGCGGTGACGCGCCCGCATCAGATCCCCGCGGCAATCCTCCCGGGCCCGCACCAGATCCCGGGCCGCTTCCTGATCGACGCTGGGGATCGCTACCGAGGTGACCTCGTCCAGGCGCAGCAACCGGGCCAGGTGCAGAGCGTCGCGGGCGTCGGTCTTGACCCGGTCCCCGGATGGTTTCTGCAGCTTGGACGGCGCGACAACCTCACACCGGACGCCGGCGGCGGCCAGATCCCGATGCAGTCCGAAACCGGTCGGGCCGGCCTCGTACGCAACTGCTACCGGCCCCGGCAGGCTCGATATCCAGGATCGGATGTGCTCATAGGACGGGGTCAATCGTCCCTGGACCACCTGACCGGTGAGACTGTCGATGGCCGCTGCCGCGACCGAACGTGCGTGCACGTCCAGTCCAATGCTCGTACGCTCGGTAAACACCGGGGCCTCCCACAATTGTCGGATAGGCCGGGCAGGCAGGTTCGTCTGCTCGGTAACCCACGAATCTTGTGCGTGAGGCCTCGGCCCGCAAGAGCGCTCTACCGGCTCCTTTCGGGGGGGCGTCCCTCGGTTACTGCTGACCCGCCCGGCGCAGGCCGGCGATGTCAACGTGGAGCACGCGCAGCGCAGCGAGCATGAACGACGTTGAGATCGTCCCCCGCGCCGGGCGCACCCTTTCATCGGACCGAGGGGACGTCCCGCCGCAACGGGAGCGAGCTCACGACAAGTCGTGCGTCACTCCATATCGTCTAGCGCGGCGTGGATGGTGGATCGCTTAGGGTTCGAACTCGAGCGGTGGGGTTCGGTGGTCGAGGCTTTCGTTCTTCTCCGTGGCTGTTGGTGGACGATGTCGGCGGAGCGATCGAGCCGATCCGTCGGTATCTGGTCGAGGTCTCGGCTCTCGGCAATCGGCCGGGTAGCGTGCGCAGTTACGCCTTCGATATACGTCGGTGCTGGCGATGGCTTCGGATAGTCGGCGTGCCGTGGCAGCGCGCGACATCGGCCGCGATTCGCGACTACGCGCTGTGGCTCGGTGTGGCGACCAAGCCAGGCGCGTCCGCGCGCACGGTGTCGTCGACGACAGCGGGAACAGTCAATTCAGTCACTCGCAAGGCTTACCTGAACGATCGCTACCAACCGCGGACGGTCCGTCACGCGTTGGCGGTACCAAGGGAGTTCTACGGGTGTTGGGCCGATCTCGGCGAGGGACCCGTCGATATGCTGCACGCATCCTTACTGCTCACAGCGAAGAGACGGTGATCGAGTTGTCTGATGCGCAACGTGGCCAACCCCGACAAGCTGCACGCCGTGGTGGTCGGCCCGATCCTCCACGTCGGCGCGCAGCAACCGCGGACGCGCACATCGTGTTGCCGACCATCGACGGGCAGTCGTTCGCGTCGTTGCGCCGCCGGGCCACGCCGAGGGCGGAGCGGTACGCGCTCGGCAAACGCCTGCGTAAGCAGGCACCGCGGTCCACGCTCGGCGAGTGGCGCGCACCGGACGATCGCCCCGATGTGGTGGATCAAATCGGTGTGTCGCACCAAGGTCGGGTGGAATCGCTCATACCGGTCAGGGTGGGGCGGATGGCGGCCTCGCCGTACGGTTTTCTGCGCGGCACCGCGATCGTGATGGCCCAGGACCTCGCCGGGCTGCCGGCGACCGGAATCCAGCCGGTGATCTGCGGGGACGCGCATCTGGGCAACTTCGGGTTCTACGCCTCGCCGGAGCGCGACCTGGTGCTGGATCTGAACGACTTCGACGAGGCGCATCCCGGCGGCTGGGAATGGGACCTGCGTCGCCTGACTGCGAGCATCTGGGTGGCGGGCCGGCAGAACTCGGCGACCGAGGGGCAGTGCGAGAGTGCAGTGCAGTCCTGCGTCGCCACCTATCGCGAGCATGTGCGCTGGCTCGCGGAACAACCATTGCTGGCGCGCTCGTTCGAGCGACTCGACCTCGACCGGCTGCAGACGACGGCGTCGGACGAGTCGCTGCGCCACGAGATCACCCGTGCCGCGGAGCGGGCTCGGCGCCGGGTCAGCGACCGGGCGCTGCCCCGATTCACCGAGCAGGACGAAACCGGCCGGCGCATCGTGGAGGAGCCGCCGCTGATCACCCGGGTGTCCGAGGCGGAGGCCGAGCAAATCGCCGCCGGGCTCGACGAATACCTCACCACGCTGCCCAGCCACTGGGCACGACTGCTCAGTGGCTACACCGTCGTCGACGTCGCGCACAAAGTGGTCGGCGTGGGCAGCGTCGGATTGCGTGCCTACGTCGTGCTGTGCGAAGGGAGCAGTGCCGACGACGTGGTGTTCCTGCAGCTCAAGCAGGCACGTCGATCCGTCGTGGCACGCTTCGTTCACGGCGAGTCCGCCTGGCACGACCACCAGGGCCGGCGCGTGGTCGAGTATCAGCAGGCCCTGCAGACCGTCAGCGATCCGTTACTCGGCTGGACCACTGTGGAGGGCCGGCAGTACTACGTGCGGCAGTTCCGGAACATGAAGGGCGCGGTCCCGATCGACCACCTCAGCGCCGCAGCGCTGACCGACTACGCCGGCATCTGCGGGCGCCTGCTCGCGAAGGGCCACGCGCGGACCAGTGGTGCGTCGATGATCGGCGGCTACGTCGGAAAGTCGGACACGCTCGTCGTCGCACTGAGCCGGTTCGCGCACGCGTACGCGGATCAGACCGAACGCGACCACGCGACGTTGGTCGACGCGGTGAAGCGGGGGAAGTTGCCGTGTGAGCCGCCGACGTGAATCGGTGTGTATTGTCGTCCGGCTTCGCGGCGGCCACACTCTGGTCTTCGCCGGTTTCGGCTTTGTGTGTGGACTCGTAGGTGCTGCCGTCTTGTGGTGGTACGCCTCCCAGCCGTTCACGATCTACACGGCCAGCTACCAGCCGAACGAGTTCCATTCGATACGGAGCGACAAGGTCTCGGTTGACCGATACATGATTGGACTGGTCGTTGGTGGCCCTCTTTTCGGAGCCGCAATCGGGGCGCTCGTTTCCACGACGGGTTGGAATCTCATACGGAGAGAACGCACGCGCGATTCTGTCCAAATCATGAGGCCGTCACTCGACTGGTGAAGCTGCCGTGGAATCCGGGGAAGAAGTGCCGGTCCAACCTGGCGACGGCGATGGGTGCGCGGGAGGGGTCGCGGGCGTCGGGAACCACCAAGGCGGAGCGGTGCTCGGCAGCGAGATAGACGACGGTCAGCAGCCAGCCGCCGTCCTCGGCTGCGGTGCCCGAGCGGGGCACGGAGATCGGCTCGCCGACCGCGTCGCCCGGTTCGAATACGTGCTCCAGATGTCGCCCCGTGTCGGTGTCGATCTTGACGACACGGTTCGAGGCATCGGGGCGTGAATCAAGTGTGCCGTGATAGCCGTACCGATAGGTTCGCGAGGTGTACCGCCAATCATGTTGCGGCAGTTCGGTTCGCTGGCCGCTGAAGTCCTCGACAGTGACTTTGCTGCCTTTGCTGACGCGAAGCCGTGACGCGTAGCCGCCGATCACGGCAGGAGCGCGGAAGTCGCGCGCGGGATCGAAGAAGTCGTGATAGTCGTCGTACCGGACAAGGTCGACCACAACATCGCCACGATCCTCGAACGCATTGTTGATGTGGACGTACATCAGCGGCGGGCATTCGATTTCGCGTCGCTTACCACCGCCGCGGGGGACAAGGATGATCTTGGTGCCGACCTCGGGCCGGTCTCGTTGCTGCTTCGGCTGTGCTCAGACCGAGCATCGCCTTGACCGGGTCGAGGATGATCGGCGCAAGTACGAATACGTAGTAGTGCTCGGTGAGGGCGAAGTCATGCTGGATGTGCGCGTGATCGAGCGGGACGGTCGCATCTTGGGTAGCTGTCCAACTGACGATGGCTAGAACGGACCAGATCACCGCAGAACGGCGCTCAGCCTGTCAGTTTCAGAAGACGACTGCACACGTCCAGATGGACGCACGTCGTCGAGGGAGAGTGAGGCCCGTGTTCATTTCACTGCGTTGAATTCCTGCGGCAACGCGGCGGTCAAAGGCGCTCCTGCGGCCGGACACCCCCGAGTGGTTTCGTGGGTCCACGGGCAGCAAACTCTCGTTCCGGGTGCTGGCAGTGGCCCACTCTCCTGTGGTGAGGATCCAAGCGAACACGCCCCGACCAAGACGGACGCCATTTCGAGTGCAGGCAGAGGCGACCGGGCTGGCCTAGGGCTGCGCCGGGCATCGGTGCTGGTGTCCATCCCATCCCGGCCGGCCGGTCCCCGTAGCAGGGCTTGGGTGCGGCTCACGTGGAGTGAGGGTGTGAATCCGGAGGCACTCGCAATTCAGGGGCAATACCCGCGCTGACCTGCATTGGGGAACAACTGAATTCGATTCCGGGTAGCTGTGGGGCGCGTATGGGGCGCGGGTGCTCGTACACAAGCCGATACTCAGCGGGGGCCGTTCACGCGCGGCTTCGTTACACAGGCTCCGACATCCATCCTTGCCGCTCCACCCCGCCCCGAGCACGTTCCCGACAGTGGTCGGCCCGCCGTCACGTCCGGCTTCTCCCCACTCTTCGGGAGACGAGCGCTGATCGTAGATCAGTCCTTCGCTTCGCGGACGTCCTTTCCCTGCTCGGCGAACGCCTTGAAGTCCTGCATGTGCTGTTGTGACTGCTTGCGGGTGGCGCCGGGCATCAGGAGCCCCACCAGCCGCATCAGCAAACCGCTGAACCGGTATTCGCTCTCGCTCACCCAGAGCGTCATCTCCGGACCGACTTCGGTCAGCCGGTCGCGCACGGCGCTCCACATGCCCTCGCCGACGATCTCGCGGTCGAAGTGAACGACGCTCCCTTTCGGAATCCCGCGCAGGTCTTCCGGTTCCCGACGCGTGATGGTCTCGGTGCATTCGATCTCCTGCTTCCCCATCTGCATCACGACCCGCGATGTGGTACCGACCTGTCCGTGCACCCCACTCAGCGGCTCGTGCAGCACCAGACGCCGCAGCCACTTCGGCAGGTGTGCCGATTCGGCGAGCAGCTGTACCACTGTCTCCCGCGGCAGGGCGATCTCGATCGAGACGGTGTTCTTCATGGCGGAGCGCTCCTGGGTCCCGAGTAAAGGGGCCCACGCCAGCAGCCTCGCTTCATATTATGAGGTCACGGCGTGTTCAACGATTGAATCGCCCCGGGTCTGTCGGAGGCTCTCCAACCTGTGAAGGATGGAGAGCATGGCAGCACTACGGAAGTACAGCGTTGAGCTGAAGGATCGAGCAACGAGGATGGCGGTCGAGGCCCGCCAGGATCCGGCGACGCGGCCGGGAGCGATCAAGCGGATCGCCGATCAGCTCGGTGTGCACCCCGAGGCGTTACGGACTTGGGTCAAGCCGGCCTCGCCTTTCTTTGCGGCGGACATCGACCGCCCACAGCGCTGATCGTGGAGTTCGTCGCTGCTCACCGCGACGAGCACGGAGTCGATCCGATCTGCGCGGTCTTGCGCGGTAAGGCCACCCAGATCGCTCCGTCCACAGTCCGAGCTCACCTGAGTCCCCAGCGAACCGAATCGGCACGTGCCGTACGTGATCGCGAGGTTCTGTCCGAGATCCGGAGAGTTCATGCCGACAATCTCGGGGTGTATGGGGCCCGCAAAGTGCACGCCAGTCTGAAACGAGAGGGGACGTCGGTGGCCCGGTGCACCGTGGAACGATTGATGAAAGCCGATGGGCTACAGGGAATACCACGATTGAAAGGGCGGAAGATCACGCACAGTGACGGAGCCGAGACTCCGCGGCCGGCGGATCGGGTCCAGCGTCAGTTCGTCGCCGACGCGCCCAACACGTTGTGGGTGGCGGACCTGACCTACGTTCGCACGCATTCGGGGTGGGTGGACGCCGCGTTCATCCTCGACGCGTTCTCCCGGATGATCGTCGGTTGGGCAGGTCTCGACGTCGATGCGGACCGACCTGGCCCTCTTGGATATTGGGTTGTGGGCGCGCCGACGGGTCGGCCAGGACGTCGCCGGATTGATTCACCATAGCGGCCGCGGCGTGCAGTATCGAGCGGTGCGATACACCGAGCGCCTCGACGAGTGTGACGCGGTGTCTTCTTTTGGTTCCAAGGGAGATTCGTATGACAACGCGATGGCGGAGGCGTTCAACTCGTTGTTCAAGGCCGAGTGCATTCGCAATCCCGTGATGCGCCCGCACGGGGGCTGGCGAGGCGTTGGAGACGTCGAGTGGGCGGTCGCTGAGCACATCGACTGGTTCAATCACCGCCGCTTGCACGGCGAGATCGACCACGTCCCACCCGCAGAGTACGAGACCGCCTACTGGTCGAATCACACGGCGGCCGACTACCGTGAGACACCGGTCCTCGCTGAGGCCTTCGCCCGTACGGTCCTCGAATAGACACACGTGGGCAACGCTCACGCGCGTCAGCCGATCTGCTCGAACAGGGACACTATGATCCCTTCGGGCCCACGTACGTAGGCCATCCGCACGCTGTTTTCGTACTCACCGATGCCGCCGATGAGCCCGTACCCGTCCGCAGCCACCGCATCGACGGCCGCCTGGAGGTCGCCGACCTCGAAGGACACGTTGCGCAGCCCAAGCTCGTTGGCCATCGCCGTGGGCGATCCGGGCACGTGGTCGGGCGTGACGAAGGTCGCGAGCTCCAGCCGCGATCCTCCGTCGGGCGGCCGCAGCATCGCGATCTCACAATGCGCGCCGGGGATGCCGCAGACGGTCTCCACGAATTCGCCCTCGACGGATCCGGTGCCCTCTACCTCGAGGCCGAGTCCGACGAAGAACGCCGTTGCCGAGTCGAGGTCCGCGACGGTGATGCCGATGTGGTCGAAACGTTGTACGTGTGCCATGGGATCCATCCTCCAATTGTTGTCTTGTGTTGTCTTGCCGATTCGATGCTGGGACGGAGCCGGTGCCGGGATCTCGACATGTTCTTGCCGCAAGCCTGCGATCAACCCAGGGTTTCGGAAGATCGTGCGGGACGACATCCTCCCCTCGACGGGGCGCCCGTTCATTGTGATGCAGCATCATCAACGGGGCTCTCTGGACGCGGCTGTGCGTCGGCAGGGTCCGATGGCCTGGGGCAAGGTGGTCCGGATCGGCGTAAAGTTGGCGGGGGCGTTGGAGACTGCGCACCGGGCGGCCATCCTGCACCGGGACGTCAAGCCGGGCCCAGTCGCCGCACCCGCGGTGCCTCGTTCCTCCGAACGGCTGACAGATTTCGCTGGTCTATTCCGGGGTATCCCGATTCCAGCACTCGACGATCAGTGCGGCAACCACCGAAACGACGGAGATGTGATGAATCAGCCAGACCCTCTCGCGCAGATCGAGTCCCTCATCGCCCGCGAGCATGAGTTGCGGGACCGGGTCCAGGCCGGCGAACTGACCCCCGGCGAGGAACGCGACCAACTCCGTCGGGTCGAGGTAGCACTCGATCAGTGCTGGGACTTGCTCCGCCAGCGCCGCGCCCGCCAGGACTCCGGGCAAGACCCCGACGGTGCGGCCCCGCGTCCGATCCCGGAAGTCGAGAACTACCAGCAATGAGCTCAGGACTCCTTCCGCTACGGACGACCGGGTCGCGTCCCTGATCGAACAGGTCCAGAATCCGATCGCCTCATCGAGATCGGCCGGGTGCGGTTGCGGTGCCTGCGCCGTCAGCGTCGCCCGTTCCGTGAGTCGGCTGGGGTCCTCGCCCTGTTCCACACCGGTCAGACTGGGATCGGCGCCGGCGGCCACGGCATCAAACTGCGCTACTTCGACCAGATGCTGCTCGACGACGTCGCCGCCTGGGTCCCGCGACCTGTTCGGGCGGACGGTCGGTGGGTACTCCCGGTCTGACAGGATCGGCGGCGTCGTCGATCTGGGTGATGGTGAAGTGGTGTGAGCGGGCAAGGTGCTGGTGGGCTGTGCGCCGTCACCGCAGCTTGGACAGTGCTCCAGCGACCGGCCGAGGCGGTCGAGCTTGGTGACGACAGCCTGACCACCCCGGCGGTTGGCCGACAGCAGCGCCTTGTCCAGCTGCGGGCGCGACGCAAGTTTCCCGGAGGCCTTGTCGATGAAAATCTCATCGCACCCTGCGGCGGTCAACGCATCATGCTGCGACTCGGGACGCTGATCCCGCGTCGACACTCGGCCGTACCTGATCCTCACATCGGGGAATGTATCGCGTAGCCCCGACAACGTGACGTTGTTCCGTACACGGTGTTCTTTACGCATCCGACCTGGGTAAACGTCAACCGGTCAGTGATGTCTCATGAACAGCCGTTTGTGTGGGGGGATCTGACCGGTCGGCCATCTCCGCGCAGACCCGCCATTGTTCGAGCGCCGGGGCAGGGCGGGAGAATCCTACTGCCGACGCTCACCGCAGTTCCCGCGCGATCGCTCGGGCCGCGCGGCGAGCCTGCTTCGCCGCGAATCCGATCTGCGACGGCCTGGGCACGAACCCGATGAAACGCAACCTCTCGGCGGCCGGCTTTTCACCGGTGGCGTGCGGCCAACCTCGCTCGTCCAGTACGCCGAGGTGCCCGACCAGCTTTTCGAGTTCCTGGCGGAACCCCGTCGCGCAGACCATCGCCTCCGGGTCGATTCGCACACCGTCCACCAGCCACACGCTGTCCGCGTCGAGTGACTCGACTCCGCGAACGACCTCGATGGACCTGTCTCGGATCGCGGCGATGAGCTCCTTGTCGACGATCGCCGGTGCCACGCCCAGGCGGGCGCTGCGGGCGAAGATCCCCTCGTCGGGGATCGGTAATCCGAACTCGCGCAGGTCGCCGATGCTCCTCTCCCGGCCGAACCGAGCGATTGCGTCCGCGATAGGGACCGGGGCATGGTAGAGCGGCGTCGCGATGAAGTCTCCCGGTATGCCACCAGGTCCTTGGCGGAGCATGATGTTCGGCGGCGTGCGAGCCGAAAGCCAGACCTTTGCCGCGCCTCCGGTGGCGAGGTCGTAGGCAATTTCCATGCCCGAGCAGCCCGCTCCCACTACGAGGACCCGTTTCCCGTTGTACTGCGAGGGATTCCGGTACTGCGAGGAATGAACCAGTGCACCCCGCCAGTCCCCGCGTCCGGGCCAGTCCGGGACGAAGGGCTCATGATCGAAGCCGGTCGCGACCACCACCTCGGCAGCGTCGACCGAACCGGCAGCGGTGGTCAACCGCCAGTGCCCGTCCGTTAGGTCGAGCCGTTCCACCGGGCAGCCCAGGCGCAGCTCGATCCCGTCCGCACGTGCGTGCCGCTCGAGATGCTCGATCACCTGTTCCCGCGTGGGAAAGGTCGGTGTGCCCTTGGGGTAGGGGCGGTTCGGCAGGTGGGAGAACTGCCTGCCGGTGTTCAGTCGCAGCCGGTCGTAACGAGAGTGCCACGACGAACCGACTTGGTCGGCTCGGTCGATCAGCAACGGGTTGATGCCACGGTCGGCGAGGGCCACCGCCGCCGCGACCCCGGAAGTGCCGGCACCGACGATTGCGACTTGATGCTCGCTCATCGTGTGCTCCTTGGGTGTTGTCTTGTTTCATGCGGTTTCGGCGACAATGACGCTCATCGGGCCGGTGAGCGAGCGATGGTCGCGGCAGCGCCAGCCAGTGTCCTGCAGCCAGGCGATGCCTTCTCCGACGCTGTAGACGTCGCCGTGTTCGAGGTGGACCGCGAATTCGCCCGCCATCAGGGCGGCCGCGACCGGCTGGGTGTGGGTGGGGTCGGTCCAGAAGTCGGCAATCAGCAGCGTGGCGCCGGGTGCGGCGACGTCGCGAATGCGTTTTAGCAGCGCACGATTCTGCTCCGGCGACCAGTAATGCACCAGGTTCGCGACCAGGAAGGCGTCGTATCCGGTGGGCAGCGGGTCGGCCATCGCGTCGCCGGCGTATACGTCGATTCGCCCCTCCATCCCGACCGACGCGATGCGGTCCTGCGCGGTCTGGGCAACCGCCGGCAGCTCGAACACGGTCGCGCTCAGTTGCGGGCAGTGGCGCGCCACCGCGATGGACCAGGAGCCGGTGCCGCCGCCGATGTCGAGGAGTCGATGACTGCCGGACAGATCGACCGTGTCCGGCAGGGCGAGCGAGGAGCCGGCCGAAAACGCCTCGATACCGATCGAGGCGATGGGTTGCAGGGCGGCGTCGAGGTCGAAGATCTGGCGTTTCGGCCCGCGGGCGAGTGCGCCGGCCAGGTCTTCCCACGCCGGGAAGCTGATCTTGTCCCAGAACCGCAGCAGCGGACGCAGGTCGGCGGGCGATCCGCCGGCGAGGAACGCGGCCGCCGTCTCGGTATTGACATACTGTTCGCCTCGGCGTTCGAGCATACCCATCGCGACCATGGCGTCGGCGCTGATCCGGGTGGCTCGGGCAGTAAGCCCGCTGCGGGCGGCCAGGCCATGCAGGTCGGTGGGGCCCTCGCCCAACGCCTCGAACAAGCCGAGTTCGCTGGCGGCGAAGAGGTGTTTGGCGGCCATGAACCCGGACGCCAGCTGCATGATCGGCTCCGGGCTAGGCAGGTCGTGGTCGGTTTCGGCGGAGGTAGGGGCTGTCATCGTCATGCAACCAGCGTCGTCGTTGTCGGTTCTGCCTCATATCCCTGAATCCTGGGGAATTCACCCAGATTTCTGGGGTAGGCAGCCCTAACCTGCTGCGATACACTTCGGAGATGGCGCAGAGCTTGCTGCCACGCGTCCGCGATCAAATCTCGCGTGCCGCCGCCGACCAGCTGGACTGGGTGGGGTACAGCGCGCGAATGAGCGAGGCCCTGCGCGCGGTGATCCCACATGACCGCTGCTGCTGGCACACCGTCGACCCGGGCACCATCCTGTTCACCGGCAGCGTCAACCGGAACGTTGGGTGTTCCGGATCCTGGTTGGCGCACTACGAATACGAGGTCGAGGACGTCGACAAGTGGGCGTTTCTTGCGCACAGTGGCCGCCTGGCGGGTGCACTTAGTCTGGATACCCACGGAGATTTGTCCCGCAGTGCACGGCACCGTTCGCACGAGGCGTACGGAATCGGCGACGAGCTGCGGGTCTCCCTGGTGTCGGACGGGGTCTACTGGGGTGCAGCGGCATTCCTGCGCGATGCGGGCGCGCCCTGGTACACCGCCGAGCACGTCCGCGCAATCGCCGCGCTGGCGCCCGCGCTCGCGACCGGTCTGCGACATTCGATGCTCCACAAGGTCGAGGCCGCCGTGACGACCGTGGACTACGGCCCCGGCGTGGTGGTCTTCGACGCCGCGGGCAACCCGGAATCGGTCTCACCCGCCGCGGAACGCTGGATCGACGAAATTGTCGAGGTCCCGGCGCCGTCGACGCCGTTCGAATCGAAGGTCGTGCAAGCCATCGCGGCCCGGGCGCGGGCAATCGAACCGGGCACCGATCCGCTGGAACTTGCCGCGCGCTCGCGGGTACGCACGCGATCCGGCGCCTGGCTGTTGCTGTACGGGACCAGGCTTTCCGGCGTCGAAGACGGACGCACCGCCGTCATCATCCAACCCGCGACGCCGCATGAGATCGCGCCCGTCATTGCCATGGCCTACGGACTGTCCCAACGCGAATGTCATCTCACTGCGCTGTGCATCCAAGGGCGATCGACAAGGGAGATGGCGCACGCAATGTCGTTATCCGTCTACACAATTCAAGACCACATGAAGTCGATCTTCGACAAGACCGGGGTGCGCAGCCGCGGGGAATTGGTGGGGCAGATATTCCTCGAGCACTACGCGCCACGCTGGGAGACGGCATCCCCGCCATCCGGATGGTGGGCGAAGGGCATCAACTGAATTCGCCGAACTCTCAGCTGTGCGTATCTGCTTCACGGCCAGTGGCGCGCCAACCAAGAAGGTTCACCGCCCGAACCATCTCTCCTTCCACGACGCTGGCGCTCACCGATACTTTGCCGTCGACCGGGAAGGTGCCCCTCGCACATTCTGTCGCCGCCGCAGCGAACGGAGGTGGCCCCGATTCCCTCCGTTCGTCCTGCAAGCCCAATCCCAATTCACACGACCAGCAGCGGCTCCGCGAGTCCGGCAGGCAGCGCCATATAAAGCCGCGAAATCGATGCCACTTATCGCCGTGAGTCACAACCAAACCCGCGGGTCAGAGTGGGTGTCGGAAAACGATCGTTTCTGCAGCTCACGAATGCGGCCCGCGACAGTCACGGCGTGTTCACGATGGATCGTCGGGAACCGCCCACAGGCCCGGGCCGGTCCGTCGGCCGGTGTCGGGGTTCAGTGCCCGGAGCTGTTCGGCGTCGTCGCTCAGTGCTTTCTGTGGGTGGGGTCGGGCGTCCTCGGTGACCTCTGGTGGTAGTGGGCAGTCTTGGTGTGCGAGGTCGGGGGTGTTGTCGATGAGCCGCGCCGCTCGCAGGGGGAGTGGCTCGGGCACTCGGACCGTGGGCGGTCGCGGCGTGGTCTCGGGTCGGGACGCCGAGGGTGGAGAACGTCGACATCGCTGTCGCCGGCTCGTCGGGACCTGTGTTGGCGCCGGTGAGGGCGGCGACTTCGACGAGGGCGGCGATTGTCGCACCGAGGGTGGGGGGCATGGTGATGGCTGGGTAGCATGCTGCCCTCGCGATTTCAGCGGCCTGTGTGGCCGCTTCGCCGGTAACGGCGCTCCCACTGCTATGGGTGTGCCAGGATTTATCCGAGTAAATACTCGGGCCGAGCCCGAACACAAGGTTCGGGCGGTCGCCATTTCAGGGTGGTTGACATGCGGTTTGTGAACCAGATAACGGCGATAGCGTTTGTCTCGATTCTCGTCAGCTCAGCGTGTAGCAGCAATTCCGATCCGTCCGGTGCGCCACCGACGACTGTGGCGCATCCGCCGGCGGAGTTTGTCGAGGGTCCGTGCGCGAAGACGCCAAATCCGGTCCCACTGCTGGAGAATGCTCGCTGCGGGGAATTGTCGGTACCGGTGAACCGCACCAGAGAAGACAGCGGATCCTTGCGCTTGGCAGTTGCGATCGTTCCGTCGGAAACGCAGCCGCCGGCCAAGGCTCCGATCGTCTTTCTCATGGGCGGGCCCGGTCAGGATGCGGTCACCGATCCCCCGGTCAACCCGGACGTGCCGCTGAACCGTGATCGCGATCTGATCCTGATGGGACAGCGCGGCAACATAACGTCCAGCTCGCCGTTGCCCTGCCCGGAGATTTTCGAGTTCTTCGCCCACAGGATCGGAATGGCGTGGAACGCCGAGTCCACACGGGATGCGTACGTAGAAGCGGTGAAGGAGTGCCACGACCGCCTGGATCCCACCGTTGACCTCTCGGCATTCAATTCGACCGAGAGCACCTATGACCTGATCGACTTACGCAAGGCACTCGGCCTCGAGAGGTGGAATGTGTTCTCCCACTCGTACGGTACCGATCTTGCGTTGATCTACATGCGTCAAGACGCCGACGCTATCGAGTCGATCGTGTTCGACGGAGTGACGCCTCCATCGGCTGCTGCCCTGGGGTGGACCTGGGCCAGCGCTCGCCAAGCATTCGACAACATGGTCAAGGCGTGCGAGGACCAGCGGGCATGCAAAGAGCGCTATCCCGACCTGGGGGCCACGTTCATCCGGCTGGTCAACGAGCTTGAAGCGAAGCCCATCACCACGACGGTCAACGTTGAGGGTGTAGGAGAGACGAAAGTTGTCGTCGACGGCGGAATGCTGCTGAACTGGTTTGTCCCCGTGGCTACCCATCTACCGAAAGAGTTCCCCTCAACGGTCGATGAGCTCGCACACGGGAATGCGCAGCCCATTGCGTCGCGGTGGGCCGAGGTGTGGGGGCATCCGGAGAGGGGCGTCCTCCATTGGGGTCTCACCCTGAGCATTTGGTGCCGTGAATGGATCCCGTTCGAGACCGTCGAGCAGTCAATGCAACAGGCGGAAAAGGAATTCCCTGAACTCCCGGAGTCCGTTCGGGCCCAAGCGCCGCAGCTGCCGTTCCTGCGCGACGCCTGCCAGGTGTGGGACGTGCCGAGGGCCCCTGACTCGATCCGAGACATCACCGTCAGTGACATCCCTTCGCTTGTGCTGTCGGGTACCTACGACGGGCAGACCGGAGCGGTGTGGGGCGACTACATCGCGAAGGATCTCTCGCAATCCATAGTCGCGGTGGTGCCCGGAGCTGCACACGGTGTGTATGCAGAGCCACCGTGCGGAGCCGAGATAATCGCGTCGTTTTTCGACAATCCGGAGAGGCCGGACACAGCCTGCACGGACACGACGCAACTGCCGGCATACGACATTCTCCCGCCACGCTGATGACGACCGAGGTGTTCGCCGTCGGTGGCCCTGAGTTGTCGCGCCGGGCGGTGCTTGGCGGGGCGGTCGCCGGGTTGGCGGTGCTCGTTAGCCTGCGCAATTTCTGGACCGCTGGCTCCACCGTGCACTTCCCGACCGGGACATGTCGCGGGAGTACCGAGATCGCCGCCTACTTCGAGCAGGTCTTCGCCGCCGTCACCACCTGCGCCGAATCCGAGCCCCATCAGGAGTGCGATCAGCGGGCGTCGGCTTCCGCGCCCATCACGCACCCAGGACCATCGAGAACCGGCCAGTCCGTACCCGACAGCCCCGAGAACCAAGGCCCCGAGCACGATCAGTGCGGCGGCCATCCCGGGCCACGTCGGTGCCCAGGATGTGGGCGGTGGCTCGGCCGCGAATCTGGCGATCGCAATTATCGGGCCCGGCGGCCCGAAGGTCGGCGGCCCGATCCACCTCCACGCCAACGACGCGAGCACTCCGAGGAGGGCGCCATAGATCGCCAACGCCGGACCCAAATTCGAGCTATCGGCAGAACGGCTACGTGCAGTCACTTCAGTAGTTCACCAGACCGAGGCTCACGCCTGTACCCCGTTCGCCGATCGCTACGGGTCGTAGGCGTCGTTCAGCTCGGTGTACTTCGCGAGGACTTGTGCCCGCTCGACACCGAAGGGTAGCCGGCAACGAAAGTGGCCCCTATTCGAAGACCAGCTTCGCGTAAGGCGCGGGATGGATGCTCGAGTGACCAAGATCTGGGCAGGATCGGACGAGATCATGAAAGAGATCATCGGCCGCGATCTCTCATTGTGATGTCGCTGGTCGGGGATTGCCATCGTACGCTGGCGCACTGCGATGCGAGTGTCACAGTGCGGCCCGCCAGGGGAGCGGGCCGCACTCGATATGACGTTGCCGGGTCGATGACGCTATGTGTGAACCGGATTCACCGGCGGTCACCCCCGCCGCTGACCGAGGCAAGCCGCCAGAAGTTTCCGGCCACGGCCCACCTGGTGCCCTGGCGACGGCGGCGCCGGTGACCCGTGCGGCCTTCTCGCGGTGTTCGCGTATGTGTTTGCTCAGCTGTCGTAGTCGACTGCGACTGTGGGTGTGGTGGGGTGGGATTGACAGGTCAGTATGAAGCCGGCCTCGGTCTCGGCCGTCTGAAGTGCGAAATTTTGCTCCATCGATACTGCTCCTGTGGTGACTCGGGCTCTGCAGGTGCCGCACGCGCCGCCGAGGCAGGCATAGGGGGCGTCGATGTTGTTTTTCAGCGCGGATTCGAGGACGGTCTCACCGGGGGCGAGTTGCACGGTGTGGTTCGCGCCGGACAGCGTGATGGTCACTTCGGAGGCGGGGAAGTCGTCGACCTGCGTGGGTCGGTTCGTGCCGCGGAACAGTTCGAGGTGTATCCGCTCGGTCGGCACCTTTTCGGTTGCGAGGTCATCGCGGATGGTGGTGGCGAGTTCGCTCGGGCCGCACAGGTACCACCGATCGATCGACGTGAGGTCGATGGCGAGGAGGCGGTGAACCATCGCCAGGTCGATACGGCCGCGAAGAGGTGCGGGGTGGTGCGCCTGGGCTGAGCGGATGTGGAGGATGCGTAGCCGGTCTGCGTACCGGGATTCGAGCTCGTCGAGTTCGGCGGCGAACATGGTCGACTCTGCGGTTCGGTTGCCGTAGAAGAGGGTGAAGCGGCTCTCGGTCTCGATCTCCATGGTGGTGCGCAGAATCGACAGGATGGGCGTGATGCCGCTCCCGGCGGCTACCGCGACATAGTGGTGCCGGGCGAGTGGATCGAGGGGTGCGCCGAAGCTACCCGTGGGGGTCATCAGTTCCAGGACGTCACCGGCTCGCAGCGTGTCGACCGCGAAGCTCGAGAACTTCCCGCCGGGGATGTGGCGTACTCCGATCGACAGTTCTCCCGAGGTGGCGGAGGTGCAGATCGAGTAGTTTCGTCGCACCTGCTGTCCGCCGATGCGGTGTCGCACGGTCAGGTGTTGGCCGGCCTGGAAGTGGAACTGGTCGCTGAGGTGATCGGGGACGTCGAAAGTGACTTTGACGCTGTCTGGGGTCAGCGGCTCGACGCTTGTGACAGGGATCGGGTGGGTGCTGGCATGGCGTGCCGCGGAGGCAGGCGGCATTCGGACTGGGAGCAGTGCAGCGAGTGTGCCGTTGAGGCGTTTCCACTCCTGGTACTGCGTGGCGTCGAGCTGTTGCCCAAAGACGGTGCTTATTGCCGAGTCGCGCTCGAGGTAGGCGGCCTCATTGCGTTGCCAGGCCGCGACGTAGCGGTAGAAGGGGACGGAGGGGTGTAAGTGGTGGACCAGGTGGTAGTTCTGCGACAAGAGCAGGGGAGTCAGGATCCATTCTGAGCCGACGCGGTTGCGGGTCGCGCGGTAGCGGTTCTCACGTTGGGTGTCTTCGAGGTCGTGGTGGGGTAGCCAGTCGAACCACCAGGCGAGCACGAACATCGCGACCCGTTCGGGGATCAGGTAGATCAGCGCGAGCGTCCACAGATGTCCGGTGAAGGCGGCCGAGGCGATGACGGTCACCGAAAGGGTCATCAACGACGCCGTTTCGAGAATCTCGGCGCGTGGTCGGCGACGCAGGTTGCGTACCAGGAAACTGATGTATGGCAGGTCCATGGCCGGGAAGCGGATGGGCAGCTGCCACCAGGGTGAGGCGCTGACGAAGTGATCGGGATCGGACTTACCGTCGTTGGTGTTGCGATGGTGCTCGATATGGATGAACGCGAAAGATCTGAATGAAATCAGAGGCGAGACGAAGAACATTGCCACGCGACCGAAGGCGACGTTGACCCAGCGATGTGAGCTGATCGAGTAATGCGAGGCGTCGTGCAGCACGGTGAACAGGACGAAGATTGCTGCGGAGCTCGCGGCGATGGTGGCGATCGCAGGCAACGTGTCGGTGAGCGCGGCCCAGGTCGAGAGGCCGAAGAGCGCAAGCGCAGATGTGCCGATGCCGACTATCGGCCAGGACAGCGTGGGAACCTGCTCGCCCGGATCAGGCAAGGAGTGCTGCGAGGCCGCTGCTGGGGGTTGGGGTGCTCGAGTCGTAGTCGACATCGGACTCCTCCTTCGCGCTTCGGGATGAGATTCCTCACAACCTAGATCCGGCCGGTATCGGTCGACAAGGCCTTCCCAGCCCTCTCCGGTGTGCTGTCAGCACATTCTCCGTGCTCGGGCGCCGGTCAGCGAGGCTCTGACCCGTGCAACACCGAGGCCCCCAGCACATTGCAGACGGTCAGCGCTGCGTGTAGTTCGGCGATGTTGATCGTTGCGGGCCGGCCCCTGCGCTCTTCGGCACGACGCACCCTTTGCAGGACCGTGTTCCGGTGGATTCCCAAGGTGCTCGCTGCGGTCGCCAGACTCCCTTGCGCGTCGAGAACAGCCAGGAGCGCGGCGCGCTCGCTGCGCTCTTTTGCGTCGTCCCGTGCGAGAGCGCCGAGCTGAGCGGCGACGAAGGCCCGCGCCGCATCCAGGTCGCGCGAGATGGCGTCTACCAACGCAACATCGCTGAACTGGGTGATCGATGGCGCCGCGCGACCGGATAGTTCGATGATTCGGCGAGTGCGTAGAGCCTCGAGGTGGGAGGTGCGGAAACCGGCTGCCCCCGGATGGGGTGAGCCCACCGCGATGTGAACGTTTTCGCGTTCGCCGGGAAACTCAGTCGCCATGCCCGTGAGCGAAGTTCTCACGTCCCCCGTGATCGATGCCCATCCCCACACCGCGAGTGGGCCGTCCGCCACGACGAGTGAGTGACCGGCCCCAAGGAACCTTCCAACCTGCCGAGCGAATCCCTCGAGGTCGACGCCGCGGTCGTCGACCCAGCACACGAAACCGATCTGCCGACCGGTGAACCGGTGGCTGAGCACACGTTCGGCGCGAGCGATGTCGACGCGTTCCCCAGCGAGCAGTGCCCGCACAAGATCGGCGCGTTCGGCTCTTGCCTGGTTCTGGCGTCGGTCGAGCTCAGCGACGTACTCGGCAGCTACCAGACTGGAAATGCGGTCGATGTATCGAAATCCGAAGCGCTCGAGATCGATAAACGTCCTCAACGCGACAGCGGGGTCCTCGATCCAGTCAGTGAGTGAGTCGGAAAGCTTCTCGGTGAAGTACTCATGACCTAACCGATAGAACCGCAGCATCACATCGACGCTGTGCCCGCGTGATGCCATCGCGCGCGCGTGTTCGAGCGCCGTTACCGGCGCCTCCGCAGCCGCTACGTCGATCCCATGACGAACCATCGAAAGTACCGCTTCGAGATTCGACGAGCACGATCCCAGGGTCAGGCCGCGAAGCTCGGCATCCCCGCCGACCTCCGGTATCCGTTCGGCTATATACCTCAGCATGTCGTCAGCCAGGCTGGACACATTCGCCAGCAAATACGCAGCAATACCCCTTCCAGCCTCCGCACCGTGAGCCGGCTCCAGCGCCTCCATATCTGCACACTAACGTCGACCGAACTGCTACGGCCGACCCTTCACGACCGACGCAGCAATGGAGTTGTTGTTCCGTGGCTGCGCATGGCGAGGTCATGACCACCCATCAGAATCCGATCGACCAGCAATCGCCGGCCATCTATGCTGGTCACGAGTCTCCGGGATCAGTTTCGTCTTGGTAGCCAAACCATCTGCCGGAGACCTCACCCATTCCCAGTCAACGGGCCACATCCGCACCGGCATGACCCAGATACGTAGGACAAGAGCGACACCCGCCGCACCGGCGGTACGCGTGCTGGGTCCTTCTTCGCGGCGATGACACCGTCCTCCAGGTCAAGGACTACAACGTCAGCCTGACTGCTGGTTGCGTCGGGGAAAGCTTCAGGTTTTGCCGCAGACACCAGGAGCCACGATCGAGCGTGCTCGTAGGGAATCGTGCTTGAAGGCTCAGACCGAAGCATGGACTCTATCGGTCCTCTCGTGGTGTGGATGAGATTGTGGCCGCGGCGCGGTTTTCCATGGCGGCTCGACCAGAGCCGGGAGGGGCCACAGCCACGTCGAAGGCTGGCGCCGTAGGTCGAGCCTTCCTGTCCGGCATGCAGCATCGCAGGAGTTGGAGTTCGATTCGCGCGGCGGTCCAGGCAATGTCCGCCGTGCGGAATGGCGACGGGCCGCCTCCGACCCGATGCAGCGTGATTGGACAGATGCTCAGAGCTCTGGGTACGGCCAAGCGACCTGCACGCCACCGTCGAGAACGATCGTCTGCCCGCCCCCTGGGAGGGGCCGTTTCGTCTGTGATGGTGCTGTGACCTGGCGTGATGACATGTCCCCGGTTTGTGATGTGGGAGTGCCGGCGAGGTGTCGGGGAGGAGTACCGGTGCCGGGTGCCGCGACGCGGGCCATTGAACCCGGCGGCTTCGACCCTGGATTACCCCGTATATGTGGTCGGAAACGACGGTGGAGGGTTCGTCGTCGGCGTGGATCGTCCCCATGCCGGGCTGGGTCTGCCCATCATCGACCGCTACGGACACAGAGGGTTCATGCTTATGCTCGCCGAACACGCCGAGTAGGAACACCGCCGAGTAGAAGGTTCGACATCCGCTACCTGGATCCGCGCGGGCATTCTGGGCTAAGCGGACAGGCGAGTGTGGTGGACTTCAGATGGTCGTATCCGGGCCCCGAGCTGGAAGGTCGCCCAATGCGCGTCGGCGAACTCGAAGACGATGATCGAGGCGCGGCGGATCCCGGCCGAGCGGCCCGAATGGATCGCCGGGCATCGAACAGGGCGGAGGCGGCGCTCGGAAACCATTCGACGGAATGGTGCACCGCCGCGGGATGCTGTGCGGCGGCGGACTCTCTTCGGTGCGCTCCGCACGATGAAGCGCCGGCCACTGGAAGTGACCGGCGCTTGGGTATCGCAGAGGGATTGGGGTCCTGCGGCTAAACAGATGTGGGGAGGACGACGAGGAGCCAGGCGAGGATGGGGGCGACGAGGACGACGTACCCGGTGTATTTGAAGAGGGAGCGCTGGAACTTGTCGCGGTCGGGGACCTGGGCGTTGGCGAGGACCATGACGCCGTTGCTGGACAGGGGGCTGACGTCGACGATGACTGCGGAGAAGGAGACGGCGGCGACGAATCCGATGAGGCCGACCTCGCCCATCATCAGTAGCGGTGCCGCGAGGGGGAGGACGATGCCGAGGGTTCCGATGGACGAACCGACCGCGGAGACGGCGGCGACGGCGTAGCAGAGGATCAGGGCCGTCAGGAGTGGGGAGCCGAGGGAGGCTGCCGCGTCACCGAGGAACTCGAGAGTGCCGTTGGCCTTGAGCACGCTCATGTAGGTGAGCATTCCGCAGACGAGGAGTACCGCGGACCAGGTGACGTTGTTGACGGCGGGCTTGTGCTTGTTGGGTGCGAGGACGAGGAGGATGGCCGCGATGACCATCGAGCACACGCCGACGTCGATCTGGAAAACGGCGGATCCGATGAGCAGGGCGACCATGCCGAGGAGAGTGAGGACACGCAGCGGGGTGAATCCGGTGGATTCGATTTCCTCGAGCCGGTCCGGTTCGCGTCCGGGCTGCGGCGATTCGGTGGTCAGCACCATGGGGCCGGCACCGTGTCTGGCGGAGGTGCCGTGCTGGCCGGTGTTTGCTCCGGTGGTGACGAGGTCGCCGCCGCGTGGTTGCGGTGTGGGACTTCCTGCGATGGTGGGGTTGTCGGCGGCGAGGTCGTCGACATCGATGGTTTGGTCGTCCGTGCAGAGCAGGTCACGGCCGCGGACGAGGAAGAGGCCGAGTGCGAGTACGAAGCTGAGGCCGAGGGGGATGACATACAGGGCGAGGGGGTTGGTGGGCAGGCCGGCGGACTGGAGCCAGCCGTTGGTAAATGCGCCGTAGACGGTGATCGGGGAGAAGGCGGCACCGAGCACGCCGTGGCTGATCATCATCCCCATCAGCAGGGGGTCGATCTTGTAGCGCTTGGCGATCGGCATGGCGATGGGGGCGAGCATCCCGACTGCCAGTACCGAGCCCATCGTCATCAGGCCGGCGCCGAGGAAGAACATCAGCCAGACGATGGCCCAGCGTTTGCCTCGGACGAGTTTGAGTGCCCCGGCGACGATCAGGTCGACGGTGCCGTTGACCCGGGCGATTCCGAACAGCAGGGTGATCCCGACGATGATGGTGAAGATGCTGCCGGGGAAGAACCCGAAGATGTCGTCCATGGATAGTCCGGACAGCCAGCCGCCGATCACGAAGGCGGCGGCGAACGCCAAGACCCCCATGTTGATGGGTGTCATGGTGCCGATCGCGAACAGGGCGATCAACGCCGCGATCGAGATGAAGTAGAGCATCGGAGGTAACCCTTTCGGTGGATGCCCGGGGATCCGAGCCGCCTGCCGGTGTGAATCGGTGGCAGTGAGCCGATGGCGGCGACGCCTGATCCGCCGGGGACCGCAGGTGGCGTTGCCGTGCCCCGCTATTGAAGGGTGATGGCGGTCACAGAATCAACTGGCCCGCCGAGAAAGCATCCAGTTGCTCAACGTGAACCAGTCGCGGTCAGGGCCGTTGAGCCAATAGCTCAGTATCCCGGCCCTCGCGTGGCGGATGGTTCAACTGAATCGCGAGCAGCGAGCCAGAAGCTCGGCTATCCCGGGATCCGGCAAATCAATTTTCTGCCCGCAGTTTCTCCACGATCGGAATGGTTCGGGGCCAGATGCGCCGGCTCAGGACGATCTCGGAGCGGGTGCGCAGGACGCCTTCGGTCTTCATGACCGACTGGAGGACGTCCTCGAAATGGGAGTTGTCTCGGGCGACGAAGCGGCACAGTAGATCTCCTTCACCGGAGACGGTGTTGGCCTCGATGAGTTCGGGGATCGCGGTCAGCCGCTCCAGGGTTTCGTTGACCTGGCTCTGGGCGATGTGGACGTGCACGAACGCCATGACGGCGTAACCCAGCGGGGCGAGATTGATTTGAGGGCGCCAGGTGACGATCACCCCTGCTTTTTCGAGTTTGGTGATCCGGGCCTGGGCGGTGTTGCGGGCGATGTTGAGTCGGCGGGAGTACTCGCGCACGCCTGCGCGGGGTTCTTCGACGATGAGTCGGAGGATGTCGAGGTCGAGTTTGTCGAAGCCGTCCACTGGTACTCCTGTCGTGAGGGCGGGAAAGTAGTCCAAATGCGCATCCGGTTGTTCCGAGGCCATCCATAGTTGAGCACTTGGCATCATTTTTTGCGCGTGTGTTTATCTCACGGTACAGGTCTGCGTATGTTGTGGGTCACATCGAGCACGGCGGTCCGGTCGACGGACGGCCGCTCTGCACACTCCGCCTCACCACTGTGGGTCGATGGCGAATGCTGGCTAGGAAGGAACGGGTGCTGATCATGGGCTACACGCTGGCGGACAAGATCTGGAGGAGCCATGTGGTGCGCTCCGCCGAGGGTGAACCGGACTTGGTCTACATCGACATGCACCTGCTGCACGAGGTGAACACCCCCGCCGCCTTCGCCGGTCTGCGTGCCGCCGGCCGCACCGTCCGCCGCCCCGACTTGACCCTGGGCACCGAGGATCACAACACACCGACCGACGACGTGCTGCGGATGATCACCGACCCGGGCGCGGTCGAGCAGCTCGACCACATTCGGCGTAACTGCCGGGATTTCGGTATCGAGCTGTATTCGCTCGGGGATTCCGCGCGGGGGATCGTGCACGTCATCGGTCCCGAGCTCGGACTGACCCAGCCCGGGATGACGCTGGTCTGCTGTGACTCGCACACCAGCACCCACGGCGCTTTCGGCGTCCTGGCCTTCGGCATCGGCACCAGCCAGGTCGAGCACGTTCTGGCCACCCAGACACTGCCGATGGCGCCGATGCAGAACATGCGCGTGGTCGTCGACGGTCAGCTGCCACCGGGAGCAACGGCGAAGGACCTCATCCTCGCGGTGATCGAGCAGATCGGTACCAGCGGCGGGCAGGGCCACGTCATCGAGTACCAGGGTGAGGCCATTCGTGCGTTATCCATGGAAGGCCGGATGACGGTGTGCAACATGTCCATCGAAGCCGGCGCCCGGGCCGGTCTCATCGCCCCCGACGACGTCACCATCGAGTATCTGCGCGGCCGCCCGCACGCGCCGTCCGGGGCCGCGTTCGAGGAGGAGGCCGCGTACTGGCGGACCTTCCATTCCGACGACGACGCCGTCTTCGGCAAGGAAGTGCACCTCGACGCCGGCACCATCACCCCTCGGGTGTCCTGGGGAACCAACCCTGCCCAGTCCCTGCCACTCCACGCCAACGTCCCCGACCCGGGCACCTTCGTCGACGCGGTGGATCGCGCCGCCGCCGAACGCGCCCTGGCCTACATGCAGCTGACTCCGGGAACGCCGCTGCGCGACATCGCGGTCGATGCGGTGTTCATCGGGTCGTGCACCAACGGCCGGATCGAGGACCTGCGGGAGGTGGCCGCCGTGTGGGAGGGCCGGCGCATCGCGCCCGGGGTCGACGTTCTCGTCGTCCCCGGGTCGGAGGCCGTCCGCGCGCAGGCCGTGGAGGAAGGCCTCGCCGAGATCTTCGCCGCGGCCGGTGCCCCGCTGCGGTACTCCGGGTGCTCGATGTGCGTGGCGCTCAACGACGACCGACTACGCCCAGGCCAGCGGGCGGCGTCGACCAACAACCGCAACTTCGAGGGCCGGCAGGGGCGGGGTGTGATGACGCACCTGGTCTCACCCGCAGTGGCCGCCGCGACCGCGATCACCGGACGCCTCACGGCGCCCGCAGACCTGGAGGACTGACCACCCATGAAGAGTTTTACCGAACACACCGGAATCGCTGCGCCGCTGCGGGTTTCCGATGTCGACACCGACCAGATCATCCCGGCGCGGTTCTGCACCGGGGTGACCAAGGAAGGCTATGGGGATGCCTTGCTTCACGATTGGCGTCTCGACCCGGAGTTCGTGCTCAATCGACCCAGCTACCGGAACGCGACGATCCTGGTGGCCGGGGAGAACTTCGGTGTCGGATCGTCCCGGGAAATGGCGGTCTGGGCGCTGCGGAACTTCGGCTTCAAGGCCGTCCTCGCCCCGCGGTTCGGAGACATCTTCCGCGGCAACTCCCTAAAGAACGGGCTGCTGACGGTCACGCTCGAGCAGTCGGTGATCGACGAACTCTGGGACACGATCGACAGCAGACCCGAGGCCCCCATCACCGTTGACCTGGTCCGACGGGAGGTCCGTGCGAGCGGTGCCACCTACCCGTTCGACCTGGACGACAACGCCCGCTGGCGGCTGCTGAACGGCTACGACGACATCAGCCTGACCCTGCGCGATGTCGAAGACATCGACACCTACGAGGCGGCCCGCCGGCGCACCCTGCCGACGTCGCGCCGGGTCGCGATGGAAGGAGCACGCCGTGGCTGACACCGACCTCACCGACAGCCGAGCGCGCATGACCGGCACCGTTCCGCCGTCGAAGATCCTCACCACCGAGATCCCGCGCTACGTCGAAGACTATTCGACCCGGTTGCTGTCGATACCGGACGTCGCGTCCGCCGTCGCCGACGCCCTCGACGAACTCGGCATCGGCGCAGCGATCACCGCGACAGACCTGCCACCGGTGGCGGCCGACGCGCGGATGTGCGGCCCCGCGGTGACCTTGCGATATGTCCCTCTCGGAGGGGACGTGACCGGCAACCGCGAAACCGGGCGCGGCACCACCTTCGGTGACCGCGACCTCTACGGCCTGGGCCGCCCCGGCGACGTCGCTGTCATGGACTGTTCGGGATCGCGGTCCGGCGCGGTGATGGGTGCCCTGTCCGCCCGCTGGGCCGTGAAAGCGGAGATCGCCGGATGCGTCGTCGACGGCGCGATCCGTGACACGGCCTCCATCCTCGCCAGTGGTCTGCCGGTATGGAGTGCCACCCGGAATCCCGCCGCCGCCCGCTACCGCTACGAGACCGTGCAGATGAACGGCCAGGTCTCCCTGTTCGGGCATTTGGTCCACCCCGGCGACTACATCGTCGCCGACATCGACGGGGTCTGCGTGATCCCGTTCTTCGACGTCCCACGCGTCGTCGAGCACTGCGAGAACGCTCACCGCACCGAAGTCGCCTTCATCGACCGCATCGACGCGGCGGCGACTCTGGAAGAACTCGTCGCCGGGCTGACTCCGGGCACTGCCCCCGCCTGACCGCCGACGTCGACATCACACGAAGGAACACCGCCTTGTCCTCCACCATGCAGACCCGCCCGTCCACGTTCTCGCTCGACGACCGCTACGTCCTCGAAGAAGGCTCGGTCTACCTGACCGGCATCCAGGCATTGGTACGCGTGCTACGGGACAGGGCCATCCTCGACCGGCGGCGCGGCCACCGCACCTCGTCCTTCGTCTCCGGCTACGAAGGATCACCGCTGGCCGGGTACGACCTCGAAATCGCCCGCAAACGCAAGCTTCTCGACGAGTTCGACCTCGTGCACCGTCCCGGTGTCAACGAAGAACTGGCCGCCACCGCCGTGCTCGGCACTCAGATGGCGCCGCAGATCGGACATCTGCGTTCGGACGGGGTCACCGGGTACTGGTACGGCAAGTCCCCCGGACTCGACCGCGCCTCCGATGCCATCCGGCACGCGAACCTCGTCGGAACCGATCCGCACGGCGGCGCCGTCGCCCTCGTCGGCGACGACCCGGGCGGGAAGTCCTCGAGCCTGGCGTGCGCGTCCGAGGTCGCCATGGCGGATCTGCTCATCCCCACCCTCTACCCGGCCGATTCCCAGGAGGTGCTCGACTACGGGCTGCATGCACCGTTCCTGTCCCGGTTCACCGGCCTGTGGTCGGGACTGAAAATCGTCACCGCCGTCGCCGACGGCGCGAGCTCCGCCGCCGTGCACCCCGACCGGATCGACCCGAGCTTCGGTGATATCGGACCGAGCACATACACCCCGAACGCCAACCTCGTCGGCCCCAACCTGCTCACCCTCGAACGCAGCCAGATGATGGACCGACTGCCCCGCGCGCTCGACTACGCTCGCATCAACAAACTGAACGACATCGCGCAATCCGGGCCCGACGACCGGATCGGCATCGTCACCTCCGGGAAGACGTATCTCGATCTGCGCGAGGCACTCTCACTGTTCGGTCTCGGACCTGCAGACCTGCGCCGGTACGGGATCCGCATCCTCAAGCTCGGCATGATCTACCCCGTCGACCCCGAGATCGTGCACCGGTTCGCTGCGGGGCTCGGCGAGATCATCGTCCTCGAGGAGAAGCGGGCGTTCCTCGAGACCGCGGTCCGCGACATCCTCTACCGGCGCGCCAACGCCCCGGTGGTCATCGGTAAGACCGACCCGAACGGCAAATCCCTGGTCAACATCTTCGGAGAGCTCGACGCCGACCTGATCGCCAACGCCCTCAGCCGCCGACTGGGCGACGAATACGGCATCGAACCGGTCCAGCAGTGGAAGCAGCGCCCCCGGACCTCGAAGATCGCACTGCCGCTGCTCAGCCGCACCCCCTACTTCTGCTCCGGCTGCCCACACAACTCCTCGACCAAAGTGGCACCCGACACGCTGATCGGCGGCGGAATCGGCTGCCACGCCATGGTGATGATGATGGACGACAAGCAGGTCGGCGACGTCATCGGGCTGACCCAGATGGGCGGCGAAGGCGCCCAATGGATCGGCATGGCCCCGTTCCTCGAGGAAAACCACCTCGTCCAGAACATCGGCGACGGCACGTTCATGCACTCGGGCAGCCTGGCGCTGCGCGCCGCCGTCGCCTCCGGAGAGAACGTCACCTACAAGCTGCTCTACAACGCCACCGTCGCCATGACCGGCGGACAGGACCCGGTCGGCGCCATGCCGCTGGACCGGATCACCCGGCTGCTCCTGGCCGAAGGCGTGAAGAAGGTCGTGGTCACCACCGAAGACCCCAAGCGCATCAGCGCACTGAAACTCCCCAAGGGCGTCGAGATCCGGGACCGGGACGACCTCGTCGACGTCCAGACGGAACTGGCGGCCATCCCCGGGGTCACCGTCCTGGTGCACGACCAGGAATGTGCCGCCGAGAAGCGCCGCAAGCGCAAGCGCGGCACACTGCCCACCCCGACCACCCGGGTGATGATCAACGAACGCATCTGCGAAGGCTGCGGCGACTGCGGGGAGAAGTCCAACTGCCTGTCGGTGCACCCCACCGACACCGAATTCGGCCGCAAGACCACGATCCACCAATCCTCCTGCAACCTCGACTACTCCTGCTTGAAAGGGGACTGCCCGTCCTTCGTGACCATCACCCCCGGCCCGAGGGAACAGCGCACCCCCGTCCCGGCCATCGCCGCCGACCTGATCGCCGACCCGGACGTGCCGGCGATCGACGACCAGTTCGGGATGCGGATCATGGGCGTCGGCGGCACCGGTGTCATCACCGTCGCGCAGATCCTGGCCACCGCCGCCGTGATCGACGGCAAGTTCGTCCGCAGCCTCGACCAGACCGGCCTGGCCCAAAAGGGCGGGGCCGTGGTGTCGGACCTGAAGATCAGCGCCGAACCACGCGAGGGCGCCTCGAAGATCGGCCAGGGACGCTGCGGCCTCTACCTCGGCTGCGACTCCCTCGTCGCCACCGACCCCAACAACTTGAAGGTGGCCAACAGCTCCGACACCGTCGCCGTCGTCTCCACCACCGAAATCCCCACCGGTCAGATGATCGTCGACACCGCAGTGCACTTCCCGGAACTGAGCACCATTCGCAGCGCCATCGACGGTGCCACCTCCCGCGCGATCTACCTCGACCCGGCCCTGCTCTCGCGTGAGCTGTTCGACGACGAGCAGTACACGAACATGCTCCTGATCGGAGCCGCCTTCCAGACCGGTGTCCTCCCCATCACCGCGGCCGCGATCGAGCAGGCAATCACCCTCAACGGTGTCTCGATCGAGGCGAATCTGCAGGCATTCCGCCGCGGCCGCCAGGCCATCGCGGACCCCGACGCCCTCACCGCCGCCATCGACGGCAACCGGCGGGCAGTGTTCGAACCGGCCGCTCCGTCCCCCCAGACCCTCGCCCTCGCCGGCACGGTCCGGGCCGCAACCGATTCCGAACTCGCCCGCATCGTCGAGCTACGCACCGCCGAACTCATCGACTACCAGGACACCGACTACGCCCGCGACTACGCCGAGTTCGTGGAATCGGTACGCCGGCAGGAGGCTACGCTGGCCGGACACTCCGCCGTGCTGGCCGAGGCAGTCGCGAAGAACCTGTTCAAACTCATGGCCTACAAGGACGAGTACGAAGTCGCACGTCTCGCCCTCGATCCTGCCTTCGACACCGCGATCAAGGACACCTTCGGCAAGAGCGCGAAACACTCAGTGCGCCTGCATCCCCCGATGCTGCGCGCAATGGGGATGAAGAACAAACTCTCACTCGGATCCTGGATCAACCCCGGATTCCGGACCCTGCACCGGATGCGCAAGATCCGCGGCACCAAGCTCGATGTGTTCGGCTACCATCACATCCGGAAGATGGAACGCGAGCTGATCACCGAATACCGCGAAACCATCGAGCAACTCCTGCACCTGCTCAACCCGCACAGCCTCACCGCGGCGGTGGAGATCGCCGAACTGCCCGACCTCATCCGCGGATACGAACAGATCAAGGTCGCCAACGTGGCGACATACCACCAGGAACTGCACAAGCTCCTCCAGGCGTACCCGCTGACCGCCCGAGCCGAAAAGCAGGCCGTGTAGAAGCCGGCACGCAAACCGGCGGACACCGCTCACAGCGAGGCCCACACTCATGCATGCGACGGTGCCACCGCGCAGCACCGCACACGGAACATCACACGGAACATCACAAGGAACATCCATGAAGAAGTACGTCCCGTCCTGGCACGACGAGGAGGTCAAAGCACTGTCCGACCTCGCCACCGGATTCTTCGAACGAGAAGTCCTCGCCCACAACGAAACGTCGTTGACGGCCGGATCGACCAACAGGGACGAGATGCCGATCAGCGCCTCGAACGCGGGTATCCGGGAGGTGAGAAACGGGCGGCACGCGAGCTGGAACCGGGCACTGCCCGCCTCGATGACCGCGCGGGCAAGGTCTTCCTTGGAGCTGTAATGGTCGTACAACGCCCCCTTGCTGACCTGAGCGCGTGTGGTGATGGTGTTGAGCCGGGCATCGGCGTAGCCGACGCGGGCGAACACCGCCGCCGCTGCGCGTAGCGGCGCCGCACCGGTGATTTCCGCCCGCTTCTGCATTACGTGCCTTCGAGGGAGCGAGTGCCGTTGTTCATGTCAGGAACCGCCGCAGCGATCCAACTCCTCCACTACCCACGTTCTGGTCGGGTATCGCTGGCGTGCTCCCGAACCGGGGGAGCACCCGGGTTCCCACCGCCGCCGACCAGCTTGCATGCGGAGAGAGAAGTGCGCAGGGTGCCGGGGTGTCCGGCCTTTAGAACCAGTGACGGCGGCCGCCGACGGCGCGGCCGGTGCCCCCGAGCAGCGCGAGGATGACCCCGATGACCAACAGGATGATGCCAATGGTCCACAGGATCGAGATATGCGCCACGAATCCGATCACGAGCAGAATCAGTCCGAGAATGATCACGCTGAACCTCGTTTCGCCGCGAGTGGGCCATCGACCCGGCGGCCTCGACCCTGGATTACCCCATATACGTGGTCGGAAACGACGGTGGAGGGTTCGCCGTCGTAGATCGTCCGGTCCCGTACCCCTAGGCCGCGTCCCTGGTCTGCCCGCCATCCATCGCACTGACGGACACTGAGGGGTCATGCTTATGTTCGGCGAACACCGCCGAGGGAGAAGGTTCGACACGCATGCCCGAGAAAAACCGCAAGCAACCGGAGCCCCGAACCTTGACCGTGGGTACCCGGGTGTTGGTCCAGAGACAATTCGGACACGCCGAGGCCGGCGCGATCGTCGAGGACTACTCCGACCTGACGGACACCGCCGAACGCGGGCACGACTGGGCGCCCGTGCATCGGTGGGCGGTTGCCCTAGACGACGGGCGTCTGGTCTTCGCCGATACCGCTGACCTCACCATCGAGCCCGGAACCCGGGGATCCGGTCCGGGGGCCAGGACAACTGGCTGAGCGGCCGCATGCGGCCGACTGAGCTTCCAGATGCCTACGGCGACAGGTCCGGCTGAGCCGAGCTGGTCACTTCACGGTCACGCTCCCGGTGAAGAAGAACGGGGCCTGGTTGCCGAAGCAGACGACGGTCACGTTGGATCCCTTCGCGAAGCCGCCCAGCCTGCCGACACCTGGGGCGAAGGCCCCGGTCTTGAAATTGAACCCCGAGTCGAAGCCGAAGCAGGTCCAGTTTTCCTTGTCCGGCACGGTGACAGTTACTTCCCCCGAACTTGCTGCCGCGACGCTCAGTGCGGCACTGCCGTTGCGGTACCCGTCCCGAGCGCGATCGCGGGAGCGATGACGGCCGATGCGATTGCCATGCGCGCCGCGCTCTTCTTCTTCACCTTGCTCACCTCATCCTGAGAGTCCCCGACTCCTGTAGCGAACGGGGGGTGAACATGCGGCGCGTCACGTCGTCCGGGACCACCGTCGAAGTTCAGGAACCCATTCTGTGAACACCTCAGAATTCCCCTGAAAGTGCAGGTCAAACCCTTGTGTCAGAGGTGACTCCGCTGATGCCCCATGGTGCCGACTCCGTAGTGCTGGGGCTGTCGGCCCCTGAAAGGGCGCTCATCGCTCTCTCGGCATCGGCCGCCGGCGGGCCTTCAGCGCGCGATGACCGTGTGGTCCGATTTTGGTGCTGCGACCCGTCGGGGGGCGTGGATGCGCTGCGCCCGGGCGTTCTCGTGGGCCGCGATTGCGTTCTGCCAGTCCTGGTCGGTCGGGGGGCCCATCGGACGTCGGCGACGGCGGTACGCCGAGTCGGGTGGCGACCTGCTCCCACGACATGCCCGCGGCGAGAGCCGCGGGCACGGCGCGGGCGAGGTACTCGTCGGTCTGTTCGCCCGCTGGTGCGGAACCGATGGTGTCGCGTCCGTTCCCGGGAGCGGTCACGGATTCCTTCATGGGGCCGACCTCATCGGTCGGAGATTCGTGGGCACCGTGGATCGCGCCGCACCGGATACTCCGTCGCGCGACGGACCGACATGGGATGCGACCGGTGGGACCGGGTGTTCGGGATCAGGATCGATCGGCGTGTCCGTGGGTGCGGCGGTGACTGGTGTGCGGCGGTGCGCGAAGTGCAGGAAGTACGTTTCGTCTTCTGGGGTGGTGAGCGCGGGCAGCAGCACCCGCCAACTCTCATCCACCCCTGGCGGGCCCCCGCGTCGGGGATGCCGGTCCCGGTGGCGTGCAGCTGGGCACCGTAGGCAACTGCGATGAGTACCTCGGCGACCTCCTGCGGATCGAGGCCCGCCCGGAAATCTCCCTCGCGATGGCCCGCTCCACCAGGCCCCGAAACGCTTCGGTCCAAGTGTGGATGGTCGTGGTACGAAGATGGCCGCTGCTGTCGCCGATCTCGCGGACCAACCGGAACGCGGCCCGCACCATCGCCTCCCTTCGACCCGCATCCGCCAGGGTGTAGGAGAGCTCGATGAGCGCTTCGACGGCACGGGGATGGCGGCGTATCAGCCGCGAGCGAAGATGGCCCATGCGGTTCATCCCCTCGGAGATGACCGCGTCGGCGAGGGCCGGTTTCGACGTGAAATGGTGGTACACCGCGCCCTTGCCGACGCCCGAGTGCCCGGTGATGATCTCCAAAGTCGTGTTTACATACCCGTTTCGGTCGAATTCTTCGGCCGCACGCTGCAATACGCTATTCCGGGTCACGCGAGCCCGTTGTTGAATGACGATCACTCCTTCTTGAGGGGTCACTTTCGACGGCGATGTCTTCTATATGTGAGGTGCCGAAAGCTGTGCTGCGGCGGTATGCACCGGGGAGTAATTCTTGATCTGGTTTCGGGATGAGTCGCCGCTCATGGCGGTGGCTCGGCTCCCACCTGGTGAACCGAGCCGCCGCCGTTCCAGGGTGTATACGCCGATCAGCCGATTCCGATGCCGCCGCCGAATGTCACACTGAGCCACTTCAGGAACGCCTCGAAGGCGATCGAGAGGTCAATACCTGCAGAACCCATGAACCCTTCACTCCTCTTACCTGTTGTCGTTTACGAGATCATCCATCCCGCTTACCTGCATATCGCTCGGAGGTGCCCTCGTCGTTTCACCGAAACCGAAATTGGACACGATTTCGGACTTAACGAAAGACCAAATTCATTTGGACGAGTGATCAAAATAGGAAATGGACGAGTGATCAAAATGTGCGAAATCCCTGGGGTGAATCAGGACCAGGGGACTGGATCGATCCGGTGTGGCGTGGGTGCCGGATCTGCTTCCGCGTTCGGCGCCGCGCAACACAACGGGCCGTCGTGGCGATACATGGGCGGGGCGGGGTTGGGTGATCGATCGCGTCAGCGACCGTCGCCCTCGGCAACCAAGGAAGTTTTTCAGTGCTCGGTATGAACCTGTTCTGGGTGGTCGCGGTGCTCGCTGCCACGCTGATCGTGGTCGCAGCATCTTTCGCCGCGGCGGTCACCGCTGACGCGGCGTCTCGCAGGCAGGGGCCGGAACGGGCCGATCAGGTTGCATCCGACCCGGGGACGCGGGTGCTCACGGTCGAGTCACGGCATGGCGGACGGGATTGGCACCGGGTCGCGATACGGGCGTGGACGGTCTGTGTGGCCGCCTCTCTTATCGTGGTCGCGTTCGTCGGTGTGCTGATCATCGTGGGATGAGGATCAGCACTGGGCCACACCGCCCCTGAAGATCGAGATCGGAAGGCGCACAGTCCACCCGACCGTCACATCCGCCCAGCGGACGGGGATCACGTCCAGTGAGCTCGGGGTTCAGCATCGGTTACTTCACGCGGTTTCGAGGTGTCTGTCCGCGGTGCTCTCACCGACGGGCGCGGTCTCAGTCCGCCAGCGCCCTCGCCGGCTCCGGCCGTTCCGTGACCCCGCCGGGGGGTTCATCCGGCGGGGTATTGGGCCACCGCGCGGTCTGGGCGCGGCGACACCCTCAACGGTAGCTGTGTCACGGGTCGGCGTCCGGACGGAGCTGCCACCGTGGTGGGACAGAAATTGAGTGATCTCGGTTATTCGTTGGACAGCAGCGGCCCGAGTGGTCCGAGGTCGATGTTGAGGTCCTCGGAGTCAACCCGAACCGATCCCACCCTTCGGCCATGCGGGTCCTCGAGCACATCAGTGTCGTCCCGATCCGCTCGATCTGTTCGTCGCTGAGATCTCCGTGCTCGACCCTGCGCAGGGCCTGCCCGCTCCATCAGCTGACGCAGCAATTCGACGAGGATGAGAACCAGGGTGACCGGGCCACGTTCGACCGATTCGGGTCGGCGCCCCGATACGTTGCGGCAGTACACGGTGGCCCTCCCCGGTTAGGCGTCCAGCTCGGCGGGGCTTGCGCAAACTGTCCGGGATCAGTCATCGGTGGTATCCGGCCCCTTCGGAGCCGGCTCCAGGGCGCTGACCGAGGCGATGAGGGTGCGCAGCGAGATCCGCACCATGTCCACGTCGGCCAGCGACAGCGTGATCTCGCCGGTGATGACGACGCCGCCACCGAGCACCCGGTCGAGCAGGTCGACGAGGGCGATGCGGCGAGTGTCGTCCGCGGGGACCGCGGGGACCATGTCGCTCATGGATTCGTCCGATCGATCCCCGCGAAGGAGTACGGGGGCCACGGTCCGGTCATCTCCAGAGTCACACTCTCATGTTTGGTGTCGAGTGCCGCGACGGCCGAGGCGGATTCGTCGGCAAGTTCGTCGGCAAGTTCGTCGGTGCGGACCGGTTCGCCGGCCAGTCCGGTCACCCCGGCCGGTCGGGCATCGTCGACGCTGTCGGAGGTGATGCCGCACGGCCACCCCCCGTCGTCACTCGCGGTCATCGTCGTCTCGCCGCCTGCCCTCCACCTCGATCGGACTACCCGACTCCACCTCGGGACGCACCGTCCGGTCGGACTCGAGTGCGGCAATGCGCTCCTTGAGTTGTCGGTTCTCGAGTTCGAGGTCGCTGCTCTTGCCGGTCAGCCAGGGATCGTTCTCCCACCAGTTGATCCCGACCTCCTTCGCCGTCTCCAGCGACGCGATGACCAACCGCACCTTGATCGTCAGCAGTTCGATGTCGAGGAGGTTGACCTGAATGTCCCCGGCGATCACCAGGCCCTTGTCGAGTACCCGCTCGAGGATTTCCCCGAGATTCGTCGACTGGTGCCCGCCACCCATCCCGCCGGTGGGGCTCTGCGGAAGGCGCCCGGAGTTCGCGCCGGACAGGGTCATGACTGGTCAACGGCACCGCGGCTGTAGCGGCGGGTTCTGCGGTAGGACAACAACTCTCCGTCCATATCCAACACCACTTCGTACAGGGCGAGCAGGTCGGTCGAGGACGGGATGCGCCGATCCTCGACCACTTCCACTTCCACGGTCCACCCGTCGTCGGTCGGCATCACCGACGTCGCACCGAGCGGCTTCTTGCCCGTCAGCTGGGTGATGTCCCGCACCGCAAGCTCGGCGATGTCCTGCGCCGGCAGTGTCGGTGGCTGCTCCTGCGCCATGACCTGCTCACTCCCTCTCCGGAGTGGTGGGCTGAGCCGTTCCGGTCATTCGGTCGAGGATGGCCTGCTGCGCCTGCTCTTCCTCCTCGGCGGAGATCTCACCCCGCTCGCGGGCCTCGTCCAACTCCTCGAGCGCGCGGCGGGCGCTGGCGGGATCGTGCAGTTCCTCCTCGACCTGCCGCTGAATCAACTCGGCCAGCGAGATCACCCCACGCACCGGCGCGAGCGGCAGGGTGACGATGAACGAGAGCAGTCCCATCGCCTCAGCCCTCCGGCGTCGGGGACAGCACGAAGTCGTAGGCGGCGAGCGGTCCGAGCAGCCGCATCTCGACCCGGCCGTCCCACTGCTCCGCCAACGCTCCCACCGCCTGCTCGAGCTCGTCCTGCCGGGCAACCTCGACCAGGACCGCCACCTGGGCGGCATCCTCCTCGTGGGTGGGTTCGCGGACGTTGACCGAGTCGGCCAGCGAGTCGAGGGCCTCGACCACCGTGGCCGTATCTTCCTCCCGCTTCGCGACGATGGCGTTGGCCACGATCTCGCCGAGGGCCATCCGGGCGTCGCGGGTGGCGGCCTCCGGCTGGTCCCGGATCGTGTCGCGCAGGGCGCTGGCCCGCTCGTTCTCGCCGATCACCTCCCACAGGATTGCGTGTTCGACGTAGCGGCCCTTCACCACGTATTGGGCCTTACCCTCGAGTTCCTCCATGGCGGCGGCGAACTCGTCGGCGTGCGCGGTGAGCAGTTCGTCCTTCACCGCGTCGGTGTCGGTCAGGACCGCCCCGAACCGCAGCGGCAGTACCGGTGCCACCCGCGCAACACCGTCCAGCAGGTGGGCGTGGGCCTGGAGGTCCGCGGGTTTACCGATCGGCCGGTCCACCGAAATTTCACTGACCAGCGCCGCGATGTCGCCGTGTTTGATGGTGCTCACCCGCGAGTCGTCGACGCCGACCGCGTCGTCTTCGGTCTCCACATCCGCGGGCACGATGCCGTAGACGTAGACGCCGGTGGTACGCGGCTCTTCGGACGCATCGGCAGCCTGATCCGACGCATCGGCCTGCTTCGACGTGGACATCACTTGTCCCCTCTGCTGGATTTACGTGACACCCGCTCGCGCTCGGGCTCCTCTTCTCCGCCGCCGAGGAGGTCACCGAGTTTGTCACCGGCAGCCTCGAGCGCGCCCTTGGTCTTCGACTTGGCACCGCCCTCAGTGGCGCCGCCCACCAGGTCGGACAGGCCCTTGGGTTCGCTGCCGATCTCGAGCCGGTTCACCGCCTCCGCGAACCGCAGATACGTGTCGACACTGGCCACGACGATGCGGGCGTCGATCGTCAACAGTTCGATCCCGACCAGCGAGACCCGCACGTACGCGTCGATGACCAGACCCTTGTCCAGGATGGTGTCGATGACGTCGGCGAGGCTGCTCGAGCTGGGCCCACCGGTGGTCATCGGCGGGCTCCTCGCCTCGAGGCGGCGGACTTGGTGGCCGCGGTCTTGCGTGGACGGCCACGGCGTGCCGGTGCAGTGTCTTCACCCGACGCCGCGGTCTTGCGTGGGCGGCCACGGCGTTTCGGCGGTTCACTCGCGGCCGCGGTCTTGCGCGGACGGCCGCGGCGGGCCGGCGCGGGCGCCTCGGCCTCCTCGTCGACCGCTTCCTCACCCTCGTCCTCGTCAGCCTCGTCTTCCTCTGCCTCGGGCTCCTCATCTTCGGTCTCGTCTGTTTCCTCCGGCTCCTCGTACTCGTCCTCTGCCTCGGGCTCCTCGTACTCGTCCTCGTCTGCCTCGGGCTCCTCGCCCTCGTCCTCTTCGCCCTCGTCCGGCTGGCTTTCGGCCTGTTCGTCTTCCGTTTCCGCCTCGTCCTCTTCGGGCTCGACCACCTGACCGTCCCGGATCTCTCCGCGCCAGCCCTCGACGTCGTCGGGATGGAGGATCGACTGCGTCATGACGTGGCGTGCAAAGTGTTTCAATTCCAGCCGTGCTCGGCGTCCCTGCGCACGCCACAGGTTTCCCGTCTTCTCGAACAACCCCTTCGGGTGATACTCGAGAATCAGAACGATGCGGGTGAGATCCGGGGTCACCTCGTGGAACGTCACCGCACCGTCGATGAACCCCTTGGCGCCCTTCGAGCGCCACACGATCCGCTCGTCGGGAACCTGCTCGAGGATCGTCGCTTCCCAGGTTCGGTGCGACAGGAAGATCTGCGCCTTCCACTCGAGCTTCTCGTCCGATTCCTGTTCGACCCGTTCGACCTTCTTCATGAACGACGGAAAGTCGGCGAATTGGGTCCATTGGTTGTAGGCCAGCTGAACCGGGACCCCGACATCGATCGTTTCGACGATGTTGGTCAACTTCAGCTTCTTGCCTTTTCCGCTACCGCCACCACCACCGCCGGTGACCGCGTCCTTGAGGTCGGACGCCTTGTCCTTGACCGTCTGCTTGGCGCCCTCCCACCAGCCGCCACCGGTGTCGGACTCGTCCGGTGACTCATCGTCATCCGACTCATCGTCATCCGATTTCTCGGAACCGGTGAGGGCGGCGAGCAGCCCTCCTTCGCCGCCGTTCTCGGCGTACTCGGTGAGCCGCCCGGAGGTGTTCGCCACCTTGTCCGAGACCGAGGACAGTGCCTTCTCGGCGACCGTGCCGACCAGTCTCTGCATTGCTTCCTGCAGCACGCTCGACGCGCCGTCCCCGTCACCCGGTGCGGCCTCTTGTAGTTTCTTCGCGGCGCTCGTCATCGCCATCACCTCCGTGCCCGTCGGACGGGCGCTGAATCAGTGGTGGCCTTGGCCCGTGTCCTGCGTTTGCGGGCAGGAGCCTCTACGTCGTCTTCGTCTGACTTCGCGGTCCGCGATCTGCTCGCGGTGGGCCGGGTGCTGCCGGTGCCCGAGGCCCGGCGGCGCGGCGTGGGCCGCTTACGGGGGGCCGGTTCCTCGTCGGCCTCGTCTTCGTCCGGCTCCTCGGCCCCTGCCTCGTCCTCGGCCCCTGCCTCGTCCTCGGCCCCTGCCTCGTCCTTGGCCGCTGCCTCGTCCTCGCCGCGCTCCTCGTAGTCGTCGGCCTCGTCTTCCTCGTCGGCGAGTTCGTCCTCCGGCTGTTCGTCGGTACCGGGCTGCTCGTCGTCCCGCGAGCGAGTGCGCTTCTTGCGACCGAATCTGCTCACCTTGGTGACATCGGTGACGTTGTCCGTGGCATCACCGACGGTGCCCGTGATCTCCTGGCCGCCCGATTGCAGCCGGTTGCTCAGCGAGTCGATGCGCTGGCTGGCAGCGGTGACCGCTGCCGCCTTCGCCGCGCTGACTAGTTCACTCCGGACCGTGTCGCCGAGTTTGGCGACCTCCGGGGAATTCGAGAGCATCTTGGTGCCGAGGGTGAGCAGCTCCCGCGGCCCGCCGGGGAAGCGCCCGGCCGTCCGGGCCCCGGCGAGCATCAGCGCCAGCTTCATCCGGCGGGTGCGCCCCAGCAGATAGCCCGCACCGATCGCGGCCGCCATCTGAGTCTTGTTGTTCATCGTGGAACCCCTTTTTTGCCGAGTGGTCACCTAGCACCTCTCGCCAACCTCGGAGATGTGCCGCAGGACCGTTTCGGAGATGTGCCGCAAGACCGTGCGCGGTAGGGGTGCGCGTTTTTTGACTACCCCAACCCGGGAACGCTCAATCACCAGCACAACCACTACTCCGGCCGACCCCACGGATGCCCCGTTTCTGCATCCACTCGTGCAGAAAGTCCGGCCGTCGATGATCCCGGAGCCTCCTGCAGCGACCGTGTCGAACCGTTGCGGCCGCGCATGGCATTACCTCTCGGAGATGTTGCCGTGCAGGGGAATTAAGTACTTAACGGTCGTTCCGTGGGGGTTCTTGTGCAAACGGAATTGGACGGAATCGCATGGTTGCGGAATGTCGCGATGAATTTTTTTGTGGAGCGTCGTGTGCCGCCTGCTCACGAAATCGGTACTGCCCGCCCGTCGATCAGGTCAGCCTGCGGCGGCCCGCACCGCCGCGACGATCGCCATGACAAGCAGGGCCAGCAGCAGGACCACGAGCAGTACCGGCCCGAGGAGGAGTCCGAGGGTCAGGAGGAGGAGCAGGGCGATCTTGGCCTTGGTGCTCAATCCGGAGGCCAGTCCTTTGATCGCCGCCCACACCGGATTCTTGCCCGTCAGGGCGGCCCGAACGCCCTCGAGTCCGGCTTGCATGCCCACCCCGCCGTGCGCGACCTCGTCGACGAGGGTTTTGATCCACTCCTGGATCTTTTGTTGGATTTTGTCCGTCAGCATGGCGCCGCGGTCTCGCGCCGCCTCCAGCAGCCGGTGAAGGTGGGTTTTGAGCCATTCGATGGCGGCCTCGACCGACCGCGACACCAGGCCCGGGGTGGTGTCGGCGGACCCGCCGCGGTCGGTGTCCTTCGCTGACGAGTCCGGTCGGCTTGTGCGAGTCGGTGCGGTGGACCGCGGGTGCGCGGACGTGCGCGGCCCCTCACCTCGGGGATGTGTGCGGGCCGCCGGCTTCGCGGTGGTGGCCCGCGCCGGCGCACGCCCGGAGGACTCCTCGCCGTCGGCGCGCCGCCGACGGGGTGTGCCCGAGGCCGACGCGGCGGCGGTGTCCGTTCGCTTCGGTCGTGGCGTCGGCTCCGCCGTCCGTGGGCTGCTGCGCCGCGAGGTGGCTCTGGTCGATGTCGCGGCGGCCGGACGCCTGCGCGGCAGCCGCCCCGCCTCGGTTGTGGCGGTCGCCGCGAACCTTTTCGCCGCCGTGGATGCTCGGGCCTTCGGCTTGGTTGTGGTGGTCGGGTTGTCGCCGCCGGTGGTCGTGCCGTGGCCGACTGTGCCGCCTCGGTGCGAGGGTGTCCGGCCGCCCGTTCTCGCTCGTGCACCCATACATCGCAAGTACCCCCGGGTCGATCCGCGGAAACCGGATTCAGCGCCGAACACTGCACCGACGTGACACCACCGTCGCTATTCGACCACTGGATCAGGAACTGCTCTCGGCTGAGACGGGCTCCGAGTCCCGGACCGTTGGGATGACCGAGTGGCTGGTGTGGAACGTCAACCGAAATCCTTTGCGGGAGCACCATCCCACAGCAATTCGGTGACGTCGTGGAAGCAGACGAGCGTGACGGGGTCGTCGTGACGCTCGAGCACCGACTCGCTGACGAATGCGCGAACGGTCGAGCCGTCTCGATGCGTCAACGCGACGAGTTTCCCGGCGCTCTCCCGTAGCTCGGCCACGGCCGACGGGCCCGGGGACGCCGTCTGCATCAGATCACCGATCAACTGGCTATCGACCTCGTTCGGTGGATAGTCGAGCATCCGCTCGAACGCCCGGTTCGAGTACACGACGACACCGTCGTGTTGCACCGCGAGGACGGGCACCGGCAACCGCTCGAGCAACACGAGAGCGGGTAACCGCTCGAGGTAACCCAGCGCGGTGTCCGGGTCCGGGCGTCGTCTCTCGTCCATATGTCGATCATCGGCCTCCGTCGTGTGCCGTTACATCGACCGACGCTGGGGCCACCGTAGAGTGCGCAGATCCCGGGTGACCCCGTTGGTCGGTTTCGGGTGCTGGTCACCGCCCGTGGTGGCAACCGCCCCGCCAGCGACGGCGCGGTTACCGGCCCCGAGCCGACTGCTGTCTCCTTCGAGGGACCGAGGAATACCGGAACCGGATCGCCTCGGCTTTTCCGCGCGATGCGGTGGACCGCCGGTGACACCGATCTTCGGCTGTCATCCGCGGCCGGGTGGATGCCGTTCGGGTACGGGGGCCGTTTTTGACCGAACCGGGCCCGCTGTTGCGTGAAGGCGAGGGCGTCCTGCTGCATGCGTCGTTGCCGACGAATAATGCTCCCTCGGGCGCGGGCGCAGCGCCTCGTCGTCGAGGAGGGCGGCGGCGCGATCGCCGTCGACCAGCAGGCGCTCGTTTGCTGGTCTGCCTGACGATGGTCTGCGTAGCCGCGGCGGCGGCGAGTGCTCCGAGGAGTAGAAGCAGGAGCAGGGCGACGTCGATGTTCAGGGGGTCACTAATCCTTTGTCCCGTTAGTTTCGTGCCCGGAACTTCGCTACGGCGCAACCTCCCGGCGGGCTTAGCAACAGCCCGAGAACGAGGGGGAGGACGAGGGCGACCGGTGCCGTGCCGCTCAACTCGGACACCAGCCCCTAAACGCGGCTCGCACCCGGTTGACGATCACCGGGAACCGACCAGGCGGCCCGTTCGTCCATCCGCCACACGTACGAATTTCCCAGTCAGTTCCGGTTTTTCACCGGTTGAAGATGAGCTGTTACGGGTAGTCCGGTCGGGGGTGGACCGCACCGGCACTCGCACGAGGGCAACGAGACGGCAGAGCAGCCGAGGAACGACCGCCTCGCAGGCGCAGTGACGAGCCACCCCGCAAGCGCAGCGCCCAACCGAAAACCTCCGGGAGCCGGAAACAAGGAGCGCAGCTATGACCACAGGCGGACCGAGCTCGAGCAGCCTGGCCGACGTCATCGACACCATCCTGGACAAGGGCCTGGTCATCGACGCGTACGTGCGGGTCTCGCTGGTCGGGATCGAACTGTTGACGATCGACGCCCGCATCGTCGTGGCCAGTGTCGACACGTACCTGCGTTTCGCGGAGGCGGTGAACCGGCTCGAGATCGGCAGCGAACCCAAGGGCCTGACCGACGTCGTCTCCGACATCAAGGGCAGCGGCAGCACGAAGTCCAAGACCAAAGGTGTCCTCGAGGGCGTCGGGGAAACGCTCAGTGAGCTGCTCAGCGGATCTGGAAGCGAACGCGAACCCGAACGCCGCCGGAGGCGGAAGTGACCTCCACAGACCACACCGACACCCCCGACGACAACAACGAGGCTGCTCCGGCCGCCGGGATCAACGCACAGGCATCAGCCCGCGGACGTGGAACCCGAAGACGGCGCCACCGGCATCCACGACACCCCGATCAAGATCGTCGCACACGGCGGCATCTCCGCACCCCGGCACTTTTCGCTCTGTAGAGCGCTGACAGAGTGCGCCGACCCTACGGTTTTGGGATGGGGAAGACGGTGATCTGCTCGCCGAGCAACACCGTCACCTCGAGCATGCGATGGCGGTCCTCGACAGCGGCCGCTACCGGGCACTGATGGCCGTATTGGCGCAGTGCCGCACCGGCCCACCGTTCATCGCGCCCGCCGATTCCCGTTCCATCCGCAAGGCGACCCGCAAGGCCGGGCGCAAGGCGGACAAGAGATTGATTGCCGTGGTCGCCGACACCGATGACGCGGCGCTGCATCGGGCGCGGAAGGCCGCCAAGCGGGCCCGCTACGCCGCCGAACTCGCCAGGCCGGTCCTCGGTAAGAAGAAGACCACAAAGAAGGCCGCCGAATACAAGAAGATTCAGACGGTGCTGAGCGAGCACCAGGACAGCGTCGTGGCCGCCGAGACCCTCCGCACGCTCGGTGCCCGGACCGGCACCACACCGGGCGAGAACGGGTTCGCGTTCGGGCTGCTACGGGCTCGAACGACAGGCAGCCCAGCAGGCGCGAGCAGACACCGCGCAACTGACCAGTTAGCCCATTCGTGGGTGGGACCCCGGGTCGTGCGTGTCAGGGTGGGCCCGCAGCCCGCGCAGTCGGTTACGCGCGCGCAAACCTGGGTAGTCGCGGCGAAAGATTAACTTTGATCCGAAGGTCGGGGCGCCGGAGGTTGTCCGCCGATGACCGATATCGTCACCGTCACCGAGAACGGGCGCTACCGGCTGCATCTCGAGCGCCGTCTGCACCACAACTGTGACGAGGTGTGGCGGGTCCTTCGCCGGCTGCATCCCGAATGCGTCGGCACGGGCATGGCGTGCCGTGCCCGGCCGCCCAACCTGCTCGAGTACGCCTGCGGGGAGATCGTGCTGCGGTGGGACATCACCAGTGACGGTCACTCGCGGTCGGTTCTGCGGTTCAGTCACTGTTGCCCCAGCCGACAGGACGGCATCGAAGAGATGGGCTGGTGGCTCACCGAACTCGACGTCCTCGGCGAACTACTCGACGGCGTGAACGTGACCGATTTCCGGCGCCGTGCCGAGGACATGATCGACCGCTGCCGACGCGCGTTCGAATAAAAGAGGATCGAGGGCAGATGAGTCCCACACTCATCGGTGGACTGTTTTTGATGCGCCCGATGCTGTGGGCGGTGTCAGGGCTGCGGGACCTCGACGTTGTCGGGGACTGTGTCGCGCATCTTGTCCACTTCCTGTTCGATCCGATCGACGGCGCTGTCGTTGTTGAGGACGGTGACCACCCCGGCGGCGAAGGCAATCGAGATGACGATCGCCAGCCCGCTCAATACCAGGCCGGCGATCGCCACACCCTTGCCGGTGATCCCCACCCGGCGGGCCGCCCGCAGGCCGATCACCCCGAGGATCAACCCGATGATGCCCAGCACCAGCCCGACCGGGGACAGGATCACGATCAACACACACACGAACGCGGCCACCCTGAATGCGAGCGCGAATGCCGCGGCCGCGCTGGTGCGCGCCGGCTTGGTCACCACCCGCTCCTCGACGGCGACGGCGACGGGGCGGTCGTCGACAGGGCGGTCGTCGACAGGGCGGTTATCGACTCCGGGTTCCATGCGCCGCGGGTCGCCGTCGCGTCCCGGGCCGGTCAGTGGTTTGCTCATCGTTACCTCCGTGTCGGCGGTCGCCTTGTGCGGCTCTGTCGGGACACCCCGTGATTTGATGTGCCACCACACAAAGCATGCCCAGCTCACGCGCGCTCCAACCCGGAGCGGCCCCAGGGCGCCCGTCGCTGCCGGCGGTGAACCTTCTCGGGCACGGGAGGAGGCCACCGTGCGGCGACTACCGATCCCGAATAGACGACGGCCGCTATCCGGTCCTCTGTGGCGAGAGCGTCGAACCATTTCCACCGCGGACAAGCCGACGGAATGAGAGGTGGCCCAGGAGGGATCGATTCCGTTCGGCCGGTGGTGGCGACGCGCGTAGAAGCGGTCCCGTTGCTCGTCGAGCAGGATCAGGCCCCGGTGTCGGATCCGCTGGTGCTCGCGGGCGACAGCAGGTGGACGGCGGCGATGTGTCGAGTCAGGGCGTCGGCGCGGCGGGCCGCGTTCTCGTCGGCCAGCAGGTAGGCGGCGGCGCGGTCGCCGGCGATGAGGAACCGCTCGTAGACGAGCCGAGTGTGTGCCTGCTCGTCGAGATGGGATTGCGCGATCACCTCGACCAGCTGTCGGGGCACGCGCAGCAGCCGGTCGGGGAACCGGAGAAGGGACAGCGTGAGACCGCCGAGCGTCACACCGCGGATCGTAGCCGGATCGCTGTGCCTGGTGCCTGTTGACGCGGAAATCTGGGGGTCGGCTTGCGGCTCGCATGGTGGGTTCAGGTCGCGCTGTCGCGGGTAACCCGAGCCCACATCCCGTACGACTGCCCCCAACCAGGACCGATCCGACATGACCTCACACCGGCACATCACCACCGATCACGACGAGATCCGCGGTTGGATTCAGGCGCATCACGGCGTACCGGCACGAACGGCGACGACCACCGACACCGCAGCCGCCCTGCATATCGACTTTGCCGCGGTCCGCCCCGGCGAGCTCGAGCACATCTCCTGGGAGGAGTGGTTCACCGCGTTCGATGCGCAAGGCCTCGCCCTGTGTTACCCGGAGCCGCATCTGCGCGGGGGAGCGAGCGCGTGGTTCGAACTCGTGCCCCGCCGCGGCGGGATTGACCCGTGAGGTGGCCGGCGTGGCAGGCGTACTGCGGCATCGACGCGGGTACCCGGTCCGGGTGGGGCAAGCCGATGTCGAGAGGCCCCGCGTGAAGGTGATCGACGATGAGCAATCTGTACTACCCACTGGCTGTTGCGCTGTACATCATCGTGGCACTCTGGCAAGGCAATCTCGGCCACTGGTGACCTCGACCGAGTGCGTCCGTCGGGTCCGGGTGGTCTGCCGCCCGATGTAGAAAATCGACGAGATTCGAGGACCCCACCGTTGCTCCTCGATGGTGGCAGCGTGGTGTGCCCGAACCTTTGGGGGATGGTTGATGGCAGCGGACGGTGAGAGGTCAGCGCGACGACCGTGAGGGGATCGCCTGTGAGCGTGTGGATCCCGAGCGTCGGTGCCATTCGGTGGCCAGGGTCAGGTCCGGCGTCACCTCGTGGGTGACGATGAGGATTTATCGACCATCTCTGACGCTCCCGGAAGCGGCGTTTCCCTTCCTCGTGAGGTGGGCGAAGCACCGTGGGCGGTCGGTTCAGTTCCCGCCGCCGTTGCCGCGGCCGCCACCACTGTTGCCACCGTTGCTGTTTCCGTTGCCTCCATTGCCGTTTCCCTGGTTCCCGTTGCCCGGACCGCCCTGACCGTTGCCTTGGTTGCCGCCGCCCTGGTTGCCGTTCCCGCCGCCGGTGTCCACGCCTGCGCCCGGTGCGGTGCCGTTCGGCGCGACGATCTGGGGTGCCGGGGCGGTCGGTTCGGAGCTGATCATGGTGGCCGGCGGCGACGCTGCCGGGGTGAGGTAGCTGCTCGGGGCGGGAGCGGTCGGCGGGGGCACCGAGGTCGACCCGGTGGTGCTGCCCTCGTCCTGCGACGCGACGGCCAGGACGAGCAGTGCGATGGTCACCAGGACCGCCGCGACCGCGCCGAGGATCACCCCGGCACCCGGTGACCGACGCGGCGGTGCGGGAGGACGCGGGGGAACCGCAACGGACGGGACAGGGGTGACCACCCGGGTCGGGGGCGGCGGCGACATCCTGCGCGGGTTCGCGAGGTCGTTGCGCATCTGGTCGGCGGTGGCGAACCGTTGCTGGGGGTCGCAGCTGAGGGCGCGCTCGATCACGGTGGTTAGTGTCGGGGCGAGGTCGGGGCGTACCGCGGTGAGCGGCTCGTGGTGTCCGTGGACGATCGCGTGGGCCAGCGACAGGATTGTGTCCCCGGTGTAGGGGCGGTGGCCGGCGAGGGCTTCGTAGCCGACGACACCGACGGCGTAGAGGTCGTCGGTCACCGAGGCAGGTTTTCCTGTGATGCGGTCGGGGCTCAGGTAGGCGACGGTGCCGAGGACCTCCCCGGCGGTGGTGTGGGTGGTGTCGGCGCTCTTGGCGATGCCGAAGTCGGTGACCTTCACGGTGCCGTGGGCGTCGAACAGGATGTTGCCCGGTTTGATGTCCCGGTGCAGGATTCCCGCCGCGTGTGCGGCCCCCAGGGCGTCGAGGGTCTGGGTGAGGATGGTCCGGGCTCGCGGGGCGGGGAGCGGGCCGGCGAGGAGGTCGTCGAGCAGGGTCCGCCCGGGCAGGCGTTCCATCACGATGTACGGGGCACCGTGGTCGTCGCCGCTGTCGTGGACGGCGACGACGTTTGGGTGATTCAGCGTCGCGGCGAGGCGCGCCTCGGATTCGAAACGCCGCCGGGTCTGCGGTTCCGAGGCCATCTCCGGGCGCAGCACCTTCACCGCGACAGCCCGGGCCAGGCGTTGATCCCACCCGTCGTACACGTCGGCCAGTCCGCCCCGGCCCAGGACCCCTCGCAGCTCGTACCGACCTGCGAGAACCACCGACACCGACATACGTTCACGCTAATGGGCGCGGCCACCGCCCGGTAACCACGCCGCCACCTACCGGTACCCGCCCGTTGGCACGCCACACCCAGTGGGCACCCAGGGCGCCGAGTGCTCGCGACCGGTTCGTCTTCCGTGTGGGATCGGCGAGAGGCGGGTACGCGAGGTCGCATGAGCACAATCGGTCCGGATCGCCTACGACCAGTGGACGCAGTTCGAGACGTTCCCGAAGTTCATCGAAGAGCGTGGCACCGAAACCGGCGGCTGGCGCGGCGGCGTCGACCGCCCCACTCCCTGAAAACACCCTCAAGAGGTACTTCCTCCAACCGCCACACCTCGTCCGGCGGTGTAGTCACGGGCAACGGCTACCAGTCTCGGGTGGGGTCGAACCGTTTCGCACGGGTCGAATCGCCCGGGATTCCAGCGGTTTTGGCGGATTGAACTGCGGCCGTGGCGGGTAGTCCGGTAGTTCACGCGCGGGCATCCGTTTTCGGGGTATGCCCGCGCGGGGCGAGCCCGGCCGGGGCGCCGAGCGGACCGCACACGAAAAGTCCCCGGGGGCGGGCGGGAGCGGGGAGCGAGGAGCGATGCCATGACCACAGCGGGCGGTCCGAGCTCGAGCAGCCTGGCCGATGTCATCGACACCATATTGGACAAGGGCCTGGTCATCGACGCCTACGTGCGGATCTCGCTGGTCGGCATCGAACTGCTCACCATCGACGCCCGCATTGTCGTCGCCAGCGTCGACACCTACCTGCGCTTCGCGGAGGCGGCGAACAGACTGGAGATCGGCAGCGAACCCAAGGGCCTGTCCGACCTCGTCTCCGACGTCAAGGGCAGCGGCAGCACGAAGTCCAAGACCAAAGGCGTCCTCGAAGGCGTGGGGGAGACGCTCGGTGAGCTGCTCAGCGGATCCGCGAGCGAACGCGAACCGGCACCGCGGCGGAGGCGGAAATGACCTCCGCCAACGACACCGGCGACCACGACGACGACAACGGCGAGGGTGCTGCGGCATCCGTGATGTACGTGTACGCAATCGTGCCGGCGGACGTGCAACCGGAAGAGGACGCCACCGGCATCCACGACGCCCCGATCGAGATCGTCACCCATGGCGACATCGCGGCATTGGTGAGCGAGATCGACACCGACGACCGGCTCGGCACCCCCGCGGACCTGCAGGCCCACGCCCGTATCCTCGACGGCACCTCGCACGTCGCCCCGGTGCTGCCGCTGCGCTTCGGTGCCGTCGTGTCCGACCGCGACGCCGTTGTCAACGAACTGCTCGCCGAACATCACGACGAGTTCGCCTCCGCCCTCGACGAACTCGAGGGCTTCGCCCAATACATGATCAAGGGCCGTTACGTCGAGGAGAGCATCGTTCAGGAAATCGTCGACGAGAACCCGAAGGCGTCCGCCCTGCTCGAGTCGATCCGGGGCCGGCCCGAGGAGCTCACCCACGATGCACGGATTGCGTTGGGCGAGATCATCGGCCACACCCTCGAGGCGAAGCGGGACGCGGACACCCGTATCACTCTCGAGGCGTTGTCGCCGCTGACCGACACCGTCACCGTACGCGATCCCACCCACGACGAGGACGCCGTCCAGATCGCGATCCTCCTCGAGGTGGACCGGCAAGACGAACTCGAGCAGACGGTCGGCGACCTGGCCGAACGCTGGGACAACCGGGTCGCCATGCGCATCCTCGGCCCCATGGCGCCCTACGACTTCGTGGTGAGAGCGAAGCCGGAGGACTGACGAAAGATTCTGTAGGGGTTCAGGTTTCAAGAAACCTTGTCATTAGTGAGCTCGGTCCTGCCCTATGAGTTTTCGACTTTTTTCGTGCTCGATGATTCGTGTTCTGCCGCTGCACGTCGGAGCATTCGCGGATGTGGTGCGCGGGGAGTTCTGGCGACAGCGGTCGACGGCCTCCGCGGTGGCCGCCAGTATCAGGAGGGGGCGCACCCCAGGGCGGGTGTCGCGGTGGACCCGCCCGATGTCACACGTTCAACAGGCACGACATCACGGTGAGACGTAGCTACCCGGGGCGTTCCCGCCGTTGCCGGTGTTCCGAGCGTCAGAAAGCCGGGAGATGGATGCATTCCTTGGCGGGCTCGTTGAGCCTCGGACAGGAGCACCCGGAATTACCGCGAATGAAGAGGCGCGAGCGGTGCGGCTGCCTCCGAGTTCGGACACCCTTCGTGCCGATCAAGTCGCTGTACGTCGCGTCGTGTGTGAGGGCTCAGCGGCCTGGGTCTGCGGGATCGGGATGGTGTAGTGCGTATCGGCCGGGCCCGGTGGCCTTGGCCCGGTACATCGCCCGGTCGGCGTGATGGATCAGCTCGTGCGGGGAGACCGCGGCGCCGGTGACGGCGACGCCGGTGACGGCGATACCGACACTCGCCGTGATGGGTGCAGCCCCCGGGTGCGGGTCGACGGTGGCGATTCGGTCGGCGATCGCGGTCGCATCAGCGGGACCGGTGACGGCCGGGCACAGGATCAGGAATTCGTCGCCGCCGAGGCGCGCCACGATGTCGGTGGGCCGAACCAGGGACCGCAGACGGTCGGCGAGTCGGACCAGGGCGGCGTCGCCGCCGGCGTGCCCCAGCCGGGCGTTGAGGTGCCGGAAGTTGTCCAGGTCGATCACCAACACCGCGACCCGAATGCCTGTGTGTGCCGCCTGGTCGAGGGCGGCGGTGATCCGCTCCAGCGCCAGGGTGCGGTTCGGTAACCCGGTGAGTGGGTCGTGCAGGCTCTGATGCCGCAACCGCTCCTCCACCTCGATCCGGCCGATCGCGGTGGACAGCACCGCGGCCACCGCACGCACGAGGGCCACCTCGTGCTCTCGGGTGACCCGTGGTCCGGCGAAATGGGCGGTCAGCACCCCCCAGATCGGATCGTGCCCGATCGGCACGCCGATGCCGCTTCCCAGCCCGTGCGCGGCCATGTCCGCGGTGGCGAACCGGCGTTCGTCGGCGCGGTCCGGGCAGCACACCACCGCCGTCTCGGTGGCCGCGTACCCGGTCAGCGAGCCGCGGCCGGCGGCGACGGTGCTCGGGCGCGGCCCGGGTCCGTGGTAGCCGAGCACCGGCAGCACCGCCCCGCTGGCGCCCGGCACCCGGGCTACCGCCGCGCACCGCGTCCCCAGCAGCGCGGTGACCGTCCCGGTGGCGGCGGTCGGGAGTGTGTCGAGGTCGGCGGTGACCGCGAGTCGGCTCAGCTCGGCGAGCGCGTGTTGTTCCCGGCACCGCTGGTCGGCCGCCGCCAACGCGGCGAGCAACGGGTGTTCCCGCACGCCCGCGGTGGACGGCTCCCGGGCGATCGCCCCGATCAGCAGCGGGCGTCCGTTCTCGTCGCGTTCGGTGACGAAGACGGACAGGACCGTCGGAATCGGTGCCCCGGTGCGCAGGTGCCGCAGCTCGGTTCGCCCACACCACCGGCCCCGGTCGGTCAGGGCAGCGAAGACCTCCGATGCCTGCGCCATCGCGGTGTCGGTGCGGACGTCGGCGACCGTGCGCCCGGGCACCTCGCTGCCGTCCTCGAACCCGAGCAGGGCGGCGGCGGCCGGGTTGAGGTACCGGAGGCGGCCCGAGCCGAACTCCCACAGCCCCACCGGGGTCGGTGCGCATTCCAGCGCGGCGGCCAGTTGCGCGGACATCGCCGCGCCCGGGAACGATCCCGTCTCGGATCGGGTCACCTCTTCGGGGGACCTGGATTGTGCGGCGCCCTCCGGCACCCGGTACGGTCCGAATAATTCAGTCACGACTGGTCGGTTTCATTCTTGCCCAACATCTTTCAGTGAATAGGTATGTCGCACCGGCTGCCGCTATCGTTTCGCGAGAAGGCTCCCGGCGGCGCGGTGACACGCCGGGGCGGAGATCTCCCGGGTCCCGATGCCCCGCGCCGCGGGTCCCCTGCCGATCCTCGGGTGTGTGGGGCGTGGTCGGGCAAGTCGCGCTGATTAACGAGTTGGTGACGAGGCCGTACCTGGTGTTCATCCGCGTCGCTTCCGTGGGGGTGTCCTTTGTATATGCTGCGGCCGGGAATTTCCGAGACCGGCCACTCTCGTGCGCGGTGAGATGAATATGCAGACACGGGACTCTCGGATATCCGGTGTCGGCAAAATCACGTGTACATATTGCGAGGCGCCCCACATTCTCGAACCGCGCTTCGCGCAAGGCTATTCCGGGGTCGACCGGTCCGATTTCGGGGTGACAATTTCGACTCGACTGCGGGGTCGCCCGCCGACCGGGCACCCGCAGGCCGAGCTCACTTCCCGCCCGAGGATGGCGGTAGGGACAGGGGGCATGGCGGTGATCGTGCTGAGGTGATCGTGCTGATCAGGGCGGTGGCCCGGCCGCCCCCAGGTGTGCCGGGCCACCGCTGTCCTGGATTACTCGGTCGGTCAGTTCAGTCCGATGCGGCCGCCGAAGGCGGCGCTCAGCTTCCTGCAGAACCCATCAGAATTTCCGCCTTTCCTGGTGATGAATCCACGGGATCGTCGATCTCCGCTTACGATGCCTATCGCGCTCGGGGTCGGGGAGTGTTTCGCAAATAAGCGAATTTCTCACATTATGAAATTAACAACCGCCCATAATGTTCTGGGCAAATTAACGACCGCCCATAATGTTCCCGGGAAATCGATTTAGGAATGGGTAACTTCAAAATAATCGGCGCATTTGTTTCTCGTGTGTATTTGCGTGATCCACGAGGTTACGAAAGGTCGGGGCCGCGCGCGGGCCGAGACGGGGTGGGCGAGCACTCGACCTCGGTCCGCGCGCGGACGGGGCGCCCCGCCGGCCGACAGGTATCCCGAGGGCCGGCAGAGCCCGCGGTCTTTCGGTGCGGTCCGGTTCGATCGTGACGCGGTGGCGAACGAACCGCTCGCCGAGTACGACGACGAGTTCGCCTCCGCCCTCACGGAACTCGAGGCCTTCGCGCAGATTGAGCGTCACCGGCCCGGGGTAGTCGGCGGGAACGAAGGCACCACCCACCGACCACGGCCCCCATCTTTTCCGCCGACGCCGGCGCCGAGGTGCACCACACCTACTCGACAACAAGGGGTTGGGCGATGACGGGCAAAGGTCAGATGGCGTTGGCCGTGGGTGCCGGGTACATGCTGGGCCGCTCGCACAAGATGAAGTTGGCGTTGATGCTCGCGGGCGCCGGAGCATCCAGTCGGTTTCCTTCCGGCTCACTGGGTGTTCTCGGACAGGGGGGAAAGTTGCTCGCGAATTCACCCGAGGTCGCCAAGCTCGGCGAGACGGTCCGCAAGGAGTTGATGAGGGCGGCGAAGACCGCCGCGGTGACCGCGGCCAGTCGTCGCATCGACTCGCTCAGCTCCCGGTTGCAGTCGGGCGGGGGAGACCTCCACCTCGTCGACAGTGTCGGCACGGCCGCGGACGGGAGGAGGTCGAAGCGGCGGCGTGCCGAGGAACCGGATGACGAGTACGACGACGCGGAGGTCGAGGAGGGGCCGGGCACCGACGAGGACGAGAGCGAGGAAGACGATTCCGAGCGGGCACCTCGCGCCCGGAAGCGCCCCGCCGCGCGCCGCCGCTCCTCGAGCAGTGGTGGTTCCCGTCCCACCCGGTCCCGGTCGTCGACGAAGAACGACGACGAGGACGAGGCCCCCACCCGGGCCCGCAAGACCCGCGCGAAGGCAACGACCGATTCCGCACCCGTTCGACGCACCCGGAGATGACGACGATGACCTCGAACCTCGACAGTGCAGCGAAGAAGCTGCGCAAGAACGTCTCCGGTGTGTCCGGTGAGGCCGCATCGGTGTCACCGCTGCAGAAGGCGGCGCAGGGCCTGATCGGCACTGTGACCGACAAGGCGATGTCCACCGTCTCGGACAAGGTGCAGGGCGCCGCCGGTCGGCTGACCGACTACGCCGAGGGCGGTGGTGGAAGCCTGCTGTCCGCGGTCACCGGCACCGGAAACGGCAACGGCAACGGTGACGGTGACGGGAACGAGAAGGGCGACGGCAAGTCACTGTTCTCGGGGCTGACCGACAAGGTGAAGGACACTGCGTCGAATCTGAAGGACGCGGTCACCGGCGGCGGCGGTGGCGGCAAGGGCAAGAAGCTCAAGTTGACCAACATCGTCGAAACGATCGATGTCGGTGTGCCGGTTCAACTGGCGTACAACCAATGGACCCAGTTCGCCGACTTCCCGTCGTTCATGAAGAAGGTCGAACGGGTGGAGCAGGAAGCGGACGAGAAGCTCGAGTGGAAGGCACAGATCTTCCTTTCGCATCGCACCTGGGAAGCGTCGATCCTCGAGCAGGTTCCCGATGAGCGGATCGTGTGGCGCTCGAAGGGCGCCAAGGGTTTCATCGACGGTGCGGTGACGTTCCATGAGGTGACCCCGGATCTCACCCGCATCGTTCTGATTCTCGAGTATCACCCGAAGGGGTTGTTCGAGAAGACGGGAAACCTGTGGCGTGCACAGGGTCGGCGAGCGCGCTTGGAGTTGAAGCACTTCGGACGTCACGTCATGACCCAGTCCGTTCTCCATCCCGACGAGATAGAGGGTTGGCGCGGAGAAATTCGGGACGGCAAGGTTGTCGAACCCGAAGAGTCCGAGGACAACAACGAGGAACCGACCGACGACGAGACAGCCGCCGCCACCGGTGAGCAGGACCGGTCCGACGAGGAGACGGCCGAAGACGAAGAACCGGAGGAGGAATCGGAGGAGGAGCCGGAGGACGAGGCCGGCGAGTACGAGGAGGAGGAGCCGGAGGACGAGGCCGGCGAGTACGAGGAGGAGGAGCCGGAGGAGGAGCCCGAGGAGGAGGAGCCGGAGGAGGAGACCGGCGAGTACGAGGAGGAGGAGCCCGAGGAGGAGACCGGCGAGTACGAGGACGAGGAATCGGAGGAGGAGCCCGAGGAGGAGGAGCCGGAAGACGAGGCCGGCGAGTACGAGGAGGAGGAGCCCGAGGAGGAGGAGCCGGAGGAGGAGACCGGCGAGTACGAGGAGGAGGAGCCGGAGGAGGAGCCCGAGGAGGAGGAGCCGGAAGACGAGGCCGGCGAGTACGAGGAGGAGGAGCCGGGGGAGGAGGAGCCGGAGGAGGAGCCCGAGGAGGAGAACCCGGAGGACGAGGCCGGCGAGTACGAGGAGGAGGAGCCGGGGGAGGAGGAGCCGGAGGAGGAGCCCGAGGAGGAGAACCCGGAGGACGAGGCCGGCGAGTACGAGGAGGAGGAGCCGGGGGAGGAGGAGCCGGAGGAGGAGACCGGCGAGTACGAGGAGGAGGAGCCCGAGGAGGAGACCGGCGAGTACGAGGAGGAGGAGCCGGGGGAGGAGGAGTCCGAGGAGGAGGAGGAGGAGCCAGAGCCACGGCGGCGTCGTCCCCGGACGGCCGCAGCGAAGAGGACCCCCGCGAAGAGGACCCCCGCGAAGAAGGCCCCAGCGAAGAAGGCCCCCGCGAAGAAGGCCGCAGCGAAGAAGGCCGCAGCGAAGAAGGCCGCAGCGAAGAAGGCCGCAGCGAAGAAGGCCGCAGCGAAGAAGGCCCCCGCGAAGAAGGCCCCCGCGAAGAAGGCCGCAGCGAAGAAGGCCGCAGCGAAGAAGGCCCCCGCGAAGAAGGCCCCAGCGAAGAAGGTCGCAGCGAAGAAGGCCGCAGCGAAGAAGGCCCCAGCGAAGAAGACCGCAGCGAAGAAGGCCCCAGCGAAGAAGGTCGCAGCCAAGAAGGCCCCGGCGAAGAGGACCCCCGCGAAGAAGGCAACGCCGAGGCGTAGGACAGGAGCACGCGCATGACCACGGCAGGTGGACCCAGCTCGAGCAGTCTCGCCGACGTCATCGACACCATCCTCGACAAGGGCCTCGTGATCGACGCGTACGTGCGGGTCTCTCTGGTCGGCATTGAATTGCTGACCATCGACGCCCGGGTTGTCGTCGCGAGCGTGGACACCTACCTGCGGTTCGCGGAGGCGGTGAACCGGCTCGAGATCGGCAGCGAACCGAAGGGGCTGTCCGAGATCGTCTCGGGCGCTACCGAGGGCGGTGCCAAGTCGAAGACGAAGGGCGCGCTCGAATCGGCGGGCGACAAGCTCGGCGGCCTCCTCGGGGGTGGGGAGGAAGAGGAAGAACCTGAGCGAGAACGAGTGTCGCGCAAATCGACTCGAGGTGACCGGTGATGGCCACGTCGGAGCAGACGAAGCCGACGACCGGTGTGTATGTCTACGGCATCGTCCCGGCCGACGTCGAGGTCGCCGAGGATGCGACCGGGGTCGCGGACGGCACCGTGGAGGTGGTCACTCATGGTGACATTGCCGCCCTGGTGAGCGGACTGTCGGTGGACCGGGCGCTCGGCGCACCCGGGGACCTGCGAGCGCATGCGGACCTGCTGGACGCGGTGGCCGGGGTGGCGCCGGTGCTGCCCCTGCGGTTCGGCGCGGTGCTCACCGACGCCGACGCCGTGCAGGAGGAACTGCTCTCGGCGCACGTGGACGAGTTCAGTACTGCTCTCGAGAAATTGGAGGGCAGGGCCCAGTACATCGTGAAGGGCCGGTACGTGGAGAAGGCGATCCTGCAGGAGATCCTCGACGAGGACGATCAGGCGGCGGCGCTGCGCGAGGAGATCCGCGACAAGTCGGAGGACGCGGGACGGCAGGCGCGAATGGCCTTGGGAGAACTGGTGAGCAACGCGATCGCCGCCAAGCGCGAACAGGACACCCGCAGGGTCGTCGAGGCGCTCGACGACCTCGCCGCTTCCGTGAACGTGCGCGAACCCACGCATGAGGAGGAGGCCGCGCAGGTGGCGATCCTCGCCGACGTCGAGCGTCAGGGCGAGCTCGAACAGGTGCTCAGCGAGCTGGCCCAGGCCTGGAACGAGCGGGTGGAGATGAAGCTGCTCGGACCGCAGGCGGCGTACGACTTCGTAGTCACCCCGAAGCCGGAGGGCCAGGGCTGAGGGATGGGTCTGTTCTCGTTCATCGTCACCTTGCCGCTGCAACTACGCACGTGAGCGGAACCGTCCCCGGGATACCTTCCGTGTCAGGTGGACTCGTCGCTGGGGATTCCGTCACCTCCGCCAGGTGCCGACTCGTTGGTGGGCGGTCAGCAGCAGATGATCGAACCGCGCACGCAGCCCGGTGTCGGGGTCGAACTCGCGGAACCCGGCGACGATCTGTTCGGCGATAGTGCGGAGCCGGGTGTTGGTTTCCTGGGAGCGCCAGGTCAGGACGTCGAACGCCCGGTCGGCGGTGATGCCGTAGACCAGCATCAGCGCACCTTTGGCTTGCTCGATCACCGCCCGTGACTGTGCGAGTTCGGCGACCGCCTCGTCGACGGAGTCCTTCACGTCGTTCTGGTGGGTGTCGGTGATGTCGATGTAGAACCCGGTCGTGCCGATCACCTGGCCGGTGTCGTCGTGCAGATGGTCGCCGACGACCACGACGTGGCGAACCTTGCCGGTGGTGTCGATGATGCGGTGCTTGCTGCTGAACGGTTCGGCGTCGGTGACCATCCGGTCCAGCACCCGGGCGACACGCGGGTGGTCCTCCGGGTGCTTGTGGGACAGCAGCAGGTCGGTGGTCGGGGTGACCTCGCCGGGTTGGTAGCCGTGCATCTGGGCGACGGCGTCGGACCACTCCCACCGCTGCCCGTCCAGCAAGAACCGGAAGCTGCCCACCCGCTGCGGCTCGCCGCCGAACACCTGTTCTGAATCCACGCCCATTTCTAGCGCATCGGTAGCGGGAGAGCTGCACGGACCGGGCCGTGACCAGACCCACGTGACTGCGCACGCCGGAGCCAATCCTTCGTTTGCCGACTACGCCGATGGGACAGTCGTGGCAGTGCATGTACTGGTGGTGTCCGTTTCAGGGGCTGGGGGCAAGCGCAGGCGTAAGCACCCAACGCTTTGGCAGCGGTGGGAGTGGGTACAGAACTGACCTCAGTAATGTTCTGACCAAGTAACCGGAACCTCCGGCGTACGCACACCCGCAGGGAAGGCGGTCGCAGATGAAGTTCCGAGAACACCTTGCCAGTGGTGTCGGAGTCCTTGGGCTGGCTGTCGACGCGGGTATCGCTCTGGCATCGATCGTGGTCGCAGTCCCGGTCGCGTTCATTGTCAGCGAGGTGGGCAAGGATCGGGCGCAGGCCCGCAGGCAGACTTCGCCCACCGTGCCGCCGGCGTCGACGACGCACGATCTCGGGACGGTCTTCACCTATCGGGAACGGACCGGAGGCGGCCGCTCGTCGCTGGGTGGCAGCTGAGGAGAAGGGTGGGGACACATGGCCGAGATGAGCGAGAAGACACCGGAACTCGGTGACGCGTTGCGCGTCGGTGCCCGAGTCCTGGTCCGCAGGCCGTCGGAGACGGCGGCGACCGGTGCGGCCGTCGAGGACTGCGCCGACCTGGTCCCGGCGCAGGATCGGGGGCACGAGTGGGCGCCGGTGCCTCGGTGGGCGGTGGCCCTCGATGACGGGCGGTTGGTCTTCGCCGACACAGAGGACCTCACGGTCAATCCGTCACCTGGCGCCCCCGAGGGCGAAATAGGCAAGGCGGTCGAGCCGAAGTAGGGGAAGGCCGCAGGTGATCGGCTCGGCGCCGGAAACCGCCGCGGGTTCGACGACGGGTGAGGCCGGCCGACCCCTCGTCATCGTCGGCCGGAGGTACCTAGAGCATGTGGTGCTCGACCCGGGCCGCCGCGGGCAAGGTGGCGGAGGTTGTCGCCCCAGCCGCCAGGGCCGCGTCCAGTGATCTGATCGCGGCTCGTTCGACCAGCAGGGGGACGAAGTCCCGGATCCGGCATCCGTCGAACCGGTGATGAGCGGTGTCAACCATCTCGCCGACCAGGTGCGGATCGAGGAACTCATACCGCCTGACCAGCTGTGCGCGCACCGCGTCGAGATGCTGTCTCTCGGTGACGTCCATGACCAGAATTGTCCTCCCGCACGCGCTCCACGTGGAGTGCATTTTTCACGGGTCCACCCGGTGACCACGCTCGTCTTCGCCGCCGATCGCCTGATCGGCGGGTTGACGTGTCGACCGGCGGGCTGCACGATGTGTCGCTGGACCGCAGCGCCGCAGTCTCGTTCGAGTCCCGCGGCACCGATCCTGTCGCGCCCAGCTGGAGGTCACCGGATGGCACCGATCGAGCACGACCCCGATATCGCCCAGGCACAGGTCTTCCTGCACCTGCTCAACACCGAGATCGACATCCTCACCGCCCGCATCGAAGAGACCGAAGCCGACGCCCACCGTGCCGGATCCTGGGACCGGCTGGGTGCGCGGGTACGGCCGGAGGAGGACACCCTGCAGGAGCAACTTTCCGAGGCGCACCACCTGGTCGCCCGGCTCACCGCCCGCTATCCCGAACTTCGGGACGTCGAACGGAACTGAGCCGAAGCATCATCCGGACGTCACCCGCGGCGGGGTGTTGAGGTGTGTTCGGCCGGGAACAATGCCACGGTGGTCACGCTTGCGGGGAGACCGATCTGCGGCCATTCGGCGGTCAGTGCCACCCTCCTTACCGGTGGCGAGACCGTCAGCCAGTACATCGGCTGGGTCCGGTAACGGCATGTCCCCGCGGCCCAGTCCTTCCGATCGGGGCGGTGGAAGCACGGGTGTCCGCGACCGCGAGGTCGTCCGTCCCAGCCCACACATCCAGATACGACCAGTGCGCCGACGGCTCCGCCGGATCGGTGAGCGGCCGGGTTTCATGCCGGGCCCGTTCGGCCGGGCAGCCGGTGGCGGTCAGGGTCAGGTGCGCGAGACCGGACGGATACGCCACGACCCGCAACAGCTCCAGGGTCAACTGAATGTCCGCGGCCAAGAGCCGGCGGCCGTGCACCTGGACACCGCCACATGCCGGTGGGGCGGTCGCGGGCCAGCGGGGTCTGCGCACGACCCCGATGGAGCACCCCCGCGAGGGCCGCCGCAAGCACAACGTCGTAAGACGAGATATACGCATGGGTAACAAAGCCGCGATATGCTTTGTCCTGTCAAAAGAACAGAGGGGGAGGCGGCATCCGATGAAGAAGCCCGGCGAGGAAACATCGCGTGAGAGTGGCGCGGTCGTGCCGAACGATCACCTGTCCTCGGACGATCTGGCCGGAGTTGTGGAGGCCCTCACCGGAGAACGCGTGACTCCCCGCAGCGCGACCGGCAACCTCGCCGGGGCGACCCGGCGAGCGGCGAAGAACTGAGCGGCGGCTCTCGCGGCTGAGTAGCCGCTGACCGCTCGTCGGGAAGCTGCGGGTCAAGCCTTGGCGAGGGTCGGGGTTCGGTGCTGTCTGGACCGGCTCCGTGTCATTCATGATTTGTGCGGGTGACTGCTGTAAACAAACATTTACACAACGTCTCGATTAAAAGAGCAGGTGAGCATACTTCTTGCTCTCCAGAGCGGCGCCGGAGCGCCTCGGCCACGGATTTCGCGCAGGTGGAGGCCGAAGTGTCCGTGACGAGCCAGCTCCCGGCGGACACTTGGTAACAGCACAGCCGATGATCGCGAAGTTGATCTTGTGCGAACACTGATACTGATCGGAACGGCCTTCGGACTCGGCGCGGGCCTGGTATGTACCAGCCTGTTCGCCTGGTGGCTGTCGTACCCGGTGCATTTTACGTCGGCAGCCACAAACCGCTCGGCGCCGAAGGGGCCACCGGGCACATGGACGCCGTGGACCCCATACCCTTTCTTGCGGCCGGCGGGATCTTCAGCGCGGTCCTCGGGGCGGTCTCCGGGTTCGTCGCCGCACGCCGCGGCTGGCAGGACACGGTGCCTGATCCCGGCGGAAGTGCGCCGGGATCGTCCGGCCGTCGTTCTTGGACGGCGAGTCCGATTGTTCGAGAGGGTCGATGGTCCTAAACGCGCGACGTCTGGTGCCAGTACTGGGCCTTGATCTTGCGTTTGAACAGCTTTCCTGATTCGTCCCGAGGAAGCTCGGGGTCGAGGACGATGAGTCGGGGGACGGGGGTTCCCCCCTGAGTGAGGACATCGTGAACACTGGGTCGTGAAGGTCCCAGAGGAAGAGATGTCACTGATGGCGATGAAGGCGTACTCGGCGGAGTTCAAGGCCGATGCCGTCGCGCTGTACCTGTCCGACCCGAGCCACACCTTTGAGGGCATCGGCAACGACCTGGGAGTCAGCCGCGAGACCCTGCGCAACTGGGTGCGGGCCGAACGCAAACGCACCGGTACCTCCACGGCCGAGCTCCGGGCCGACGGGGCTGCGCGGCCGGCATCCCGGGCCGGCGAGGTATCGTCCGAGTCCGTGTTGGAGGAAGAAAACAAGCAGCTCAAGGCCCAAATCCGGAAGCTCGAAACCGAGCGGGAGATCCTGCGCAAGGCCGCGAAGTATTTCGCGGGCGAGACGAATTGGTGAGCCGCTTCCAGTTCGTTGACGACCACTGCGACACCGTTCCGGTGAAGTGGCTGTGCCAGATCCTCGAAGTCTCCCGCTCGGGCTTCTACCGGTGGCGGACCTCCGGACCGGCCCGGGCCGCCCGTGCCCGCGCCGACGAGGAGCTGGCCGAGCGGATCCGCGCTATCCATGCCGACTTCGATGGCACCTACGGTGCCCCGCGCATCACGGCCGAACTGCGCGAGGCCGGGATCGAGGTCAATCACAAGCGGGTCGAGCGGGTGATGCGTGAGCACGGGATCGTCGGGGTGCACCTGCGCAAACCGGTGCGCACCACCGTCCCCGATCCGGACGCGGCCGCGGTGCCGGACCTGATCCGGCGGGACTTCACCGCGAGCGCACCGAACACTCGATACGTCGGCGACATCACCTACCTCCCAGTCGGTGACGGTGAATTTCTGTATCTGGCGACGGTGTTGGACCTGGGCTCGCGACGGTTGGCGGGGTGGTCGATCGCCGACCACATGCGTACCGAGTTGGTCACCGATGCGATGCGGGCGGCGGCGGCCTGTCGCGGCGCCGCAGGGCTCGAGGGGTCAATTTTCCACTCCGACAACGGAGCCCAGTATGCATCGGCCGAGTTCGCCGACCTCTGCCGCGAGCTGGGGGTGACCCGGTCGCGGGGTGCGGTCGGAACGTCGGCGGACAACGCGGCCGCCGAGTCGCTGAACGCGACGTTGAAACGGGAGACGCTGCAGGGGCGGAAGCGCTGGAACAGTGCGGGTGAGGCCCGCGCCGCCATCTTCCGCTGGATCACCCGCTACAACACGCGAAGGAGGCATTCCACCCTCGGTCAGATCTGTCCGATCGAGTTCGAGCAGCGATCGGCTACGCTGGCCACCGCTGCATAGGAATTGGTGTCCACATCTCGGGGGGAACGCCCGACCTTGTAGTTGGCCAGTCGGGCACCGAGGTACTCGGGCATCCGCATATGGATGCGGCATTGGGCCTGCGTGGTCAGGGATCCGCCGCAGACGCCCGTCTAGCGCAACACTTAATCCATACCTGGCCGTGAACGGCGACCAGGGTGCGGCAGGTGACCGCCGTGGTTGCTGCTCGGACAGAAACCGATCCTGCCCCAGTCGCGGCGAGCGAATTGATCGTTGTTTCCGCATCGCACTCAGCGAGATTTTGTTACAAGCTTCAATCATATTTCGGGTGTGGCAATTATCTCGCAACCGAATCATTCAATTCGTGTACGAAAGACATTCGCCTCTCTACAGTGATCGGTACATAGCAAGATCAACTAGGAGAACTGATGCGCAAGACCACCTTTGGGTGTTACAAGCGCCGTGGCAACCCTGGGCCTGATGATGCCGGGCGTCACCGCGAATGCGGACCCTACCGCGTCGGGTCCGGCAACCTTCTCGGTTTTGAGCGGTCCGCTCAGCATCCTGGCACCCGGACCGTACGTCGGCGGCACCGTGGCTCCGGGCGAGACGGTCACACTGGTGACGACCGTGCCCCCTTCCGTCACCGATCTTCGCGGCGGTACGGCAGGTTGGACGGCGACCGCCGCAATCACCGATTTCACCCAAACTCTCGGAAGTTCGGTCATTCCTGCTTCCGGTGTCACATACACGGCGTCCGCGCCGACCCTTCGCACCGGTATCGCCACCTTCACCCCTGGCGGCCCGGCGGTCATCGATACCGCCAAGCCGGTCATGACGGCGGCGGGCGTCACGGGCAACAACACCGCCACCTGGCCGGCGAGCGTCGCAGTGGCCGTGCCGCAGGACGGTGTGACCGCGGGTGTCTACACCTCAGTGCTGGCCCACTCCGTCGCCTGAGCGGAGATCTCTGACGAGAAGAGGCGAAGCCCAGTGGATTCGTCTCGTCCGCGTTTGCCACTTGCGTTGTAGGAAGAGGACCGATCCGTGCGTTATGTGATGAGTCTGCTTGTTCTGGCTGCTGCATGGTCGGTGGCGACCCTGGCCTATGCCACCCCGCATCACGCCCAGGACCCGGCTGGTCAGACCGGACTTGGTATCCGGCTGGCCGAGGTCCCCGTCGAGCTCAAGGACGACCCGCGCGCCCTGTCGTACATCGTCGACAACGTCAATCCGGGGACCACCATCCAGCGGCGCATCGAAATTCAAAACCACACCGGTGCCCCGCAGAAGGTTGAGCTATACGCCGGGGCGGCCAACCTCACCGATTCCCAGTTCACCATCGAAGACGGCCGGGCGGTCAACGAGCTCACTACCTGGACCACAGTCGACCCGAAGGAAGCTGAGCTCGCCGACGGCACCAGCACCGACGCAGTCGTCACGGTCGCAGTACCTGAAGATGCCCCCGAGGGCGAGCAGTACGCCGTGGTCTGGGCGCAGATCACCGGACCACCCCCGACGGGAACCGGCACTCAACTGGTGAGCCGGGTCGGGATCCGGTTGTACCTCAATGTGGGACCGGGCAACGGTTCTCCGGCTGACTTCAGCATCGCTGAGGTCACCCCGCAACGGAATTCGGAAGGGATCGCCCAGCTCGTGGCCGAAGTGGAGAACACCGGTGGGCGGGCCCTCGATATGGCGGGTGAAGTACGTTTGAGCGGCGGGCCTGGGAGCTTGTCAGCGGGCCCGTTCAACGCCGTCAATGGCACCACCATCGCACCCGGAGCGACTGCTCTCGTCACCATCGACCTCAGCCCGGACCTACCGAACGGACCCTGGACCGCGGACCTCACATTGCGCAGCGGTTTGGTGAATCACCTGACGTCTGCGTCCGTGACCTTCCCGGATTCCGGCGTCGGTACACCCGTCGGCACCGGCGACAACGGGAGCGGATTTCCTTGGGTAATCAGTTTCGCGGTTCTCTTGGTTGCGTTGATCGTCACCGTCGTACTTCTGTTGCGGCAGAGAAGTCGCCAGAACACGTAGGGAACCCGCAATGACACGTCCAGCGATTATTCTACTGACGGTCGCGTTCCTCGTTGCCGGTGCAGCCGCCGCGCACGCGCAGGAAACGACACCCCCGGCAACGACGCCCCTCGCTACCCCTGCGACGACGACACCAGTCCCAGCCACCACCACGACGACCCCGGCGCCGACGTCAGTCTCCGCCAGCACCACGGTGGTGCCCACCGCCGGCGATGCAGCGGCCAGCACGCCGCCCGTCGTGGCAACTGCAACGCCGTCGACAACCAGCACACCAGCAGCAGTCGCACCCACACCGGGGGCGATGGTGGCAGCCGCGGAAACGGGCTTGCTCGCCATCACCACGGTCGGCGGGTTCGTTATGGGGGCATCGAATCCGGGAACCACGGTGCAAGGCTCCACGCTGGTAGCGATAACCGACCTGCGTCTGCTCACCGCGCCGACGTGGATCTCCACCGTGCAGATGACGGACTTCGTAGGCACAAGAACGGGACGAATAATCCCAGCCGGCGCGGCCGTGTACGCCTCCACTTCCATCGGATGCAGTACCTCGCCCGGCCCGCGCACGCTGGCAGCTACGCCCGTAGTCGTCCAGACCGCCCGCATCTCGCCGTGCCCCACGGAATGGACAGCGACCATCCATGTGTCCATTCCCCCGGACGCCGTCGCCGACACCTACCGTGCATCAGTCACACACTCCGTCGCCTGACACCCTGGCACTCTCGACACGGCTTCGGCTCGTCGGTCGTCAGTTTCCCCCTTGACGCTAGTGGCCGCACCAACGATCCACCCAGGAGCCGGTTACCGCTGCGGCAGTGCGGGTCCTGACGGCTACTCAAGCGGAGGAATGACGACGCTCGGCGAAAGTGCTCAGACTTGCTCGGTGAAAGTGCCCACCCGTGAGCGGTGATTACTGTAGCGGTTGGCGGGGTGTGGTGGTGGCTTTGCGGAGGTTTTCGGAGCGGGCGTGATGATCCCGAAGGCGGTAGGAGTCCCCGTCCAGATTGAGCACCACGGACCGGTGCAGGAGCCGGTCGAGCATGGCCGCGGCGACGGTGGTGTCACCGAGGACCTGACCCCACTCGATTGGAAGTGGCATACGTTCGTTCTCTCGGAAATTGCCTGCGAGCTGGTCATTCAGCCCGGTTTGGGGAGTCCACTGTTTTCGAGGTGGGATTCCATTCGTGTCGGTACCACCTTGACGAGCAAGGTGGCCTTAACCTATGTGGTATGAGTCACACATTTCGTGTGGTGCAGGGCAGGACGGTCGAGGTCGCCCACGCGTCGACCGATCCGCTGACCTTTCAACTCGAATGCGTCGAGGCGTTCGTGACCTCGCGGGTGGTCCGAGGCTTCAGCGCGGTGACCATCGAGAACGAGACAGGTGAGCTCGAGCGGATGCTGGCGGCGCTGGGCAAACCGGTGTGGGAGGCCACCGCCGACGATGTCGATCGAGTGGTCGGAGCGATGGCCGCGGACGGCTTGCTGGCGTCGACTCGACGCAGATATGTGCAGGCGCTGAGCAGTTTTCACCGGTTCCTGATCACCCGCCGCGCCGGGGTGATCGAGGCGATGTTCGGGGTGCGGTTGACGAACCCGATCGACGAGTTCAATGCGAGCCGTCATGTCGGTGACGATTCACCGAGGCTGCTTCCACCTCCGAGCGTGAGTCGGGTGGCCGTCTTCTTCGACTTCCTCAAGGAACGGATCGGCTCGGCTCGCAAGTACGCGCCAGCGGCCCGGGATTATGCGCTGTTCCGGACCTTGTATCACGCCGGGTTGCGCTCCGATGAGGCGTCCAAACTCGAGATCGCGGACGTCTACTTCGGGCGGGGCCCGTTCGGGAAGTTGCATGTGCGGTTCGGCAAGGGTGCCCGCACCTCCGGGCCGCGGCCGCGGTGGGTTCCGATGCTCGACCACCTCGATCTGGTGGTGCGGTGGTATCTCGAGGATGTACGACCGAAGTTGCCGGAATCGGCGGTGTTGTTCTGCGATCAGAGTGGTGGTGCGATGGCCCGAGGCACGATCCGCAACCGTCTGCGGTATCTGCAGGATCTCGAGCACTGCTCGCCGGCGGACCGGTTCAGCCCGCACGCGCTGCGCCGGGCATGCGCCACCCACAACTACGAACGAGGAGTCGATCTCGTTGCGATACAACAGATGTTAGGGCACTGGACGGTGGGATCGACGATGCGGTACGTCCGTCCGTCGGAGACGTTCATCGAGGACGCCTACCGCAGCGCGGTGTCCGACACCGTCGCGTTCCTGCAGGGAGATGATGATGCACATTAGATGGAAACTGCGGATGGCCGCGGCGCAACGGGAAGTATGGACCGGCACCCAGCTGCGCCGTCTGCTCGCCGAACGCGGCGGACTCGAGCTGTCGTCGGCGTCGGTGTCGGCGTTGTTCACCAAGGAACCCTCGCAGATCAAGCTCAGCACGCTACTGGCGTTGTGCGCTGCGCTCGACTGCACCCCGAACGACCTGTTCGACCTCGACACCACGCCCGATCGGGTCCCCGCCGAGCCCTCGGCGCCGACAGCATCGGAGCCCGCGGCGCGGCGAGTCGGCGGCCGGTCGATGCCGCCGGTGTGACGACGAAAGTCGGGGACTGCACCCGCTGCGGTCGGCCGCGGGGCCGACTCGGCCGCGATTTGTGCTGCCGGTGCTGGCGCAACGCGGTCGCCGCTGCGGCGAAGTCGCCGTGTCCCCGTTGCGGGATCGAGCGGGTCTTGAGTCCGGACACCGGGCGATGCCGGTCGTGTTCGCGCACCTGCCACGACTGCGGTGCCGTCGTGCGCCGCAAGGGCGAGACCCGGTGCCTGCGGTGCCGCCGCCGTCACGACCTCGCCGCCGCCCGCCGACGCTGTCCGCGTTGCGGCCGCGACGGCTACTTACGCGAACACACCGGTTGGTGCGGACCGTGCTCACACCCGGGGTCGGCGCCGAAGCCGGCCGCCGCATGCACCGAATGCGGGCGCGTGATCCGCGGCGGCGGGGCGAGGCTGTGCAACCGCTGCTGGCAACGCCGCCCCCAACGCCCCTACACCCGCGCCGAACACCTCCTCGCCGAACTGGATGATCCGCCGAATTGGCTGTGGGACTTCACCATCCACGTTGCAGATCGGTACTGTCCGGGGCAGGCGACACGTCTGGTGAGTCAGCTCGGGGCACTGCTGCGCACCGAGCCACGGGCAATGCCGCAGACCTTACTCGACCGGGCCCGCATCCCCGGCCGCTCGATCGGGTCGCTCGCGAAGACGCTCGAGGACTTCTTCACCGCCCGCGCTCTTGCCCTGCCCACCGACCAGTCGCAGCGGCTCGCGGCCGGCCGCCGGGCGCGACGCGTGCAGGCCGTGCCCGAACCGTTGCGGCCCGCCGTCGCCGCGTTCGAACGCGCAATGCTCGACGAACGAGACCGCGCCCGCCGCGCCGGGACCCGACCCCGCACCGACACCACCATCGACAAGCGATTGGCCCAGATCCGGGACCTGTCATGCCATCTCGTCGGACGCGGAATCGAGGACTGGGCGCAGGTCGACAAGGCCGTGATCGAGAACTACCTCGCCGAGGTCTCGTCGGCCGGCGGCCGCCTGGGCGGACTTCGCCACTTCTTCCGCTTCGCTCGCCGCAGCAAGCTCATCCTGATCGATCCCACCGCCGAGCTGCGCGTGCGCAAGCCCCGCGGATTCCATGGACGGACCCTGCCGCGCTCGCGACAGCGCGAACTGTTCACGCGCTGGTGCACATCAACCGAGGTGGCGCCGAACGAGGCCCTCGTCGGCCTGATGGCGTTGATCCACGGTGCCTCACAGCACGAACTGCGTCACCTGCAGCTCGCCGACATCGATCACCAGCACCGCACGGTTCGGCTCGGCCGCCGCCCACAACCGATCCCGCTCGACCCGGCGACCTGGGCCGCACTGACCCGATGCCTCGAGCACCGCAGATCCGGCACCCACAATCCCCACGTCATCGTCACCAAGATCACCCGATCCGGGCGGACACCGGCATCCCAGCCCTACCTCGGCCACCTCCTCGACCCCGCCGACACCACGATCTCCACCCTGCGCGCCTCCCGACTGCTGGCCTTGACCAACAGCCACGATCCCAATCTGATTGCCACCACCTACGGCATGAGCGCCGAGGGCGTCCTGGCCTACTTCGCCGACCGCGTCGATCCCACCCTGCTCGCGGACCTGTGATAATTCAGGCGTCACCGTGCACACGTTCGCACGAACCTGTGCGCTTTGCCGACACTGCGGTTTGTCGTCATGATGATCGAGGTCTTCAAATACCGTTGCGTGACAACCTGAAACAGCGCCGACGCCGCCCGCCGGGCAACGGGAGATAGCCCAGTTCGTCGACGACCAGCAGGGTGGGGCCGGCGAAGAACCGCATCGTCGTCGCCCACCGGCCCTCGATCGCGGCCCGGTGGCAGCGGGCGGCGAGGTCGGCGGCGGTGGTGAAGTAGGTGCGGTAGCCGGCGTGCACCGCGGCCCGCGCGAGCCCGACCGCGAGGTGTGTCTTGCCGACCCCCGGCGGGCCGATGAGCAGCAGGTTCGTCGCGGTTTCGAGGTAGCGGCAGGTCCCGAGCTCGGCGATCAGCTTCCGGTCGAGGCCCGCGGCGGCGTCGAAATCGAAGTCCTCGAGCGACGCTGGTGTCGGCAGGCACGCAAACCGCAATCGTCCGGCGAGTCGGCGGGCCTCGGTAGCGTCGACCTCGATCGAGAGCAACTCCTCCAGGGTGGCGGTCATCGACAGGTTGGTCTGTTGCGCGCGGTCGAGGACCGCGGGCAGGGCTTCGGCGGCGTCGTGGAGTTTGAGCACCGCCAGATGGCCGCGCAGGCGTTGGTAGAGGCTGGCCGCCTCGGCGGTGTTCGGCGCCGGCACCGCATCGGGGATCGGGGTGGTGGTCATGCGAGGGTGTTCCTTCCGCGGGCGGCCCGCTCGTAGGTGGACAGGTCGATGACCGTCGAGGCCGTTGCAGCCGAGGGTGCGACCGCACTCGATGTTGTGGTGGCCGGTCCGGTGATGTTGCGGCGCAACACGTCCGCGGCCTCGATCGCGGCGGGTCCGGGTGGGATGCGTTCCTTCCGACGGTGCGGGCGCCCGGCGGACCCGGCGGCGGCCATGGCCACTTGCTCGAGCGCGTAGACATGACCGTGATCGCGGACGATCACCCCGGCGCCGTCCGGGGCCAGGCGGTGGCGGGCGATGGTGATCTGCGCGGTGGTGACGATGTCGATCACCTCCGATCCGAGGACTTGGGTGACGGTGACCTGCGCCGACGCCAGCTCCGGGGGCACCGAGTACCGGTTGCCGCGGTAGGAGACCAGCGCTTGCCGCGATGCGGTCCGGGGTTCGGTGAGGATCGCCGGATCGGCGTGGCCGGCAGCGCGGTCAACGGTTCGGCGGCCGCCACCGTCGCCACCGAGGCCTTGCCGTCGGCGGTGGCCCGCATCCGGGTGTCGCCCCGCAGCCGGCAGAACTCGTCCACGCGTTGTTGGGCCTGTTCGACGGTGACGTCGTCGGGCAGGGTGCGTGACAATCGTTGCGCGGCAGTATGATTGGCCTTCTCGACGACACCTTTGCGGTTCCCGGCTTTGGGTGGGCAGATCGCCACCGAGACGCCGTAGTGCTTCGCGACGCCGGCGAAGCTCGCGGTCACCCGGCCCGACTCGGGATGGCAGACGGTGGCCATCCGATCGAACCGCCACACCCTCGTCACGCCGCCGAGCTGGCGGCTGACCCGGTCGAGGCCGTCGACCAGGTGCGGTTGGGTCATCGCCGGTGCCAGGATCCCGCGCCAGCGCCCCGAATGCGCCAGGGACCCGACCAGCAGGTGCGCCATCCCGCCCCAGCCCCAGGAGGCGGGTGGATTCGGCAGATCGACCCAGTCCCACTGAGTTTCCTCGCCGGGCGGATGGTCGATCATCGCGTTCGCCCGGTCGGTGGCGTTCGCGCAGGCCTCGCACACCGGGCGGAGTTTGCGGTCGCGGATCTGCCGGGTCAGCGTCGGATACGACAACCGGTAGCCGAGCTCTTCGAGCTCGTCGCACAGGGTGCGGGCCCACAGGTGCGGGTCCTCGGCCAGCCGGCAGGTGACGTACTCGACGAACGGTTCGAAGGGGTCCTCACGTGCGGGTTTGCGGATACCGGGGGTGGTGACACCGTTGATGTAGTTGCGGATGGTGCGGCGGTTGCGGCCGGTGTGGCGGGCGATCGCCGAGATCGTCCAGCCCTGTTTGTGCAGTGCATGTAGTTCCACGTCTTCCTCCCATGTCAGCATGAGATTGCGGGTCTCCCTCGAATCGCTGGTGTGTGGTCAGAGACCACCAGCATCGAGGGAGACCCGCCCTCATCGGCGGAGCCACACGGGTGAGCACTTTCGGTAAGCAGAACTGAGCATTTTCAGCGAGCGCCGTCAGGAAAGCGCCTTCGAACTCAGTGTCGGCGATCTGATCGACTTCGAGTGGAAGAAATCCGCCGCAGACGCTCCGAAAGACTTGCTGTACCAAGCGACACAGGCGTGGACTCAACCACCGTTGCCGCGAAAGCTTAGGTGGCGACTTAACCTCGATGCCGAGATGCCGCCGACGCACCTACTCATTTCGTCTAGGCGTGCCGTGCAGTCGGCCGGGATACTCAGTGCTTCAGCGAATTCGACAAGTACAGCTCACTCATGTGGACAAGAGAAGACACCACGGACGAGATCCCGGCATGGACTATCGGACTCAATGCCGTCGAGGCCCGGACCAATGGTGTGGACATTCCGAGCGGATTCGGATTCGGCATCCCATACGAGACAAAACGTTGAGACCGCGACGGCCGAGATCGCAGAGGCGGTTCAGGACTGGCTCTCAGGCTACGAATTCGTCCTGTGGCCCATATCGAGCCGCAGCCCCTTGCTGCTTTTCAAGCCTGACGTCCGGGATGGAAACGCCGTCTGGATCGACCGCGTAGACGACTCGGTCAGTTATCCGATCAGTGAGCTCTGCACACAGCGTGGTCAACACCAGTGACCGACTTGCTGCGATCGAGCGTTCGGATTCGATAGCACACCGGAATCCCCGTAGGGTTCGCCGTGCCGCGTGGGGATCGTTAATCGGCCTGGACGGGTCGTACCTGAGTGGCTACAAATGTGAAGTCCACTACCGTGCCGGTTGGCTTCTGCCACTCGAAGTCGACCTCTTGGCCAGGGTCGAGCGACGATCAGGACTTCGCCGGGACGAGAAACTTCACCGCGACGCTGAAGGCGTATTTACCTGGGCTGTTCAGCAAGGGACTCGATGAGTGCATGGCCGTCCTCATCGATGTTGAGGATTTTGAACTTCGAGACCCCTTCGGGGTGGAACATCACCGTGTCGCCAGTAGTCAAAAGCGTGCGAGTTCCCGGATTCTCGGTCATACGACAGGCCTAACTCGCACGGTTCGGTGGCCAATTCGCAGATACGCGTCTGGTTCGATCGAGGCTCCGCTCAGGTTGCCGATCGGAACCGAACTGTCGTCACGCGGTGATCAGCTGGACGGGCACGCCCGATCCAGCAGGGTTGATGACGGCATCGAGGATCGTGCGCTGGGTCTCGGCGAGGTGATCAGTGCATGCGGTGGCCGCGGCGTCGCCGTCGCCGGCGAGGATTGCCCGGCACATGGTCCGGTGCTCGGTGAGGGAGGTGTCGAGGCGTTGGGGGCGCGAGTGCGCGATGATGCGCAGTCGGGCACTGTGGGGGCGCAACTCGGCGATGGAGCGGGCGAGGTGCTCGTTGCGGGTGTGCGCGATGACGGCCTGGTCGAATGCCTCGGCGAGCTCGTAGAACCGGTCACGTCGCTGGTCGGACGGCGCCTGATCTGCGAGTTGGTCTAGTCCGTCGAGGATTTCCGTGAAGGCCTGTCGTCCCGCGGGAACCGAGTCGATGTTGTCGGCGACCATCCGTACCGCTGCCGCTTCGAGCAACATCCGCAGTTCGAACAGGTCTCGCACCCCCTGGATGGAGATCGGCGCGACGCGGACCCCCTGTCGGTCGACGAGCGAGACCAGGCCTTCGGTCTCGAGCTGCAACAGCGCGCGACGCACCGGAGTGCGTGAAGCGGAGAAGCGCTCGCCGATGCTGATCACGCTCAGGGACTCCCCGGGGCGCAGGGTCCCGTCAAGGATGCTCTCTCTGAGCTGCGCGTATACCTGCTCGCTCTTGCTGTCGGCCGCCATGTGTGCATCATAACGAACAACATGGAACTCGCTATAGTGTTCCATACGGTATACAGTGATGCACACCACTACAACGGAGGAAGTCCGATGCTCGTCATATTTGGCTTCTCGATGATCGCGGTATTCATGTACCTGATCATGAGCAAGCGCATCACTCCGGTCGCGGCCCTTATCGTCGTACCGACCGTGTTCGCCCTTTTCGCCGGTGCGGGAATGGGTTTCAGCGACATGATCATGGAGGCGCTGCTCAAGCTCGCCCCCACGGCGGCGTTGCTGTTCTTCGCGATCACCTTCTTCGGGATCATGATCGACGTCGGGTTGTTCGACCCGCTGATCCGACTGATCCTCAAGTTCGTCCGCAACGACCCGATGAAACTGGTCGTCGGAACGGCCCTGTTGACGTCGATCGTGTCGCTGGACGGCGACGGCTCCACCACGTTCATCATCGTGACCTCGGCGTTCCTGCCGATCTATCTGAAACTGCGGATGAGCCCGGTCGTGCTGACCGTGGTCGCGGCGACCGCAAACGGTGTGCTGAACACGGTGCCGTGGGGCGGGTCGACCGCCCGGGCGGCGGCCGCGTTGAATGTCTCGCCGATCGACATCTTCGTCCCGATGATTCCGTCGATCGTGGCTGGCCTGATAGCCGTTCTCGTGCTCGCCTACTTCCTCGGTCGCAGCGAACGCAAGCGAGTCGGCATGCTCACCCTCGACTGCGAATCGGTGGAAGAAGCTGCTCTCGTGGGATCCTCCGGTGGCACGGGCAAGACCCCGGACTCGGACAACACCGCGAGGGGGCCGGCGCACCCGTCCGCCGGCGGCGACGATGTCTCCGATTTCGCCGAACTCCCCACTGTGGGTGATCATCTCGAGAGGCCGAAGGCCCGTCCGAAGCTGGTGTGGATCAACTTCGCGTTGACCGCAGCAGTGATGACGCTGCTCGTGCTCGGCACTCTCGCGCCGCCGGTGATCCTGATGCTCGGCGTCGGTATCGCGCTGATCATCAACTTCCCCCGGGTGTCCGAGCAGGCCGATCAGCTCAAGTCCCACGCGTCGAGCGTGGTGTCGGTGGTGGCGCTGGTCTTCGCCGCCTCCGTGCTCACCGGGGTACTGTCGGGAACCGGAATGGTCGAGGCGATGGCCCAGTGGCTCGTCGAGATCATCCCGACCAGTTTCGGCCCGCACCTGGCCATCGTCACCGGCCTGCTGAGCCTGCCGCTGACGTTCTTCATGAGCAACGACGCCTTCTTCTTCGGTGTGCTCCCGGTGCTCAACGAGACGGCCTCGCACTACGGCATCGCCCCCGAGGAGATGGCCCGTGCCGCGATCATCGGACAACCCCTGCACACCTCCAGCCCCCTGGTCGCCTCGTTCCTGCTGCTGGTGGGCCTGGCCAAGGTCGAACTCGGTGACCACCAGAAGAAGGCGATCTGGCGGGCCTGTCTGGTCGGTCTGGTCATGCTCGTCGTCGGCATCCTCTTCGCCGCATACCCCGGATAGGACGGAACCCCGCCATGAACCTCGTCGTCTTGCTCACCGATCGCCCGGAAAGCCACAGCGCCCTCGACTGGACCCTCGACACCGCCGGAAAGCTCGCCGACGACCCGGCGGCGGTGACGGTGCACATCGTGATGGCCGGCGGTGCGGATTCACCGGCGAGCCCGAACTACACCTCCCCGGCACTCGCCGCGCAGGCGCGCCAGCGGCTACAGGATTCCGGTGTGAAGTACGAACTGCACGCCGCCGAAACCGATCTCGCGGACCAGGTCGTCACCCTGGCCACCGATACCGGCGCCGACCTCGTCGCACTCGGGCTACGCCGGAGATCCGCCGCAATGAAACTGCTCCTCGGCAGCCACACCCAGCGCATCCTGCTCGACGCGCCCTGCCCGGTGGTGGGCGTCAAGGAACCCGCCTAGCCATAGACAGTTCCCCGGCCACGGTGAGTGAGAACGCATCACGCGATCCCACCCACCGTGGCCGTCTGCGTACCGGCGTCTGATAGACGCAAGGTCATCCGATCGTGGAATGAGAATGAGATCCGTGCGTTTGCTGCGCACCATCCGGGGGCGGCGCGGGCACAGGATCTGTGCGGGAGGTTGCGTCGAGGTCGGCGGTGAGTAGCACCAGACCAGGGCTCTGCACTCCACTCGGCGTGCCGCCCGCGGACCTCGTACGCTCCCACGGCAGCGTGGGCATGATCGCGGGGCGGCGCGCGGACCGAGTCAGCAGGCGCACCCTGCACAGAACTCTTCCCGGTCCGGTTGCTCGCTGCTCTGTCCGCAGCGCACCCGAGACCGAGAGAGGCAGTGTGCCGCCCGCACCTGGAGGTGGCGCGGACGGCACGCTGCGGGAAGGTCCGCAACGCGGGTGACTGTCGGTTCGGGCCGCGCGGCGGACTGGTGGTCAGGAGCCGTCGGTGGCGAAGGCGGTCGCGAGCTGCCGGATACGGAGGGCGCGGGCAAGTTTCGGGCGGTCGCTGCCGTCGGTGACGTGCGCGCCGTCCACGCCGAGACGGGCGATGACGGTCTCGGCCCAGTCGATGTCGTGCGCGGTCGGGGACAGTGCGGTGCTGATCGACGCGATGTGGTCCGGGCGCAGGCACAGCTTGCCGGTCATTCCGGCCGCGACGCCGACCGCGACCCCGGCGATCAGGTCGGTGTCGGCGTGGGTGGGGCCGTCGATGGGCGGTGCGATCCGTTCGGCGCGGCTGGCGACGACCAGACGTGAGCGGGCATACGCCAGCGACACCGGGTCGGCCCCGGCGCCAGTGTCACGGCGGAAGTCGCCGCTGCCGAACGCCAACCGCGCGGTGGCGGCTGCCCGGGCAATGGGGCGGGCCTCCTCGAGCCCGAGTGCGGACTCGATCAACGCCACGATCGCAGTGCCGGCGGGCAACCGCTCGGCGGTGGCCTCGACCTGTTCGGCGTGCTCGGTCTTGGCCAGCATCACCCCGCCGAGGCGACCGGTGTCGGCGAGCATCCGCAGGTCCTCGGCCCAGTGACTGGTGGTGGCGTCGTTGATCCGCACCCAGGCGGTATGGCCGTCATCGAGCCGCCGGGCGGTGTGGTGCCGGGCGGCGGGCTTGTCGCGGTCGGCGACGCCGTCCTCGAGGTCGAGGACGACCACATCGGCTCCGCAGGAGGCTGAGGCGGCGATCACCGCCGGATCGGCGGCGGCCGTGAGCAGCCAGGTCCGCGCGAGCGCGATGCGGGACGGATCGGCGGTAGACGTGCGCACGCAAAAGTCCTTTCGATGAGCAGCCCCGGACGTGGGGCGGCTGCGGTCACAGGGCGTCGACGAAGGTGATGCACGAGGGCGTGCCGGTGGCGATCGTGTCCCCGCGACGGTCCAGTCGCCCCGTCACAAGATCAACGGCGAACGGAACGATGCTGTCGCTCTTCTGATTCGCCACATACAAGGTTCCGCCCGCGCGGTCGAGGGTCATGAACCGCGGCTGGTGTCCCGCGGTGTCGGTGAGGGCCGGAGGCATCAGGGATCCGACCGGGGTGATGCCGAACGAGGCGACCGAATCGTGCCCGCGGTTCGAGACGTGGACGAATCGGCCGTCGCGGCTGATCACGATCGCCGCGGCGGTGGATTCACCCTCGAAGCCGGGTGGCAACGTCGACAACGCCGCGCCGGCGGTGACGGCGGCGGTCTGCTGGTCGTAGTGGTAGACGGTGACCTGCGAGGACAACTCGTCGACCAGGTAGAACGCCGGCAGATACGGGTGGTAGGCCAGATGCCGCGGCCCGGTTCCCGGCGCCGTGAGCACCGGATCGCCGAGCACCGACAGCGACCCGGATGCCGGATCGTAGCCGAGCCGGTGCAACCGGTCGGTGCCCTTGTCCGGGACGATCAAGTGCCGGCCGGTCGGGTCGAACAACACCTGATGCGGCTGGGGCCCCTTCTGATCGTCCGGCAGCGGCCCGGGGGTGCCGCTCAGCTGCACCAGTTGCGACCTCTCTTCGAGGGTGCCGTCGGCGGCGCGGGGGAAGACCGCGATCGACCCGGTGGCGTAGTTGGCGACGACCAGCCGGGTCTCGTCCGGGGAGAGGGCCAGGTGCACTCCGTTGGTGCCGCCCGTGTCGACGGTGCCGAGTTCGGTGAGATGGCCCGTGCCGCGGTCGATCCGGAAGGAGGTGACGCGGTTGCCGTCCCCTTCGACGCAATAGAGGGTGGTCGCGGCCCGGTCGGTGATCAGATAGGACGGGTTCGGTGTCGTGGGCAGCACCCGCACCGGCTGCCACTGCCCGGACCGATCGACCTGGAACACCGCGATGCCCTGCCCGCGGCCCTCCCTTTTGGCGGTGGTGTAGCAGCCGACGTAGGCGAACATCGCCCGCTGCTGGTCCGTACCGTCGCTCGATCCCAGCGGCCACGCACCCGCCGCGCCCACACTCGCGCCGACGGCGGCCAACGCCACCGCCCCACCACCGGCGGCCAGGAACGACCGCCGCCTCAACCGCGCCCCGGTCACCGCACCGACTCCACCGTGAATCCGACGTCGAGGCGATCGGTGTGTTCGACGGCCGGGGGTTGGGCGAAGTGTTCACCGACCAGATCGCGCCACCGGGTGAAGTCGTCGGATTCGCGGAACCGGATCGTGTGGTCGTCGAGGGTGTTCCAGTCGACGATCAGGTAGTACCGCTGCGGGTGCTCGGTGCTGTGCTGGACTTGCATGCCGCGGCACCCGTGGGCGCGGGCGAACAACGGAACGGCCTCGGTGAGTGCGGTTTCGAAGGCCTGGTTGTGGCCGTCGCGGATGTCGAGGCGGGCGATCTCCCACACCATGATCGAGGGTCCTTTCGCAGAGCCGGGAGGGGTCGGGGGTCAGGTGAGGTTGGTGCCGTGTTCCTCATCGATGCGGGTGGTAGCACCGGTGGCGACGATGGTCCGGTTGGCGTCGACGGAAGCGTAGGTCCAGAAGATGTGCAGCTCGTCGGTGTCGGAGGCGTTGCGGAAGAAGTGCGGGATGCCGGCGGGGATGAACGAGTTGTCGCCGACGGTGACCGGGTGCTCGGCGCCGTCGATGTGCGCGACCGCGGAGCCGCGGATGATGAGCACGGACTCGTCGCAGTTGTGGAAGTGCTCGGGGATCGCGGCGCCGGGACCGAACATGGTGATGCCGTTGAGGAAGTCCTTGCCACCGACCTGCTGGGAGACGAGCGGGATGGTGCGGGCGCCGCCGCCGCGCTGGCGGGGGGTGATCTGCGAGGAGCGCAGCACCGCGGCCTCGCGCCCGTCCCGCAGCTGCGCGGAGACGGCCAGAGCGGTGGGATCGGCGGTGGTGATGTCGGTCATGAACGAAACTCCTTGATTACTGGGCTGGTTGGGGGTGGGGTGGGTTATTCGGAGACCGGGGCCTGGGCGCCGGGTTCGTTCATCGCCCACCAGGTGCGGATGTTGACGAATTCGCGGATTCCGGGGGCGGCGAGTTCGCGGCCGTAGCCGGAGCGTTTGGTGCCCCCGAACGGCATCCGGGCGTCGGAGGCGACGACGGAGTTGATGAAGCACGCCCCGGACTCGATGCGCCGGCCGACGGCGATGGCGGCGTCGAGGTCGGCGCCCCAGACGCTGGCCCCGAGCCCGAACGGGGTGTCGTTGGCCACCGCGACCGCCTCGTCCGGTCCGTCGACGGTGATGATCGTCGCGACCGGCCCGAAGGTTTCCTCGGCGTAGACCGACATCCCGGGCCGCACGTCACCGAGAACGGTGGGGGTGTAGAAGAATCCGTCGGTGCCCTCGAGCGGGCGCCCACCGTGCAGGACGGTGGCCCCGGCGGCGACGGCGGATTGCACCTGCCGGTCGATGCCCTCAAGCAGATCCTTGCGGGCCATCGGCCCGACGTCGGTGCCGTCGGTTTCCGGGTCGCCGACCTGCAGCCGGCCGACGTTGTCGACGAACAGGCGGGTGAACTCCTCGGCGACGGCGGCGTCGACGATGAACCGCTTCGGGGAGATGCAGCTCTGCCCGTTGTTGAGGAACCGGCCGCGGGCGGCGAGGGAGGCCACGCGGGGAAGGTCCGCGTCGGCGAGGATCACGAACGGATCAGACCCACCGAGTTCGAGGACCGACTTCTTGATCTCCCGGCCGGCGATGGAGCCGACGGCGCTGCCGGCGCGTTCACTGCCGGTGACGGTCACCGCCCCGATCCGGGAGTCGGCGATCAGTTTCTCGGTGGCGGCGGGTACGTCGGGTTCGGCGATCAGCAAGGTGGTGAACAACCCGGCGGGCAGACCCGCAGCGAGGAGGATGTCCTGGCAGGCCAGGGCGCTGCCCGTGGTGTTCGGGGAGTGCTTGAGCAGGGCGGCGTTGCCGGCCATCAGGGCGGGGGCGGCGAACCGGAACACCTGCCAGAGCGGGAAGTTCCACGGCATGATCGCCAGCACGATCCCGACCGGCTCGTAGGAGACCCAGCTGCGGTCGGCGGAGGTGGGGTAGTCCTCGTCGGCGAGGAAGGTGGCGGCGTTGTCGGCGTAGTACTCGAGGCCGACCGCGCACTTGTCCACCTCGGCGCGGGACTCGACGAGCGGTTTGCCCATCTCCCGGGTCACCAGCCGGGCCAGGTCTTCGGACCGCTCCCGCAGGACGGTGGCCGCGGCCCGCAGGATGTCGCCGCGGGTCTTGAATTCCTCGGTCGCCCAATGCTTCTGCACGGTCGCGGCGGCGTCGACGAGGGCGTCGATGCGCTCCGGCGACATCGCCTCGTACGTGGCCAGCGGTTGCCCGGTGGTGGGGTTGATGGTGGTGATCGATGCAATCATGAACGGGTCCTTCGAACGACGGGACGGGTGGAAGCGGCGGGCTCAGGCATGCGCGGTCGCATCGGACTCGCTGACGAGCACCTCGGCGAAGGTGTTGACCTGGCTGCCGGGAACCAGGCATTCGTCCGCGCCGACTCGCCAGTCGGCGAAGTGCGGGGCCGCCTTGTGCTCGGCGAACGCCTCGGCGTCCCGGTAGAGCTCGTAGAAGAAGAAGTGGTTGGGCTCCTCGGCATGCTCGACGACATCGAAGCGCAGACACCCCGGTTCGTCCCGCACCGACCGTGCCGCATTGTCGGCGATCACCTCCAGGAACCTCTTCCGCTTTTCCGGCTTGACCTGCACCGACACGATCAGACTGAGCATTTCACTCCTTCGAACTCTTTCCAGCATCCCATTTAGTATGTCATAGTGTATACCGAAACGTATCGAATAGGAACGGGGAACTGACATGAACGACGTCCGCGTGAAGCCCGAGGCTCTGACCGCCTTCGGCTGCGAGGTACTGGAGAAGATCGGCGTGCCTGGCGACGACGCGGCCCTGGTTCTCGACAGCCTCGTGCAAGCCGACCTGTGGGGACACCAGTCCCACGGTGTGCTCCGCCTGCCCTGGTACGCGGCCCGCCTGCAGTCCGGGGCGATGACGACGGTGACCAGCCCGGACACCCTGGTCGACGGCGGCGCTCTGCTGCTGCTCGACGGCCGCGCCGGCATCGGGCAGGTCCTCACCGAAACGGCACGCCGCGAGGCCGTCGCCCGTGCCCGCGAGCACGGCGTCGGTGTGGTCGGAGTACGTAACTCCAACCACTTCGGCACCGCGATGTACTACACCCGGCGCGCAGCCCAGGACGGGTGCGTGTCGATCCTGACCACCAACGCCAGCCCGGCGATGGCGCCGTGGGGCGGCCGCGAAAAGACCCTCGGCACCAACCCGTGGTCGATCGCCGCCCCGGCCCCCTCCGGCTCGGGCGTCGTGGCCGTCGACATCGCCAACACCGCCGTCGCCCGCGGCAAGATCTACCTCGCCCGCAACCGCGGCGAGGAGATTCCGTCCACCTGGGCCATGGATTCGGCCGGCCGCGTCACCACCGACCCGGCCACCGCCATCGACGGCGTCATCCTCCCCATGGCCGGGCACAAGGGCTACGCCATCACGTTCATGATGGACATCCTCTCCGGCGCCCTGACCGGAAGCCATACCGGAACCCGCGTCCGCGGACCCTACGAGGCCGACAAGGTCAGCGGCGCAGGACATCTGTTCATCGCCATCGACGTCGCCGCGATGGGCTCGACCACCGCCTACCTCGACTCCGTCGGCGAACTCATCGACGAGGTCAAAAACACCCCACTCGCCGAAGGCGCCGACGAAATCTTCTATCCCGGCGAACTCGAGGACCGCGCCGAACACCGGAACCTCGACGCCGGCGGCGTCATCCTGCCCGACCAGACCCGAACCGACCTCGAAACCCTCGGCGCCCAGGTAGGAATTACGGCCGACTTCTGATCACCAGGCAATACACCCGACCTGGTATCGAAATCCGTGAGGAGCGCTCAGATTTCATTCGCAACTCATGGAATCCAGCAGTTTCGAGCGAAATTGTGGGCGGGGCCAATGCGGCTCTGTGCAAAGCTGCGACCAGCTGGAATCGGCTCATGCCTCAGGTCGACCAGGTCCTCGCCGCTTACGACAAGCTCATGAAGGAGGGAGGCAATGGCTGACGCATCGCACTACACCTACCGGGTGACCTGGTCGGAACCGGACAGTGAGTTCGTCGGCACCGTCGCCGAATTCCCCTCCCTCTCCTGGCTCGCCGAAACTCAGAACGAGGCATTCGACGGCATCATCACCGTCGTCCGCGACGTCCTCGGGGACAGGGCGAGCACCGGCGAGAAGCCGCCCGTGCCGATCGCGGACCGTTCCTACACCGGCACCTTCACCGTGCGAACCTCTCCGCGGGTGCACCGCGCTCTGGCGGTCGAGGCCGACGAGCAGGGTGTCTCGCTGAATCTGATGGTCAAAAACAAACTTTCCGCCCCGGCTGCAGACCGCGTCACCCCCGACGTGAAGGCGGGGTGAGGTGGGGTTCCAACTCGACCCGCGAGTACGCACCGGACCGACCGTAGCCCCTCATCGTTCACGCTCGCCGTGAAACACTCAATTCTCCAATCTGTTATTACCGCTGGGCGTTCAGTGCTGATCCAGCACAGTGGTGTAGTGGCGTTTCGTCAGGCACATACAGGCTTGGAGTCTCGGATTGTTTCCGAACGGGATTTGCCAGTCGATGAACGGGCCCCCACCTCGTCGGCGACGTCCCGATATGGGTCACACACCTCAAACGACCACGACCGAGTCACCCTGAACGGAGACACTTCGTGGGACGAGCGGAGCGATCGCCGGACCGGTGTGCACAGACCCGTCGAGATTGAACTTGCTGCCATGGCACGGGCAATTGATGGTGCCGCCGGAGACGTCGGAGACGGTGCATCCCGCGTGCGTGCATGTCGACGAGAACCCGCGGAAGTCACCACCGGTGGGCTGTGTGACGACAACATCGCCGAGCACCGTGCCGCCACCGACCGGAACGTCGCCGGTCGGCACGGTTGCACTCGCGGGATTCGCAGCTGGCCTGGCGCCGGTGCCGGGCGCAGCCGAAGCGCGGGTTCTACGGAACAGCGCGCTGCCGGCGGCCAAGGCGGCTGCCGCAGCGCCGATACCGACGAGAACTGTACGGCGGGGAAGCGCTAGTTGATCGCTCCGCAGGCTCTGCTGCTGGTCACGTTCGTCGGACGGCATGTCAGGTCGCTCCCTTGTCTGGGGGTGGGGTCGATGCGGACCTCTCATTAGTTATAACGAGGGACGGGGATGACTGGTTCACACGCGCCACACCGGGCAGGCTCTGCCCGCGGCGTGTTCGAGGACTGCCTCCTCGCGGGGCGCCACTAAAGAAAAATTCTCCCGAGAATGTTTTGGTGGGGATGCCGAGAACTGCAACCAGACTCCGTCCTTACTGAGAAAGCGCCAGAATGGGCGCACCACACGACGAGGAGTGAGACAATGCCGAAGTTCATGTTGCTGCAGAACTACGTAGGGTGGATCGGGTTGCACGGTGCCGATGCCAGAGTGGACCCCAGCAGAGATCGCCGCGCACGTGAGGTTCCAGCAGGACCTGAACGCCGAGCTCGCCGCGGCGGGTGAACTGGTCGATGCCCAGGGTCTGGCGGGCCCGGAGGTCGCGAAGCGGGTGACGTTCGACGGCTCGGGCGTCCCGGTGGTCACCGATGGCCCGTTTCCGGAGTCGAAGGAACTGCTCGCCGGTTATCGGATGATCGACGTCGAGTCGCAGGCGCGCGCACTCGAGGTCGCTGCGAAGTCGTCGGCTGCCCCGGGCCCGGGTGGCAAGCCGATCGCGCAGCCGATCGAGGTCCGGCAGGTGATGGACGCACCGGAGATCGATCTGTGAGGTCCGACTCCGCGGTAGAGGACCTGCTGCGCCAACCGGCACCGCGTCGCGCTCGTTAGCGACGATCTGGACCGGATCTTCGATGTCCGCAACCAGGGCCGCCACTGTTGCCGTCGTCGCGCAAAACTTCGGAATGTCCATCGCCATCATCGCCATCGGCGGCCTCTGAGGCAGATCGTGCGTGGCGCCGCAGAGATGCTCGATAGGTTGGGATTCGAGGGCACGAGCCTCGGTGAAATCACCTGGGCGTCCGGAATCGCGAAGGCACGCCGTATTCGCATTAGCCTTCGACACCTTCGACCAGCCGTTGGAGCACCGCCGCTTCCAACGCTGCGGCGAGCGGCCGCTTGCACCGGTGAGCGGTGGCCTGGGGTTTTTCGGCCCGCGGGACGAGAAACTCGACTTCCACGGTCACCGCGTCCAGGAAGGCCGACAATGGGATCCGGTCCTGCAGACGAGGAGCACACTGTGGACACAGAGCCCGGAGTCAGTCCGCCGAGGCGCACGGTGGGCGGTCGAGAAACGGTTCGAGCCGCCGTCGTGGTCGGTGCACTGGGTGTGGTGTTCGGCGACATCGGAACCAGCCCGATCTACACCATCCAAACGGTGTTCAACCCGGAGGATCCGCACCCCGTGCCGATCAGCACGAACAACGTGTACGGCGTTGTGTCGCTCATCTTCTGGTCGGTGATGTTGATCGTCACCGCTACCTACGTCTTGCTGGTGATGCGCGCCGACAACGACGGCGAGGGCGGGGTCATGGCGCTGATCACGCTGCTCCGACGTATGGGTGCGGTGCGGGGCAGTCGTGTTACCGCGGTGCTGGCCGGGCTCGGAATCTTCGGTGCCGCCCTGTTCTTCGGCGACAGCATGATCACACCGGCGATCTCGGTGCTGTCCGCGGTGGAAGGACTGAAGGTCGTCGAGCCGGGGTTGGAAGAATGGATCGTGCCGATCACGGCGGTGATCATCGTGGCGTTGTTCTCCGTGCAGCGCCGCGGCACGGCGGCGGTCGGGCGACTGTTCGGGCCGGTGATGATCGTCTGGTTCGTCTCGATCGGGGCCTGCGGCGTGAGCGGCATCGCGCGGCATCCGGAAATCCTCAAGGCGCTCTCGCCGACCTATGCCCTCAGCTTCTTCTTCGGACACTTCGGGATTGCCTTCTTCGCGCTGGCCGCGGTCGTGCTGGCGGTCACCGGCGCCGAGGCACTGTATGCCGACATGGGCCATTTCGGCAGGCGGGCGATCACCCGGGGTTGGCTGGTGCTCGTTCTGCCGGCGTGTGTGCTGAGCTACCTCGGGCAGGGTGCGCTGCTTCTCGGCGACCAGAGTGCCGTGAGCAGCCCGTTCTTCCTGCTCGCCCCCGGATGGGCGCGGTGGCCGATGGTGCTGTTGGCCACCGCGGCGACGGTGATCGCCTCCCAGGCGGTGATCACCGGCGCCTACTCGGTGGCATCACAGGCGGCCCAGCTCGGTTACCTGCCGCGGTTGCGGGTGGCACACACCTCGGAGTCGACGATCGGACAGATCTACGTCCCGTGGATCAACTGGGTGCTGATGGTGTCGGTGCTCACGCTGGTCTTCGCATTCCGCAGCTCGGCGGCATTGGCGTACGCGTTCGGAATGGCGGTCACCGGAACGATCACCATCACGACGCTGCTGTTCTTCTACATCGTCCGTACCCGGTGGGGTACGCCGTTGTGGCTGGTGGTGTGCGGCGCCGGCTGCTTGCTGGCGGTCGACCTGCTGTTCCTGGCGGCGAACCTGACCAAACTGGTGCACGGGGCGTGGCTGCCCCTGCTGATCGCGCTCACGGCGTTCACCGTGATGACCACCTGGCAACGTGGGCGCGCCATCGTCACCCGCGCACGGGAGCGAGCGGAGGGATCATTAGGGGACTTCGTCGGCCAGCTGCACGACTATCGGCCGCCGCTGGTGCGGGTCCCTGGCACTGCTGTGTTTCTCAACCGCGGAAAGCAGACGGCGCCGTTGGCGATGCGGGCCAATGTCGAGCACAATCGCGTGCTGCAGCAACACGTGGTGATCATGTCGATCAACACGCTGCCGGTGCCGCGCGTACCGGACACCGAGCGGACGGAGATCGACAAGCTCGGCTACGCCGAAGACGGGATCGTCCACGTGACAGCATTTTTCGGGTACATGGATGCGCCGAACATCCCGGATGTACTGCGACTGCTCGACCCCGCGGAGACCGAGGGGCCGATCGCGGTCGATAGCGCCTCCTACTTCCTGTCGAAGATCGAGTTGACGATGGGGACGGCACCGACGATGGCCACATGGCGCAAGCGTCTGTTCATCGCCACCTCCTACATCACGGCAGACGCTGCCGAGTACTTCGGCCTTCCGGGAGAGCGGACCGTGATCATGGGTTCTCGAATCGACGTCTAGGGCGAGTGGATCGCCGTCTCGTGTGCCCACTCGTCACCGGACGGTGGAACGCCGAGGGTCGCCGGCTCGGTGCGATCAGCCGTGCATGCGCGGGTAAACATGGGGGTGAATACGCCGATCGTGCAGCTAGCCACATTGCGCGTTCACTTTTTTACGTTGAGGTATGGGTGCTGGGACGAACCACACGATATTGTCGCCGGCCACCGAGTCAATGTCCGTGCTGGGGGCAGAATCGGCCCCTTCGGCGGGGCCCGACTATTGGACTATGCCGGCCGTATTGACGGCACACTCGGCGAGCGGCATTGGTGACATCGGCGATCGCCGCAAACAGCGATGCTCCATACCGCCAGTGGTTGCCGGGACGGCAGTATCGTAAACACCGGTTCGGCGACGGACCACTCGGCTTGGGGGAGCCGCCTCGGTGATGGTTCTCCAGGGCCCGAGATCTGTTGCGAGCCCAGAACGGAGCTGCATGGGCACCGTCCTGCCCCGGTCCGACGTGGCGGTGGCCTACGCCCCGAGGCCGAATGCCACGAGGAATCCCAGCGCGGTGGAAAGACCAACCCACCAACCACCCTCCCGGTAGGCCTCGGGCATCAACGAATCCGCCAGCACGGCGATCGTCGCGCCGCCGGCGAACGCCTGGATGGTGGCGATCGCACCATCGGAGATCCGGTCGGACACCCGGTTCGCCCCGATCACCACGAGGACGAGTAGCGCTGCGGTCGCTGCCCACACGGCGAAGGCCCGCCGACGGTTGAAACCGGGCTGGGCACGCATCGACGCCGCCCCGGCGACGGCTTCGGGGACGTTGCCGACCGCGACCGCGACGAGCAGCACAACTCCGCCGGTGCCGCCGAGGGTGACGCCCAGCGCCGTATTTTCCGGTACGCCGTCAAGCAGCGCACCGAGCATCAGAGCCCACCCGAGGGCACCAGCGCCGAGCTTGTTCTCGATCAGGTGGTCTGCGAGTACGTAAACCAATGCGCCCGCGAACAGTGCCGCGCCTGCGCCCCAGATGCCTTCGGTCTCGAAGGCGGGCTGGAACAGCTCGGTGGAGACCGCTGCAACCATGGTGCCGGCCCCGAAGGCCATCAGCGCGGCGAGTAGTGGTCTGGGCAAATTGTAGCGGAGGCCGACGCAGGCCCCGATCAGCAAAGGTAGTGCAGTTCCCAGTCCATACAACACGGCAGTGAGCATGCGGGAATGGTATCCGGGCCGACCTTTGGCGATTACCGGCCGACCGAGCGGGTGCCGGTCAGGCACAGCGGCGGGTGGCCCTCGTGGCCGGCGGACGGTGAGAACGCGTTTCCGGCATCACGGATTGACGTGGTGGCGCGCCGCATCGAGTTCGTCGGGTGTGCCGAGGGCTATCAGGATTGTTCCGGGCTCGACTCGGAGCGAGGGCACCGGATTGGCGATGAATTGTCCAGCGACAGTTCGTATCGCGAGAAGCAGCGCGCCGCTCGCCTGTTGAACACCGATCTGTGCGAGCGTGGATCCCGCCCACGGTGAGGTGGGGGAGAGGATGATCTCTTCCATGCGGTAGTCCAGGCTTTCGTCGTGCATCACCACGTCGAAGAATTCGGCCACATGCGGCTGCAGTGCGAAGGATCCCATTCTGCGCCCGCCGATCAGCTGCGGGTTGACTACCCGGTTGGCGCCGGCGCGTAGCAGTTTCGACATCGACCCCTCGTTGCGGGCGCGGGCGATGATGGTGAGGTCGGGGCGCAGTGCCCGGGAAGACAGGGTGACGTAGACGTTGTCGGCGTCGGTGTCGAGTGCGGAGATCAACGCGTGCGCGTGCGCGATGCCGGCGGCCTCGAGAATGCGGTCGTCGGTGACGTCTCCGATCACGGTGGGGTGATCGAGATCTCGCAGCCTCTCCGGGTCGCGGTCGACGACGACGATCTCCCGGCCGAGCGAGTCGAGATACTGCGCACTCGCAGTGCCTACCCGGCCCCATCCGCAGATGATGATGTGGCCGGTCATCCGGCTGATGCGTCGGTCCATTCGCCGTCTTTCCATGTGGTGGCGCAGGTGGCCTTCGATGAGCGCCTCGAGGAGGACGCCGAACATGTAGAGCGCGGTACCCACACCCGCCAGGATCAGCATGATGGTGAACAACTGTCCGATCCCGGTCAGCGGGTGCACTTCGCGGAATCCCACGGTCGTGATCGTCGTGACGGTCTGGTAGAGCGCATCCAGGATCCCGAATCCGAGGTCGATGTAGCCGACCGTCCCGATGACAACGACCAGCGCGAACGCGAGGAGCGCTCGGCCGATCCGTCCCAGTGGGCTCACTACCATGATTGTTCTCCCATCTCGGTCGGCGGGATAGGCATTTCATGCATCGACGCGCTCTGCCCTCACGCCGGTCGCAGGACAGAGCACCTGGCTGGGGCGAGACCAGTCCGAGAAGTCTCATGGGATCGCGACCGCGAATTCTTAGCCAGGTGGATGTCGGCGTTCGCGCCATGCGGCGTCAGGGTGGTCGGGAATTCGGTCGCCGCGAACCGGCACAGCAGACGCCGGTGTCCGGATGTTCGCGGCCCACCGCGACGTCTTCCGGGCACTGTTCTCGATGGCCCAACTCGACGCGGATGCGGTCGGCGGGGCCATCGCGCGGATCGAGGAGAACCGGGCCGGCGGGATGGCCCACCTCGCCCAGCGACTGGCCGAGCGCACGAGGTTCTGCGGCCGGAGGTCACCGTCGACGAGGCCGCGCAGCCTCTGCCGGTGAGTGGTCGGCCTCGTACCCCGCGGTCACGCGGGGTCGGTGTTTCTGCGGGGTTGGCGGCGCCGGTGGAACCGTGCAGGCTGGAGATCCAGGAGGGTCGCGCTCTCGGCGTCTACTCGGCGGTGTCGACGGGCGATTCCGGCCCGGACGGCAGTCGTATGTCGGTGCAGTTCTGCTGCACGGCCGTTGGCGTTCTCGTCGTCGAGAAAGTAGCCGGCCGCTCGATCGCACTGAATGAGCAACTGTTCGTAGGCGAGGCGCGCGGGTGCCCGTTCGTCGAGTTGCGTGATCGCGATGTGCTCCACGAATTGCAAAGGGATACGTAGTAATTGGTAATTGATTCGCAATAGTGTCATCGGCACGTCGCGCAGTGTTGTCACGATCGGGGATGTTAGCGCTCGTGGAGGAAACGCGCGGAGAGTTTCGTCGGGTGGTCAGCTGGGAGCGAACAGGGGCATAGGTGGTCGTGTGCCGGCGCTGTAGTGGGTATGGGCGAACTGGAGGAGTTGGACGGGTACTCGAGGACGGTGATCTCGGTTGCCGATGCGGTGTTGCCGAGTGTGGCCAGCCTGGTTGTGCGGACGTCACGGGGGAGCGGGTCGGGCAGCGCGAGTGTGATCACCGATGACCGGCTGTTGCTGACGAGTGCGCACGTGGTTGCGGGAGCGAGCGGGGCCGAGGCGGCGTTCACCGACGGAACTGTTGTCCGCACCGACGTGGTGGGGCGCGATCCGTTGTCCGATCTCGCTGTGCTGCGTGCTCGGGGCGATGTGCCTGCTCCGGTGGAGTTGGGTGACGCCGCGTCGCTGCGGGTGGGGCAGTTGGTCGTTGCGTTGGGGAACCCGCTGGGTCTGGCGGGCAGTGTGACGGCGGGCATCGTGTCCGGGCTGGGACGCTCGTTGCCGGTGGAGTCGGGGCGGGTGATCGATGAGGTGATCCAGACCGATGCGGCGCTGAATCCGGGGAACAGCGGTGGCGCGTTGGCCGACAGTGCGGGCCGGCTGGTCGGGGTGAACACCGCTGTCGCCGGAATGGGGGTGGGTCTGGCGGTGCCGATCAACTCGACGACGAGGCAGATCATCGTCGCGTTGGTATCGGCGGGCCGGGTGCGTAGGGCCTGGTTGGGGATCGCGGGCATGCAGGTTCCGCTGCCCCCGAAGCTACAGGGGCGGATCGGGTCGAAGACCGGTTTGCAGGTTGCCGGTGTCTCCCCGCGCAGCCCCGCCGCCGAGGCAGGGTTGCGGCGTGGGGACATCATGGTCGAACTCGACGGCAAGCCGATCGTGACGACGACTGCCGTTCAGCGGTTGATGGTCGAGGATGCGATCGACCGGCAGATCGAGATCACGGTATGGCGCAACGGTGCGCTGGTGGATGTGTTCGCTCGTCCCCGTGAGCTCGCGAGCTGACGACCACCCAGCGATGTGGGATCGGATCGACGGTCACCGATTCATCTCGTGACGGATCGCGTCCTGGACTCGCCCGTGAGCCACCGCGATACCGCCCGCGATATCGGTGAGCGTTTTCCGATGCTGGAGACGCAACGGGCCGTTCACTGCGCCATCGTGCAGGTGTTGCCGGTGGGGGAAGACCGGGCGCGGCTCGGCCTCCTCGAGGTGTTGGTTGAACATTTCCGTGAGCTGCGACAGCTCGTTGAGTCGTCGGTAGACATCCTCGCTGGCGACGACCCGCGCCTGGCCGAGTAGAGAATCGAATTCGTCACCGCCGATCTGTCCGGCGTCATTCGGGTGCGATGCAGCCGAAGTCGTTGCGGTTGTGGCGAGGCGGGCCGTCGCTCTCAGCAGCTCGGCGTAGATCGCGAGCCGCAGCTTCACGAGTTGCTCTCGCCGCGCAGTCTTGCTGCGCAACCGTTCGGTGATCCACGGTGAGAGGGCCGTGCCCACTATTCCGGCCACGCCCATCCACATGATCGCATTCACGATCAGCCTCCCGTCTCTTCTTTCGTTGTGCCGAAGACCCGTGTTCACATCCCGCCGCCTCCGCGTTACTCATTCCCGGACACTCTGGGGGGCGCCGTTCACGGCCGGTTCTGGTTAGTCGTTGTCCCCGGAAGATCGTCTTGGCCTCGACGTATTCCATCAGGCCGAACTTGCCGAACTCCCGGCCCTTGCCTGACTGTTTGTAACCGCCGAACGGCGCATCGAAGGCCAGCGGAGAACCATTGAGATGAACCATTCCCGTCCGCAGCTGTCGGGCCACATTCCGCGCCCGCGACGAATCGCTCGACGACACCATCCCGGACAGCCCATAGGCGGTGTCGTTCGCGATGCGGATTGCGTCGGCCTCGTCCTCGTAGCCGATGAGCATCATGACCGGGCCGCAGATCTCCTCGCGCGCGATGGTCATATCGTTCGTCACGTACGCAAAGACGGTGGGCCGGAGGAAGTAACCGGTGGACAGTCCTGCCGGGCGACCGACCCCACCAGCGACGAGTGTGCCGCCCTCATCGATGCCGGTCTGGATCAGGCGCTGCACCTTGTCGAACTGTGTCTGTGACACCGGCGGTCCCACGGTCGTCCCCTCGGCCTCGGGTTGTCCGACCACGATCGACGCGGCGGCGGCTTTCGCGATCGCAATTGCACCGCTGTCGCATCCCGGGCCCTGGCCGGTATGCGTCGGAACGTTTCCGGCGCCTGACAACAATGACTCGCCGCAGCTCGGCCGTCTGTCCGCCGGCCGGGCCCATTGGAGGATGAATGCGTTGTCCCCCAATCGGAGGACAACGGTGATTTCGGATCGAGCGATAGGAATGCGAGGTGGTCGATCCATCCCCGCACGAGTGACCGGCTTTGTCCGACGTCACGATGCGGGATATCGACGATCAGAGCGTGAAGCCGAGCCCTGTCCGGCGGAATGGTGCCGCGTTACCTCGACGCGCTGACCGACGAGGACCGCGCGGGACGTCGGAGTGCGGCCGCCGCCATGGTGAGCGCCACAGCATCCTCGGCGAGCGCGGCCTGCCAGTCCGGCATCCGCCGGCCTGCCCACTGCCGCCACCATGCGCCGCCGTAGGAGCCGGCGAGGGCACCGACGGTTCCGATGATCAGGGCTGACGCCGTGTCGACCCGGTCGCGGTGGGCCAGCGCCGCGGCGCCTCCGCCGCCTGCGATGAGGCGTCCGGTGAGCGCGGGTTGGGAGAGGCGCGACGGTACGTTCGGGTTCTTGTCGGCGACCAGTTCGCCGCCGACGAGCGCCGTCGCGCCAATGAGGCGGGCCCGGTGCGCCGAGCCCGGGGCGCCCGACAGCAGTGCCGCCGCGATGCCCGTGGAACTGCGGAGACCGCTGGCCACGCCGATGACGGCCGACCGGACAGTGCTCGACCGTTCCGCCGCCCGGTCCCTCTGGTGTCCCGTCGCCACGTCCTGTTGCCGCAGGACTGTGGTGACGGTGGCGCCGTAGACGAGATGTGGCACGAGGTCGCTGAGCCAGTCCTGGGCGGTCCACTGCCGCGGGTCGCTGATGCCGCGCAGGGCGATCGGGATGTCGGTGGCTGCCATCGCGGCGAGTCCGATCCCGATCGTTCCGGCGGCCGGGGTCAGATGGGCGCCGGCGCGGCGGACGAGGGAGGCGGCAACGCCGAGTCCGGTGCCGACGGCGATCCCACCGAGCGCACCGAACGCCGACCGTCGCGCCGCCAGCGCGTCACCGCGACCCGGTATCGCGACGCCCAGAGCGGTCGTAACGGACTCGACCGTCTTCTCCGGAATGGTGCTTGCGGGGCGGCCGCGGATCGCCATGTCCAGGTAAGTGACGGCGTCGAGCATCGTGGTGCCTGCGGCACCTGCAACGATGCCGGTCGTGACAGCGTTCATCGAACTGCCTCTCTCGCGTGATTCGACGACGGGGTCGTCCTTCCCGGGAGCATCCCCCGGTGGCGTACCGGGCAAACGCGGACGGGGTGTTGGGCGCGAGGCAGGGCATGCGGGCAGGAGTGAGCAGGACGTGATTGCGGGCGCCGGTGACTGGTTCGTTGTCCAGGAGTCGCGCGGGTAAAGGGGGTGTCCGGGAGCGTGGCGACGCCGGATATCTTGTGGCGCAGCCAAGCGCAGCCCCCGCCAACGATCGGTGTCAGCTGGCAGGGGCGCTACACGGACAAACCGCGCGTAGTGACGAGCGGCGTATTAGTGATCTTCGTGAGCCGGGGCGCGGAAGTCCAGGGAGTGTGATCTACGCCATTGCATAATTTTCTTCACTCAGTATTACCGACCAGTAAGTGTTTTCGGGGTTGTATAAGGCGTATGCGTGAATTGGTAATTCTGATCGGCGGGAGTCCTGCGGTATCGGACGAAATTCTCAATTCATCGTGTGGGAATTCAACGTATCGGTACGCGGATGCGGCTGTGCCGCAGTATGTCCGGCCGTCGTTCGGAGCTGTCTGCGGAATCGAGGCACGCGGCGAGTTGCTCGCGGATCATTCGGTGCCTGCGCAGCGTACTGCTCGGTATGCAAAGAACAGGCACAGCGGTGTGACATAGAACACGGCACATTCTCTCGGGAAGCATGGTGATCGGGAATGAGGTGTGGTTACACCCCTGCATGGGACCCAAAAGCGGGTATGGGTGTAGGTGATTCGGCCGTTGTGCAGGTGTCGACGTCGGACGATTGTGTGTGGTGCACCGTCATCGACGTGGCGGTCGGAAATCTCTGCACGTGAAGGAAGAATCGTGATGGCACGGATCAGCAAGAAACTGGGAGCCGATTTACTGGATGCGTTGCGTGTCAGTGTCGTTGGCACCGTGGTGTGTGCCGGACTGGTCATGGGCGTAATCGTCCTGGCGATGTGGAAGTTCCCGATACCGGGTGTATAGGCACCTGTGGCCTATGGTCCTTCGCCGGTGCCGGTAGGCCGGAGTGCAACACCGGGCGGCGGTTCGGCGATATAGCTGACGGGGGATTGGTTGTGCCCGTGGGGCCGGTGATCGATTTACGGCACCAGTCACGGGCGTCGTGTGGTGTGGAAGGAAGAATGGGAATGCTCGGGACGAGTACGGGTGCGATGGTTGGCCTACTGGTGATTGCGCTGCTGGTGGTCCCCGTCTCGTTCGCTGTGGCGGCACGGGCGGATGCGAAGGCCCGCCGCCTCTCGGGGCCGCAGCCTTCCGACGCGGACATGGGGCGATCGGTCGCGGTCGCGGAAGTGGCTGGTCGGTGCGATCAGTGGCGGCAGCTCGCAACGCGGGCGTGGCTGATCTGCGGCGGAGCCTCGCTGGTCGCAGTCGTGGTTGTGGGTGTACTCATCTGTATCGGGTGAGGACGGCGCAGACCGGGACCGCGCGAACTCTGGTTCGGGCTATCCAGCTTCCGTGTCTCCGGAGCCTCTCGACTGCCGTGGCATGCGCGTCCTGGAATCGTCCGAGAGTGCGGTGAACCCCTCGGTGAGCCGAAGCGGCCCGGTCGGAGTGTTCTCCGCTCCGGCCGGGCCTCGCCGGGACGTGCAACAAGCCGCCGCCGCGCTCTCCATCGGACGACCGGGTCCGCGCCGGTGCGCCTGGGTGGTTTGCCTTGGCCAATGTCTTCTCGGGCGTCGGAGATTGCATCGGCGATTTGTACTCGGTCTGTAGTGGCGCGAGGAAATGGTAAATCGGCCGGTCGGTCGCATTGCGGGTATGTGATCCACGCCACATGTGTTTTTCCGTGTCGACCGAACTGGATGCGTGGTGGCACCTGCCGTCGCGCGCTTCCGGTGGAAAGGCTTGGGGTGGTCGGTGTCGGCGGCCTGGACCGGTGACGACAAGCACCGGTTCCAGGTCGCGCCCGCACCCGAGAACTTCTCCGATTCACACTGTGTGCCAGGTGAAGCCGTCGGGGTCGGTGAAGGGTTCGGCGTCGCCGCCGATGACGATCCGGTGGGCGCCCGTGCCGTCGGGGGAGACGCCGGCGTCCTTCGCGAGGGCGCGGTGCCCGTAGAGCGCGAGCGTGACGTTCGGGCCGGTGGCGAACTCGACGTACTTGCGACCGAAGCTTCTCGTCACTTCCAGCCCGTGGTCGAGGTAGAACTGCTTGCTGGCTTTGACGTCTTCGACGCCGAGCAGCAGGACGAGGTCGTCGATGTGCCGGGTCGCCGGCCCGGTGTTCTTCTTCGACGATGTCGCGACCTTCCAGAGCGCTCCGTCGGGGCCCTGCACGACACCGCCGTACCCCCACAGGCTTTTCTTGACTGGTTTGACTGTGGTTCCGCCATTTTCGAGGGCAGCCCCGATGTAGGCGTCGACAATGTTCGGCTGGGACACGACGAGCGAGAGGGTGTAACCGCGGAAGCCGGTGGTCGGTGCGTCCGTGTCGCGGGCACTGAAGTATGCGTCGACGCCTAGGGCGGCGAGGAAGACTTTCGCGGTGGTGGGGTCGGGGGATTCGAGGGCGAGGGATTCGATGTTCATGCGAGTGACGTTAATGCCGCACGTGAGTAGTCGCTTCTCGATTCCTGATCAGTCTGAGCTCGATGGTTACTTTGTGCGTGACGTAGGCGTAGCCAGCTTGCGCGACTGCTGGACGGGCACGCTCGGGGGTGGGAGCACTTCGGGGGCGTCGTGATCGAATTACTTGAAAGATGCTGCGGGATGGCACATTACGAAGTCGATCGGTGCCCACCTCGACGAAGTGACGACCGAAGCGGAAGTCGCGTACCTGCGGACCCTTCTCGAACTCGGCAGGTCCCACCCCTTGGTCGCTCGAGATCGGACAAGCTCTCACCCGGGTGCGCCACGACCAGCAAGATGATGCCGGCGACGATCGCCGGCTTCACGGGCGACCGCCGATGTCCCGGCCTATTCAGGTCCCTGAACAGTGCGGAAGTGCTCTTGGCGTGCTGCACGGAGTGCCGGGGCGGCGAAGGCCCGGTGTACGAATGCACTCAGTCGTCGCGGGGTACCGGAAGATGTAACGCATCTGCGTGTGAATCAGATCACATGTGTGCGTGGTTGCTGGAAACCACGCGACCGCTCACGGCGGCGCCCCCACAAAGCGACGAAGGCAGAATTCTCATGGCGACACCCTCGACTCCGACGATTTCCGTGTCCGCACCTAGAACTCTGAGGCGGACCAGCGCGATGAGCACCGCCGAAATCAAGGCGAGAATCGAAGCTATGTACGCCGACGATCGCCGACCGGACACTCCGACTGCTCGCTGACATAGTACCGAGCGGGGGAGCGCAAGGGCGAGCGGGTCGGAGCCGATTCCGGGTCACACCGGTAGTTCACCTACCCCGAACGCCAGTCGTGCGGTGGCGTCGGCGTCGGCGATGGCGCGGCTGTGGTCCAGCCCGGCAGCGACCCCGTCTTCGAGGTCGAGGATCATCGCGTCCGTTCTCACCTGCTCGGCGTGGGCGAATCGGTGCGGCTTGTCGGCCGGGACCAGCCGCCACGACCGGGCGGCGGCCGCGCCGATCCGGGCGGGCTGCCGGGTGGCCGGGTAAGTGGTGGATGTGGTCATCGGATTCCTTCTGCGCCTGTTCGGCGACCTCACCGAGAGACGCGGTACCGGTTTCCGGGGCCCAGGCCCAGCAGATGAGGCCACCGAGAGTCAACACGACGACGCACGCGATCAGCGCCACGTTGACGTCGTACTGGGCCACGACGATCGGGAGCAGGAAGGTGCTGGCGGCGGAGCCGATGCGGCTTGCGGCGACTGCGATTCCGAGCCTCGGCCCGCACCTGGTCTCAGCACGACGGTTGTCGGTGGCTACTGCGGAGGTTACTCGACGACGCCACCTTGTTGCGGTTGGCGATATTGTCCTCATCATGACTGCGCGCGTCGATATTTCGCTGCTTCTCGCGTCCGCCCGGATCGGCGTCGGCGTGCTGCTCATCGCGGCGCCGACCGTCGTGTTGCCTCGCGAGGACGCCGGCAACGGTACGAACGCCCTGCTGATGCGGACGGTCGGGGTCCGCGACCTCGTCCTCGGTGGGGGTGCGGTTCTCGCCCGGATGCGGGGCCGGCGCGACGAGTTCCGCCGCTGGGCGGGGGCCGGGCTCGCCAGTGACACCGGCGACCTCCTGGTGGGGATCTGCAGCGCCCGCCTGATCGGACGGTCCGGTGCGATCAAGGCCGTCGCGGTAGTGGCTCCGTGGGTGGCCACCGGCGCTGCCGACCTGGTCAGAGGACCGCACTCGCCGGATGCGGTCCCGCGGACAAGTTAGACACCCCGCGCATTCGTGGCCTGCGAGCCCTTCTGCCCCTGGCCACCTCGAACCCCACACGCTGGTTCTCGTCTGCTCGACATCACTGCGACCTCCCGACTTTGCCGCCAGTCGTTCATCGATCATCGATCAGTCATGAAATGGTCGTTGTGACGACCTCTTCGGCAAGCCGCTGCAGACGGGGCGGATCAGGGTCGCGCGCGCAGCGGGAGGAATTCCATGACCTCGGCATTGACGTGACGAGGTCGAGGTTCGATGGCTTACTCGCGAAGCCGCAGCTGGGCGGGCATCGAAGTCGTCCTCGAGTCGTACGGTTGGGGCCTTGGAAGAAAATGGCGTGATCCTTTGGAGGGACTTCCCATGACCACCGATCTCGAATCACGAATTCGCCAGCTCGAAGACCGCGCCCTCATCAGCGAGCGGGTCATCAAATACGCGATGGCCGTGGACCGTGCCGACTGGGAGATGTTCGCCGACTGCTTCACCGATCCCGTGCACGCCGACTACTCCGAGAACGGGATGCCTGCAGCAGATTTCGCCCGCGACGACTTGGTCGGCATTGTTCGCGAGGCGCTCGGCGGTTACACGGCAACTCAGCACCTCAGCACCAACCACGTCATCGAGTTCGATGAAAACGATTCCGACCGGGCGCTCTGCTACTCGTATATGTACGCGCAGCACTACCGCGAGGGCGCCGAGGGAGGTTTCTTCCTGCTGCGAGGCTCGTACACCAACTACATGCTCCGCACATCGGATGGCTGGCGTATCGAGAGTCTGACCCAGCACGTCAGCTGGTCCGACGGCGAATAGACACCGTCATGGAAGCCACGGAACGCTTACCGACGGAGCGGGCAGGATCTAGGAGACCCTGCAGATGTACCCCCTGTGTCCAGCGTCGCCCCCTGCCGTGGACACCTGGGCCCCACCGTGACCCTGAACTGTCGGTGTTGCGACGACCGATAGATTCCAAGCCCCCGGGTGCTGGGACACATCGCGTTCTCAGCGGCTGCCGTGTCGGGGTCAATCCCGGCAGCACAAGAGTGATCGACGAAACGATCCAGCTGGCCGAAGGCCAGACCCTGAACGCCGCCGGGCGCCGTGGTTGCGGTGCTCGACGGCGCCCTCTGGGTTAGGTGTTGTTTGCCGTTCGTGGGGTGTGGTTGCGGGCTTCGATGGCGGCGATGGTGTTGTCGAACGCCTTTCCCAGGACGCGGGTGCCGAAGACGCCGAGCACGGCTGCGAGTGCTCGTCCTTTGAGGTTTTTGCCGTCGCGGACCACGACGGCGTCGATGTCGGTGGTGCCGTCGGGGCGCGGGGTGAGGGTGTAGGTGTGGCCGGAGTTGCCGCCCCACAGGTTGGAGTCGGTGGTCGTCATGACGATGCGGTGGGGGTCGGTCCAGTCGTAGTGCAGGCGTTCCCAGGCCCCGCCGGAGCCTTCGGTGACGTCGGCGTGGGTGGTGTCGAGTTCGTGTACCTGGAGGTGGTCGTCGGCGCTGTTGCCGAAGATCGCCTGGCGGCCGGGCCCGAAGTCGGTGAGTGCGTCGAGGAATTGTTCCGGTGTGGCGGTTGTGGTCTGGTGCAGGTGGATCGTGGACATGACGTTCTCCTTGGTGGGGTGGTGCCGGGGTGGGGGTCGGTCGATGGTGTGGAGGGTGGTTAGAGGGGCGGCTCCGTCCCCGCCTGTTCGGCGACCATGTAGGCGGCGTACCAGTCGGGCCAGTTCGGATCCGCTGCGCCGGTGCGCGTTTCGTGTTGACCGTGGGCGGTCGCGGCGCGAATCAGCGCGCTGGTCAGGTCGGCGGTGCTGCCGAATGTTGTTGCCGTGGTGGTGACCGCCTCGGTGGCGGGGGGTTCGATGGTGTTCATGGTTGCCTTCTCGCGGGGTGTCGGGGACGCGGGGGATGTCGGGTGCGGGCCGTCATCCCAGGTTTGGGGAACAGCTGTGCGCTGTTCGGCTCCCGGGGTTACGGCGGCTGGGTTGCGCTACAGCGGGGTGCTGCTGTTTCAGCCGTCGAGCAGGATCTGGTCGAGGACGAGGGTGTCGGCGCGGCGGTCCTGCCGCTGGTCACGCTGACGGTCGTGTTGGTGTTGCTGTTGGATGTCGTTGTCGCGGTCGAGTGGGCTGTCGTGGGTGACGGCGGCGGCGGGCTGCGTGGCGTTCGGCGGTGCGGTGGTGGCGTTGGCGGCGGCGACCGGGACGAGGCCGAGTGCGGCGGTCGCGGCGGCGGCGGTGGCGAGTCGCTTCCAGGGGGAGGTGCTGGTGGCGGGGTGGGTGTTCGGGTGGAGCTGTGTGGTGCTCATGGTGATCGGTGGTCCTCATTCGGGTGCCGCGGGCCCAGCGTCTGCGGCTATTCGAACGGTGTCGGGGAGGGCCGGAAGCGTTACGCCGACCGAACCCCGGATTGATGTGACCTGCGTCACTGATGGAAGGGTAGCTGGATCTCCCGGGTCGACGGCACGAAGTCGCTCGTTGCACTTTCGTAGCGGCGACCCCCACCGCCGAAGCCGGCTACTGCGGCGGATCGGGATCGATGTAGCACCGTCGTCCTGATCGTTCCTGCAGTCCATCTGTTGCTGTGCGCGGAGATCCTCGAGAAGCGGCGCTCGTCAGCCTGCGCCTGCGCGGATTACGCGACTGAGTCGAGGGTGGATCGGTGGGATCGACGGCGTGGTGCGAAAGGTCGTCGACAGGTGACTTGGGAAAGGGGCGAGGAACCGGAAGGCTGAGGCGCGAGACGTGACTCCCACTCGGCCAACGCTCCGGCCAGTGGTCCCAGATCGTGTGCATCCCGAGTCGCACACGTGAACGTGCCACCGGTGAGCGCCCCGGGACGAAGATCTTCAACGGACGGTCCTACGGCTTTCCGCCGGCTCGGGGTACGTGTGCCCGGCGCGCCCTCCCGGGCCGCCGCCCCGCCCGTGAGGTGGGCCGCGCCTACTCGTCGAAGGGCGGCGTCTGCCTCCTACCGTTCGAATACCAGCAACGGCTTTCCCCCGTGTTGGGGGGCTTCGGCCAGATAGACGGCTTCGCTGAAATTTTCGACGGGGATCGGCCGGCCCTCGGGCACGCGCAGCGCGCCGCTGTCGGCGAGCTGAACTGTCCGGTCGATTGCTGCGGCCATCCGTTCCCTCGGGGTCTCGGTGAGCCAGCGGAACAGCCAGAATCCCCGAACGGTCTTGGTTTCGTAGATCAGTGAACGCGCGAAGATCGGGATGGTGAGTTTGTCGGGATCGGTTTGGCGATGCGTGGACAGCGCACCGTAGACGACCAGCTCACCATTCGGGGCGAGCGCACGCGACACGTCCGCACCTACCTGACCGCCGACACAGTCGATCGCCTTGGCCACGCCGTCGTGGCCCGCAATGTCGGCCACCCGTTCGCGCAGGTCTTCATCCTCCGTGCAGATCACCTCGGTGCCCCCCAGCGCGAGGATGTCCTCGACAGCGGATCGACGACGGACCACGTTGAGGGTCTTGAAGCCGACGTACGCCCCGAGTTGGACGACCGACTGGCCCACGGTTGAACCGGCCGCGGTCTGTAGGAGCCATTCACCCGGTCGAACATCGAGCTCATCAGCGGTCAAGATCACGGCGGTGAGCGGATTGGCGAGAATCTGGGCGGCCGTGGACTCGCTCATGCCGGCGGGAACAGGCAAGACCCGCCCGGCATCGGCGATGACATACTCCTGCCACGTGCCCGTGACTCCGATCGTGATGGCGCGTTGCCCGACGGTTAGACCGACTGTGCCGCTACCGAGTTCGTCGATCACACCGACGGATTCGATTCCGGGCACGGTGGGGAACTCCGGGGTGAATCCGTATCTGCCGCGGATTGTATGCAGATCGCTGGCATGGACAGGTACTGCTGTCACCCGGATCCGGACCTGGCCGGGACCGGGCTCCGGAAGCGGGCGGGTCTGCAGGTGCAGAACCTCGGACGGTTCGCCCAACATGTCGGCAACGACAGACCTCATGGTTGTCATCTTCCTGGCGCTCCTTCATTCGGATTCAGATCTCACACGGTTCCGTGTCCATGGCGTCGGCCTCGCCGTTAGACGGCCAAGATTCGAATCAGCGCGGCCCACTTCCAGCCTTACTAGCTCTCATGCTGCCACCGCGGCCGAGTTGTCGGGGGTCTAGACCTCGGACCGCCCGGCGCTCTGCAGCCTCGCAGGAGCGCCGGCCACGCCGCTCACGGACTCGACCGAACGCTGAGCGGCGGTGTTCGAGATCGAAACCGATCGTGCATGTGCACCGGGACCGCTCGGACTCTGGTTGACGCGGTTGACCCAGAGGGTCATCATTGTGGTTGACAAGGTTGACGCGAAGGGTGGGTAGTGGTGATGACGTCGCTGGTGGAGCAGGAGAAGCAATTGATGGAGGAGCTCTCGCGGCGGGTGCACCGTACGTTCGCTGCGGCGGCTGCGGCTGGTGTGCCCACCGATGCGTTCGCGGACGTGCAGGCGATCGCGGATGCGATGTCGGCCGCGCTTCCCACCCATCATGTCTATGACCAGGTCGTGGGCCCGTTCTACGACACGGCCGGCCTGACTCGGTGGTGGAGTGTCAGTCGGCAGGCGGTGAGCAAGAAGGTCGCTACCAACGCGGTGATCGCGTGCCAACTCGAGGAGGGGCAATGGGTCTATCCGGTGTGGCAGTTCACCAGCAGTGGCACGGTGGACCCGGCGCTGGTGCAGGTGTGGCGTGTCCTGCGTGCGGTGGCGGACCCGTGGACGTGTGCGCTGTGGCTGCGGGCACCGCAGGATGCGTTCGGCGGTAAGACCGCGGTGGGCTGGTTGGCCGAGGGTGGCCGGGTCGACCCGGTCCTGGCAGCGGCCCGTGCGGACGTGCAGCGGTGGGCGGCGTGACCCGGGAGGGCGTTGCCCCGCGAGCGCCCGGACGACGCACACTTACCGGGTTTCCTGGTTGGCGATTGACCGGGAGGAGGCAGGTCAAGCGGGGTCACCGGGTCTCGAATGGGCCGTGGTGGTTCTCCTCGTCCGGTAGCGGACGCTTCGATCTGTTCGCGCCGCGGGGTACTTGCTACGTCGGATTCGATGAGACGACGGCAATCCGGGAGACGGTGGGGGAGGCGTTGGCATCGCTCGGGGTGATCGCCCACGACTTCGCGGCCGAGCGGGCACTGTCGACTCTGCGGGTACCGGGCACCCATGACCTTGCGGACACCTGTACTGACGCGGCTGCCGCGTTCGGGCTCACCCGCGAGTTGTGTTCGATGACTCCGTACGACGTTCCCCGGGCATGGGCGACGGCGTTCGATGTCGAGTTCGACGGCATCCGGTACCAGACGCGGTTCACCACGGGAGGGGCGGCGAATGCGGCCGCGGTATTCGGTCCGGCCGGTGAGGTGTCCTGGCCGGTGGATCCCCGCCCGGAGTCTTTCGCGGCGGCGGCGAGGCGTTGCGGTATTGCGGTACAGCCGCTTCCGCGGTCGGTCCGGATCCTCGACCCGCCGACCTGACCATCCTGGCCGGCGCTCGATGGGCGATGTGCGTCGAAGCCGGACACATCAGCCGTTGGAGGCGGGGTGTCGGATGTGCGGACGTTCTCAGGCGCAGTCCCGGCAGATCAGCTCCCGATCGTCGGCGAGGCGGCTGCGGTGATGGACCAGAAAGCAACTGGTGCACGTGAATTCGTCCGACTGTTTCGGGATGACGCGGACGGTGAATTCTTCGCCGGACAGGTCGGCGCCGGGCAGCTCGAAGGACTCGGCGGTGTCGGTGTCCTCGACGTCCACGACCGGAGACTGGGTGGCTTTCCGGCTGGCGGTCAGCTGTTCGAGGGATGAGTCCGTCTCGTCGGATTCGGTGACTCTCGGTGCGTCGTAGTCGGTGGCCATAGTTGTTCTACCTCGTGCTCTGCGTGTTCGGACCCGCCAGGTTAGAGGATCCGGTGCCGCAACACGCTCCCGGGGTCGGCCCATGAGGCGGGGACGTCGTGTGTGGCGCGCTCGCTCTCGGACGGCCACCGTGCCGATGCGGATGCGTTGTTGTAACGAAGCGGGCCGGAAGTTCGGTGTACCTGACGCCTCCATCTCCTCTGGGTTCAACCGGCCTTGGAAGGCGTTGGTGTGCCGGTCCGCTGGTTATTGTCTGCCAATGTCATTCGCCTAGACGGCAGTGTGGACGTTGCAGCAACGCAATACTTTTGGCCGGGTGCAAATAGGTTGTGCGGGCACTTGACCCTGTAGTTCTGGCAATCCGATCGACTGGGATGGCTGAGCATTCGACGGACCTTCCACACCTGCTTCAACCCTCAATTCTCATCGCGGTCGAGATGCGGTGATCGACCTGTCGGGGGAGAATAATTTCCCGGGGTCGGTAATGAAGCATGATCGCGTCCGGTATTGAATGTACTGTTTACCTCATGGCGACACGCACGCTCGCTCGATTCCTGTGCACGGCGGTGCTGACGTTTGCAGCGCTGCTCGGCGTACCCGTCGAATCCCCGCCCGCATCCGCCCAGCCGTGTCCCGATGTCGAGGTGGCGTTCGCCCGGGGTACCGATCAACCGGATGGCGTGGGCATCACAGGACTCTCATTCGTCGAATCGCTTCGTTTGTTCGCGGGCGCGCGGTCCATCGGGGTGTACGCCGTCAACTACCCTGCCGCTAGCAATTTTGATGACAGGCAAGCGTTTCTCCACACCTTCGTCGACGGGATGCGGGACATGCATTCTCGGATTCAGTTCATGGCGACAAGCTGCCCCAACACAAGGATGGTGGTCGGCGGTTACTCTCAGGGCGCGGCTGTGGCAGGGTTCGTCACCGCGGACGGAAATCCAGCCGGATTACCTACCGAGCTAGGCCTACCGGGGCCGTTGTCGCCGGATGTGGCGAGCCACGTCGCCGCGGTCGTCTTCTTCGGAAAACCCTCGGATCGGTTTATGCATGATGCAGGCAGTCCGCCGATCGTTGTCGGGCCGCTGTTCGGGCCCAAGACAATCGATTTGTGCGCTCCCGGCGACAACATCTGCGATGGGGCCCCTCTGGGACGCCCCAATGTCGCGCACGCGTTGTATCCCGCGAACGGGATGACTATCGCGGCTGCACAGTTCGCCGCCGCTCGCCTCTAGCCGGTCCGCGTGCCTGGCGCATCGCCTCATTGAGGATCGGGCTGGCGCTCGACGGCCGCGCCGGAGCCGACTCGCGACAGTGAGGTCGGACGCAGCACACCGACACGGTCGTTCATCCAGTCCCATTGCCCGTGCATCACGTTGTGCCCGGGCTCCATGTTCTCGATGCTCTCGACGACGAGAGCATCCCGGTGCCCAGCACCCACAGTGAGCGCTCGCGGGAGCCGAAGAGCATCGCGCGGCCGCTGAGTCTCAGCTGGTCGGGACTGTCGGCGGGACCGGCGCCGAGGACGGCTCCTGCGGCGGCTGCTGGGTGGGTTTGGGACTGTCCGAAACGTTCCTCGAATTTCGAGGATGTCCCGTGACGGTGGCGTTCGCCGTTTGTCGCGGGTCCGCCGAGCAGGGCACCACCCGGCGGCTCGACACGGCCTGCTGGGGCCGCTTGCCATACCTGAGCGCCTCGACGATCTTCCCGTCGCGGACGCGCATGAGATTCACTCCCCGATAGTTCTCGGTGCCGGTGATCCTCCAGCGGATGACGGCTCGGTCGCCGTCGATGTCGACGTGCTCGACCGTGAACCTGATGGCGGGATCGGAGGCCAATCCCTGCCAGCCCGCGCGAGGCATTCGTCTTAGCCCGTCCCTCGGTTGCCGTCGGGCTCCGGGCCGGTGCCCTCCATCCCGCAGTCGGGGGCGATGAGGTCGATGAGTTTGTCGGGTGCCCGTTCGAGGAACGCGGCGTTGTATTGATCGATGACTGCTGCTGTGTCGGTCATGGCCGTATCGTCTGCCGCGGAGTCACTGCCGGCAACTCCCTGGAAGTAATGGCATCGACCCCCGGGGGTGAGCGAAGATTGATCGGTGATGACGCGGTTTCCGAGTGAGTTCCGGCGCTGGCGAACGGCCCGCCGGATGAGTCAGCTGGATCTCGCGCTTCGGGCGGCCACCACCCAGCGGCACGGGAGCTTCATCGAACAGGGCCGCTCCCGCCCGGGTCGGGGCATGGTGTTGCGGCTGGCGAAGTCGATGGAGCTCACGCTGCGGGAGCGCAACGAGATGCTCCTCGCTGCCGGCTTCGCCCCAGCGTTCCCGGAATCACCGCTCGACGACGAGGCGCTCCGCCCGGTTCGCCAGGCGCTGGAGACAATTCTCGATGGTCATCTCCCGTACCCGGCGATGGTCGTGCGGCCCCACGGCATCATCCTCGTCACCGCCAACCGGGCGTTCGAGATGTTCTACTAAGACGTCGACCCCGCGTTGCTCGCGCCACCGGTCAACGTGTTCCGCCTGGCCCTGCACCCCGATGGGAACGCGCCCTGGGTGCGCAACCTGCCGGAGTGGGGCCGGCACATCACCGAGCACCTGCGGGCTCAGCTGGCGCAGAGCCCCGACCCGGCGTTGGAGGCGCTGCTCGCCGAGCTCGAGTCCTACCTTTCCGCCGCTGCCCGAGGGGGCCGAGGTGCTGGGCTTCGCGGTGCCGTTGGAGCTGGGCTCGGCCGATGGCGACCTCCGGCTCATCACGACGCTCACGTCGTTCGCGACCGCCGCCGACGTGACGCTCGCCGAGCTGCACCTCGAGGCGTTCCTGCCCGCTGACCACGGCACCGCCGAGGTGCTGCGCCGCCGATGGGGGTGACGATCGACGATGCCCGGGCGATCGCCGCCACGTTGCCTCGTTCCTATGAGGCGCTCGTACGCGACGAGGTGAGATTCCGGGTCGGACGCCTGGTCTACGCGGCGTTCTACCAGGACGACACGATCATGGGTTTCGGCTTCCCCCGGGAAGAGCGGGTGGCGCTGGTGGCCTCGGAGCCCGATAAGTTCCTCATGTCCCGCCCCTCCGACATGCGGTACCGGTGGGTGAATGGCTGAGACTCGCATGGAGGAGGTGACACGGCGCAGCGTAGGACGGTTCATTGCTTGTCCAAGCGTCGTTCGCCGGCCGGGTTTGCTCTTCCTCGAAGGCGCGGTAGATCTCGAAGAGATCGGTGGCGATGTCTTCCGAGACTGACCGCGATAGGTAAGACGCGAATACGTACCGAATCAACCTACAGTGCATAGGATTAACGATCGACAGGAAGTACTTCGGGGAGATATCGCAGAGCACCACGATGTGTAGGGGTGTCATGACGGATGCGCGGGTGCCGAAGGCGCACAATCGGTGAATGGCTTTTCGGTTCGTACAGGAGACTGTCCGTTTTCTCGCGGTCTCCGATCCCGGCAGGCTGCGGCTCCGTGCCGCAACCGCCACGACGATCACCGTCGTGCTCGCGATGGTGGTGCTGTTACCGGGTTCCGACGTGATCGGTCAGCCACTCACCGTCGCGCTGCTCGGGACGGTCGTCGCGATGCAGTCCTCGGCGGCGGTCAAGGACAGGGATCAGCACAGCAGGGTGATCACGACACTGCTGCTCGTGTTCCCGGCAATCGCAGCGGTGTCGATGTCCGCGGTGCTGTCACAGTTCGGGAAGGTCGCCGATGTGGGTTTCATCGCGGTGCTCTTCGCGGCCGTCTGGGTGCGGCGCTACGGCCCGCGAGGGACGGCTCTCGGGATGGTCGCGTTCATCTGCTACTTCTTCGCGCTCTTCCTTCGGGCCGAGCCTGGACAGATTCCCATCCTCGCCGTGTCCATCGTCGCCGGCGTCGGAATCTCGCTCCTCGTCCGTACGGTGATCCTGCCGGACCGGCCCGGGCTCGAACTCAAACGGTTGGTTCGGGCGCTGCGGGCCGCGTCGATCGACGTGCTGGAGGTGGCGCTGAACAGGGGTGATCGGAATCTCGATCTACTCCGCAAGAAACTCGATCGGCTCGGAAGCACCGCGCTGATGATCGACGACTGGCTCGACCGCAACGATGCAGCTCAGCTCCTGAGCGTCACGAATGATGATCTGTCCGTTCGTATCTTCGATGCGCAAATCGCTACCGAACAACTCGTCAGCGCGCTGTGGGCGCTCGACCCGAACAAGTCGTGGCCGAATTCGCTGGGGCAGGCGACCACGGCATTGGGATCGTGCCTGCAGAACAATCCGTCGGACGACCAACTCCGCGCTGCCCGACGCCTCGCCGCTGCGGCCGCAGACAAGTCCGATCCATCGACCCCGGCGGGTATCGCGACCGCCGTCGCGATGCGAGCAGTGCAGGCACACATCGCGATCCATCACATCACCAACAATGCCCTCCGAACAGATTCCGAGCCGAGGAAGAAGCCGGACGAGGACGAAGAAACGGACACCGGATGGAATCCGAGCACCAAAGCGGCGATCCAGGTAGCCGTCGCGACCAGCGCTGCAACGATTCTCGGTGAGCTCATCTCGCCCGACCGCTGGTACTGGGCGGTCCTGACGGCCTTCCTCGTTTTCACCGGAGCGTCTACCCGCGGTGAGATTCTCTCGCGCGCAGGCCACCGCGTGGTCGGCACCATCGCGGGAGTTCTTGCAGGAGTGGTGCTGTCCGCGGTGGTCGGAAACAACCAGCCGTTGCAGCTGCTCTTGCTCGTCGTCTGCGTATTCTTCGCGTTCTACCTCGTCACGGTCGCCTACGCATTGCTCTCCTTCTTCATCACGGTCATGCTTGCGATGCTGTACGGACTGCTCGGCACATTCAGCATCGAGGTACTCGAACTGCGCATCTACGAAACGGCGGCCGGGGGACTGGTCGGAATAGCGGCGGCGTACTTCATCTTCTCCACCGGAACGAGATCGACGATGATCTCGAAGATCGACGACTACCTCGATCAGATGACTGCCATCATCGACACCGCTATCGGAGCCGTCGTCCAACCAGGCCACGAGACTGACCTCGTCGCCGACATCCGGAAGCTGGACAACGCGCTGAAGGACCTTGTCACGGCGGGCAAACCCTTGGAAATGGGACCGACGACGCGGACTCGCCGGGGAGCGAAACGGTTGTTGCGGATCATGACGGTCAGCAATCGGTCGTCTCATGCACTCGCCCGAGCAGGGGTAAGCGCCTCCCGCGGCGAACCGGACAGCGAACCGTCGCAGGAGACCACGAAGGCATTGCGCCAAGCATCCCATGTCACCAAGGCAACCATCGCCGACGTCAAACGCGCACTCGCCGGCGAGCACGTAGAGCCTCCAGAGAAACTCACCGAAACCTCGGCACCCGACGTCATGCTGCAGTCGACCACCACGCCGGGGCCGGTTCGCAGTGCCGTCCGCTCGCTCAGCACCCTCAACCGCACGATGGGGGAGGCATTGACGCGTGTCTGATGGCTCGTACATATTCCCGAGCGAAGCACAAAGCAAGCCGGTCGAAGGGGGAAGCCTGTCGAAGTCCGGCGCTGACCCGCAATGGTGGGCTGTCTTCGCGAGGAGGGCGGGGAGCTCGATTACCCATCGGCGGTGCGTACGATGGCGCAGCTCGTGTGGCTCAATCACGGCAAAGAATCGGTCGCGCCGGATCATTGGCGCATGTTTCGGTCACGCCGACCTCGGATGCGACTCGGCCGCATCGATTGCGGCACCGCCCACGGCGGTGATGCGAGCGAAGCGCTCTGCTGTTCCCGATCCCGCGGCACCGCCGGGCCAACGGGTGAACACAACAGGCCCCTATGGGTGACCACCCCCGATGTCGGGGGTGGTACAGGCGTCTGTGCCTATGAACTGCTGCCGAATGGTCCGGGAGGCGGCGCGACGGGGTAGGCCGCGACGTCCATGATCACCGAGCCCTCGCACGGGCCGCTGTCGATATCGGTACGCCAGGAACCGGTCAGCGTCCCGTCTGGTTGCGGTGTGTAGTACGCAACCGAGTGCGCCGGTGCCCACACCTTCGGCACCCCCTCGCCTTGGTAGCAGTCCCACTCCCAGTCGTAGGTGTGGACCCAGCTGGTCCCGTCCCAGGTGTACTGCGGCGGCAGCGGCAGTGTCGGGTTGGCTGGCGTGGGCCCATCGGTCACGGTGGCCACGCAGGTGTCGTCCGCGCAACTGGTCTCGAATGTGTACGTATCGGCGAAGTCGGGCTCCCACTGCCGCGCGGCCAAGCTCGTGCCGTCCTTCGTCGCAGCGAAGCGCTTCACGGAGTACTCGCCCGACCAGGACGGCTGCGTCGGTGCCGCCCCCGCGGGCATGGCCGCGACAACTGTTCCGGACGCTATCAACGCGACTACCAGCAGTGATTTGCGCATGACGAGATTGAATCACAGGTATCGGCGCGGTGTACGGGGTGATAGGCGGCTCGGGTCTGTCGTAGGTGAATGCAAGGATGGGTGCATGAGTTCCTATGGATGGCGACGCCCGCTTCGGCGGGCGAGGGATGCGGTGCTCCAATCGCCGCCCCGGTCCGTCCTCATTCGGGGGTAGCGGGCCGGGGCGCATGAGCGCTGAAAGGCACTGCCTTGTCCCGTACCGATGCACATTCTCCTGTTTGGGTTCGCCTTCGCCGTGGCGAACTTGCCGTTGAACCGTGGCACGCCGACTGCCATGACGTCTGCGACCTCCCTGAGCGGTTTCAGGGAGGTCGGGCCTGGTTGCCCGCGACGAAGTGCTTCTGGGCCTTCGCGTACACGGGCACCGGGATTTGCTCGTGCTCGCTGTGCCACGACGGTGAGGGCCATGCTCGTGATCTCCGTCGCGAGCGTCGCCGTACTGTCCGTCGTCTCGCGGACAGGCGTCGCCGGTGGGGTGCCGGTGACACTTCGGCTTTCGACGACGTCGTTGTCCCGCATCGCAGACGGCATTGGTGGAAGTGATCACTAGGCGCAGGCGTGTTCAGTGCAGGTTTCGGCGCAGGTCTGGACGCAGCCCGGACGGGTGTTAGTCGTTGGCGCGCAGCGATTTCGAGTGATCGGCTCGAGTGTATCCGTATCCAGCACTGTGCTGCAGTCAGAAGCCGGTGTGTGGGCGGCGAGTGCGACAACGCGGTGGGCTCGATCACGAGAATCGGTCGAACAGGGCACGGATCGCTCGACATTCTTCCGATACGGTCGAATTCGCCTGCAGGTGGACGCCATTCGGGATGGTCGCTAGGAGGAGATCCTTGTGGACAAGAGATCCAGTTCGCCCCTCATCCGTGCAACTCGCTGCGAGAGTACAAGACCGAGCACGTCGCACACCTCGGACCGTCCACAGCCACAGGACTCCGAGACCCTCTACCAGGCGATCGGCAGGCCAAGGTGGTATCGACGATCCCTGGGTAGTCGTAGCCGACAAGCCTAACGTGGAGCTATGGAACTTGGACTGCACATCGCCGACTTCACCTTTCCGGACGGACCGTCGACCCTCGCGCACGACTTGTCTCGCATTGCCGTCACCGCCGAGGACGTGGGTTTCGCCAAGATCAGCGTCATGGATCACCTCTGGCAGATCGAACCGGTAGGACCGATCGACACCGAGATGCTCGAGGCTTACACCACTCTCGGCTACCTCGCTGCCGTCACGAAGAAGGTGGATTTGCTGGCCTGGGTCACCGCCACTGTCTACCGCGAGCCAGGCCTTCTCGCCAAGGCTGTGACCACGCTCGACGTCCTGTCCAAGGGGCGGGCGTACCTGGGAATCGGCGCCGCCTGGAACGAGGACGAGAGTGTGGGACTCGGGCTCCACTTCCCGCCCACGGCCGAACGCTTCGAACGACTGGAGGAAACACTGCAGATCTGCCTGCAGATGTGGAGCGAGAACGACGGACCGTTCGAGGGAAAGCACTACCAGCTCGGCCGCACGATGAATGTGCCGCAGCCGCTACGGCGCCCACACCCGCCGATTCTGATCGGCGGCGGGGGTGAAAAGAAGACGCTTCGGCTGGTCGCGCAGTACGCACAGGCCTGCAACCTGTTCGGGGGACCCGAGGTCGCGCACAAGCTGGAGGTGTTGAAGAGCCACTGCGACGCTCTCGGAACCGACTACGACGCCATCGAGAAAACCGTGATGTTCCCACTCCACCCGGGTGCGGGCGGACAGAACGTGGACACACTGTTGGGTCAGCTCGAGGACCTGTCGAAGCTGGGAGTCACCCACGTCCACGGATGGGTACCGGACGTCGCGTCGATCACGCCCCTCGAACTCTTGGGCGACCGCGTCGTTCCGGTGATCGCCGACTGGTGATCCGTCCGACGCACGGATCGCCGGATCCGGTCGTCCGCGGTTGCGCCGCCCGGCCTCGGTGGAGCGCATGGTGGGGAAGGTCCGGCGGTGGTGGGGTCGGTGACCGCTGCCGGAAATGAGGTGAACGCGATCGATGCGCACTTGACCGCGGAGTGTTCGCATGGTGAACCAAATGGTCGCAGTGAATCCAAATAGGGCGCTTGAATATGCTCTGATGATGTCGCACCTAACCTGGACTCGACGCGAGACCGATAGCCTCACGAGGAGCCTATCGACCTCGGAACGAACTGACGCGGGAGAACAACCATGAGCGCCGATAAGCATCCAACCATCATCTACACGCTGACCGACGAGGCGCCGTTACTCGCGACCTACGCCTTCCTGCCGATCGTGCGCACCTTCGCCGGTGCCGCGGGCATCGAGGTCGAGTCCAGCGACATCTCGGTACCGGCGCGGATCCTGGCCGAGTTCCCCGACCGCCTCACCGAAGAGCAGCGCGTCCCGGACAACCTTGCCGAGCTGGGTCGGCTGACGCAACTGCCCGAGACCAACATCATCAAACTGCCGAACATCAGCGCGTCTGTGCCGCAGCTCCTGGCCGCCATCAAGGAACTGCAGGGCAAGGGCTACCAGATTCCGGACTTTCCGGAAGCCCCCAAGACCGACGAGGAACGCGATATCCGGCAGCGCTACGGCAGGATCCTCGGCAGCGCGGTCAACCCGGTCCTGCGTGAGGGCAACTCCGACCGCCGCGCACCCCGGGCGGTGAAGGAGTACGTCCGCAAGCACCCGCACAGCATGGGTGAATGGTCGATGGCCTCGCGCAGCCACGTCGCGCACATGCGGCACGGCGACTTCTACCACGGCGAGAAGTCGATGACACTGGACCGGCAGCGCACGGTCCGGATGGAGTTGGTGACCAAGAGCGGCGAGACGATCGTTCTCAAGGAGGGGCTCGCCCTCGGCGAGGGCGACATCATGGACAGCATGTTCATGAGCAAGAAGGCCTTGCTCGACTTCTACGAGGAGCAGATGGAGGATGCGCGAAAGACGGGCGTGATGTTCTCCCTCCACGTCAAGGCGACGATGATGAAGGTCTCGCACCCCATCGTCTTCGGTCACGCGGTGAAGACCTTCTACAAGGACGCCTTCGCCAAACATCAGAAGCTGTTCGACGAATTGGGCGTCAACGTCAACAACGGCCTCGTCGACCTGTACGACAAGATCGAGACGCTGCCCAGCACGCAGCGCGAGGAGATCATTCAGGACCTGCACGACTGCCATGAGCACCGTCCGGAGTTGGCCATGGTCGACTCCGCCCGCGGCATCTCGAACTTCCATTCGCCCAGCGACGTCATCGTGGACGCCTCGATGCCCGCGATGATCCGCTCGGGCGGCATGATGTATGGCGCCGACGGGCGACTCAAGGATGCCAAGGCGGTAATGCCGGAGTCCACCTTCGCGCGCATCTACCAGGAGATCATCAACTTCTGTAAGACCAACGGCGCGTTCGACCCGACGACCATGGGTACCGTCCCCAACGTCGGGCTCATGGCGCAGAAGGCCGAGGAGTACGGCTCGCACGACAAGACCTTCGAGATTCCGGAGGACGGCGACGCCAACTTCGTGGATGTCGAGACCGGTGAGGTTCTGCTCACCCAGCAGGTCGAGGCGGGTGACATCTGGCGCATGTGCACCGTCAAGGACGCGCCGATCCGCGACTGGGTCAAGCTCGCGGTCACCCGGGCACGCAACTCCGGCATGCCGGTGCTGTTCTGGCTCGACCCGTACCGCCCGCACGAGAACGAGCTGATCAAGAAGGTCGAGCTGTACCTGCAGGATCACGACACGGAGGGCCTCGACATCCAGATCATGTCGCAGGTGCGCTCGATGCGGTACACGCTGGAGCGGCTGATCCGCGGGATGGACACCATCGCCGCGACCGGCAACATCCTGCGTGACTACCTCACCGACCTGTTCCCGATCCTGGAACTCGGCACGAGCGCCAAGATGCTGTCGATCGTGCCGCTGATGGCCGGCGGTGGCATGTACGAGACGGGCGCCGGTGGGTCGGCGCCCAAGCACGTCAAGCAGCTGGTGGAGGAGAATCACCTGCGATGGGATTCGCTCGGTGAGTTCCTGGCGCTGGCCGTCAGCTTCGAGGACCTCGGCATCAAGACCGGCAACGAGCACGCCAAGATCCTGGCCAAGACGCTCGACGCGGCGACCGGCAAGCTGCTGGACGAGAACAAGAACCCGTCGCGCAAGACCGGCGAGCTCGACAACCGGGGCAGCCAGTTCTACCTCGCGTTGTACTGGGCACAGGAACTCGCCGCGCAGACCGAGGACAAGGAACTGGCGGAACGTTTCGCCACGCTTGCCGAGGCGTTGACCGAAAACGAGGAGACCATCGTGCGGGAGCTCATCGAGGTGCAGGGCTCGCCGGTTGACATCGGCGGCTACTACCAGCCGGACAGCGAGAAGGCCGACGCCGTGATGAGGCCGAGCAAGACATTGAACACCACGCTGGCGGCCGCGCAACAGTGAGCCCCAACCACTGATCCGCCGGTTCGGGAACTGTGCACGGGTCGAACACTGGTGCGGGGCAGGGCCCTGGCCCTTGTGGGTCAGGGCCGCCCCTCCAGCGACCCTGTGACCGCCAGGTCGTCGAGCAGCCCCAAAAATGCTCGGGCACAGGGGAGGTCGGCAGTGGCCCCCGCCACGGTGGGCCAGTCGACCTGCTCGCGCAATGCGCGGGCGACGGGCAGCATCGGCACGAAATCGCACCGATGGGAACCGAGATGACGGAGTTTGTCGATCATGAGATCGGTTCCGCTGAGGACCGGTGCCCAGATCTGCCCGATCCGCATCGTCTCGGCCCGTTCGAGGAGTCCCTCCCCGGTCCCGGTGGGAGAGGCCGGATACAGCAGGATGACCCGGAGGTCACCGCCGACGACCTGCCGTGACCCGAGTCGGGATGAAACGATGGACCGCATCCCACCCGCAGCCAACGCGGTCCTCGCCTCAGTCAGGTGATTGTCCGAGGCGATGATGGTCACCTGGTGCTCGGCCGGCGGTCCGCCGCGGGCGTAGACGGCGCAGTCCCCGCCGACCGCGAACGCCCCGTGGGCGGTCGAGAGGATGTTCACGGCCCGCCCCAGCGTCCGCATCAGCTGGGCTTCGCGGGCCGCGACTATCCGAACGGTGGGGTACTCCTCCGCCCGTGGGGAACACCGGCGCGGCGGATGCTCGGTGGTCATGACCGGTGGATACCCGGCGTCGCAGACCTCAACCGTGCGATGGGTCATCTCGCTTCACGGAGTGCGGCCACGGGAAGTAGATCGACGGATCTTCGTGAGGGGCGCGCCGAGTATTGGCTTGCGCGCTTGTCACCGCAGGTGGCGATAGCGTTCCTGCCGATGGCTACGTCGGTGGCGCGGTTCTTCGCCCTCCACCGAAGCTGCTAGTCGGATTGGTTGAGGGCGTCCATGATGCGGTCGTGAATCCAGGTTTCGAGGTTCTGGCCGGCGGGGTGGGCGCGGGTGTACTCGTCGTCTGAACCGGATGGGGATGCGGTGGGCGGGCCCAGCGTGGGTTGCTGGGCAAGTTCGTGCTGTAGGTGCTCACGCATCTCGCTGATGCTGATGGGTGAGAGGTCGGTGAGGATCTGAGCGGGTGCCGGTCCTGGCGGTGTCGAGTTTGCCGCGGATAGCCGGTGCGGTGACACCCCAGGCGGTCAGTGCTGCCGCTGCGGGGCCGCCGCCATCGAGGATCCCGGCGAGTAGGTGTTCGGTGCCGAGGGAGTCGTGGTGGTGTGCGCGGGCGATGTCGGCGGCGAGGACGACCACTTGGCGGGCTTGATCGGAAAATCTCTCGAACATAATTGATCACTCGTGACGGATGGGAGTGGGTTCACTGGATCGGTGAATGTGTGGAGAGGTGGCAGGTTCCCGGGCGGCCCCGTCCCCGTCTGCTCCGCGTTCGGGTGTGTTGTGTTGTGCTGATGGGGGTTAGCTGCCGAAGATGGTGCCGAGGTCGTCGAGGTTGAGGGTGTCGCCGGCGGCAGGGGGTGCGGGATCCTCGCCGGCAACGGTGACGACCGTGGACGCTTGTTGCACGATGAACTCCGTGCCGGGCCATTGTGCCAGGTAGTCCTCGATTCCGGGGAAGTCGGAGATCCACATGGCCGGGTCGGTATCGGTGCGCGAGCAAGAGGCCAGTGCGACGTAGGAGCCGTCCGGAACGTCGATCACCGACTGGGTCGTCGTCCCCGGTTGAATCTCGCCTGTCTCGTACAGTGATTGACCGGCGCTGAGGACGTCGCGAAGGGGCGGCAGCACGCCGTCTGGTGCCGGTGCGAGGGAAGTTCCGCAGCCGATGGTGGTGCCGCTGCTGTTGGTGATGGTGTTGGTGACGGTCGATCCGTCAACGGTGAAGGCGAAGGTGACGTCGGTGGTTTCGGCCGCTGATGCCGGCGCGGCCGCTGCGACTGCCAGTGGGATGGTGGCCACGGCAAGGAGGGTGGTACGGGCGATCATGGGCATGCGGTGTCCTATTCGTCAGGGCAATGAGTAGTGATGTGTGCATCCTGCAGGAGAAACCGACCGATTGGCATTGTTTCCGCGAGTTTTGTTGAACCGGGGGACTTCGATGCTGTTGACGGTCACCGCCGTCGGTCTCCGATCCCGCAGGGGACGTGATGCCGGTCTTGAATGGCTCATGGGCTCTGCACAATTCGAAGACACTCCGGCGGTCTTGAAATTGGGACGGACTGCGGGACGCATTACTGGGTTACCCCGTGCGGGTTTCCTGGAGACTGGTCAGTCATGACCGATCAGCTGCACGCCGACCTCACAGAACGTCTGGGCCGGGCTGTCGCCCGTGCCGCCAGGGATGGTGACCCCCTGTTCGGCACCGTCGAGGTCACCATTGCCGAGTTGGCTGAGCTACTCGAACGCCGAGTCCCTCCCGGTGAATGACCGGGGGAGATCTGGTCTGGGTTGACGCGCGTTCGTCGCGCATACACTAGGGCGATGACCGATTCGTCAGCGCCGGTGGCTCCGTTCGGGCGCGTTCTTACAGCGATGGCTACGGCGTTCACCGTGGATGGCGAGATCGATGAGGAGGCGACTGCTCGGATCGCCGTACATCTGGTCGATCATGGGCACGACGGCCTTGTGGTCTCGGGGACGACCGGTGAGGCGGCCACGACTACCACCGCCGAGGACGGTCGGATCTTGCAAGTGGTCAAGGATGCGGTGGGCGACCGCGCGAAGATCGTTGCCGGGGTGGGAACGAACGACACGCGGCACACGCTGGAATTGGCGAGGCAGGCTGTCATGCACGGTGCTGACGGGCTGCTGCTGGTGACGCCGTACTACAACAAACCGAGCCAGGGCGGTGTACTGCAGCACTTTCGGTATGTAGTGGAGGCAGTCGATGCTCCTGTCATGGTCTACGACATTCCCAGCCGGGCCGGTACCAAGCTGGCGCCGTCGACGTTCGAGACGATGGCGGAATGGCCGTCCGTGGTGGCGGTGAAGGATGCCGCTGGAGACCCCACTCAGGCGATCATGTTGCGCGAATTGGGCTATGCGGTCTACTCGGGAGACGACAGCCTCACCCTGGGGTTCCTGGCGTATGGGGCCTGCGGGGTTGTCTCTGTTCTCGGGCACGTGGCAGGCGACGAGATCCGCACGATGATCGACGCCTTCGTGTCGGGGGACGTCGAAACCGCACGGGAGATCAATGCCCGCCTGCAGCCGGCGTTGCGTGCGGTCATGGGTGTCCCCAATTACGGCGCGACGACGGTCAAGGGGGCACTGCAGTTGCTCGGTGTGCTCCAGAACAGAATCGTGCGGTCCCCGCTCCTTGCCCTCGACGACGGCGAGTACGAGGCGTTGCGGACGGGGCTGCACGCGTCGGGGTTACTGCACTGACAAAGCGGAGTATGCCGGAAGTGCGTCACGTGCTGATGGTTGTCAGGCGTGGTGGTTGTCAGGCGCCGGAGGCGGCGCGGGTGGTGATTGGTTGTCTGAGGATGGTGCGCTGCTTCTCGGGCGCGATCCTGCGGAAGTCGTTGAGGTAGATCTCGTGGTGCTTGCCGGACACACATAGTCCGTTGCTCGGGATGAAATCGTCGTGCAGTTGTGCGAGCACGGATGCTTCGTCGTCGAAGGAGCCGGCGTGCAGTGTCTGCACACACCGCCCTTCGCTCAGATCCGCGAGTCGGACGTCGTCGAGGCGTACCGGGCGGTTCTTGGCACCGACCTGGTCGACAGCGGTGGTGAACATGGCCTGGTCGACCCAGTTCGGGGTCATGATCATCATCGTCCAGTCCCATCGCGACTTGTCCCGCACCGTGGTGAAGGAGTCCATGTCGTCTGCCCACCACAACCCCTCGAGCGGAGGGACGACATAGTCGCGGCCGAGGTCGCGCTTGCTGGCGAATTTCAGCTTGTACGCGAGGGGGTAGAGAGCTTCGACGGCGTCGCTGAATGCCGGTGAGGTGTTGGGGTCGCCGTGACCGTCGATCATGAGGTATTGCAGGTCGGGCACATCCACGATCCGGAACTCGCCGCGTGGTGCCTGGTAGGCGGCGAGGGTCTTCTTGAAGTCGGTCTTGTCCGTCATCGGGCACCTGGACTCGCGTAGCGAGCCACCACCTTTCTGCCTCCGAGAGGCTCGATGAATAGAAGAACATCTCATGCGTCGGTTGCGGGGTGCGGTTCCGTCTCGCACCGCCTCGGCCGCCGTGGGGTGGAGTCCGCGGCGGCCGAGGATCGGCGAGCACCTTCGGGGTACTGGCCGGAGGAGGGGGTCAGTCAGCGATGGTGGGCGGCTCGGTGAGGAAAGGGCGTACTTCGAGCCACTCATGGATCGGTTTCCCTCCCGCCCCTGGAGCAGCGGAGAGCTCTCCTGCCAGCTCGATGGCGCGTTCGTAGCTGTCGACGTCGATCATCATCCAGCCGGCGATGAGGTCCTTGGTCTCGGCGAAGGGGCCGTCGGTGACCGGTGGGCGACCCTCGCCGTCGTAGCGGACGAACATTCCGTCGGGGGCGAGCGCTTGACCGTCGACGAACTCGCCGCTGCCTTCGAGTCGGTCCGCGAAGTCTTGCATGTACTGGATGTGGGCCGAGATCTCCTCCGGCGTCCACTGGTCCATCGGCACGTCGTTGACCGCAGCCGGGGCGCCGCGGTAGTGCTTGAGCAGAAGATACTTGGCCATTGTGTTTCTCCTCGGTGGTGGTGCGGCCCATTGTGGTCGCGTTCATTGTGGAGACGGAGCCGGTCGGGATTTCTCGACATGCCGCCCGAAGAGTTTTTTCGGGTCTCGTCCGAACCCGGGGTCTGGGGCTGGTAGTTGCGGTATCCGGGCGTGTCGTGCACAGCGCTCGCGGCGCACCTCGTCACAGTGTCGGCCGGTCCAGCGGCCGTGGGAGTGGCGCGAGTGCGCCGGCGTCCCGTAGTCGGCCGTACACGCGAAAGATCGTGTCGATGTCGCCCGGTGCTGCAATGTGCAGAAGCACGCCGCCGTCCAGCGTGTCCTGACGGACCGCCTCCGGGCCGTCGGGTACCAGGACGGCGCGGGCCGCGGACAGATAGCCGAACCGGCCGACGACAGGATCGCCGACGGTGAACCCGGCGTCGTCTTCGAGGGCATCGAGAATGTCGTCGTCGCTCACGTCACCGAAGTCCGGTTCCCACACCGACGCAAGCATTGCGAGTAATTCGGATTCGGGGACGACGGTGCCTTCGGGCGCGTCGACCGCCATCACCAGCGACTGCAGGAGAAACTGCGGGACACCACCCGCCACGCCGGACAATTCGACCGCCCACCCGTCCGCACCGGTGTGTATCAGCCGCAATCCGGTTCCCGTCAGATCCGACCACGCTTCAGCGCGCTGCGCGTCCAGGAGTGCCGCTGTCAGGTCGTCCGGCGAACAGGTGGTGTCCGGTCCCGACGTGTGAACCTGCCGCCACTCGCCTCGCACCGGTGGCGCGGCCGCCGGCAGCAGTTCCGTGACGTGCTCCAACGTCTGCCGCCACCGTCCTGCCAGCGTTTCGACCGGCTCCGGCCGCGGCCCCCAGAAGGCCCGTACGACGCGTCGCATTCGAATACGTCCTCCCCCTCGCGATCCCTACGGTCATCCGTGCGTCCCGGGCGGGATCAGCGTCCGCAACGAACCGTGGTGCACCTGATTCTGTCATCAGATGCGTCCTGCCAACTGGAAAGGAAGCATCGCTTCCAGGATTCGACGGGTGGTAACCATGTCGGCGATCCCCTCAGCTGTGGCAGGTGCCAGCGTGACACCCAACATGCCGTGGCCGGCGGCAAGGTAGAGGCCGCGGTGACCGGGAACCGGGCCGATGAACGGCAAGCTGTCGGGTGTGGCGGGTCGTAATCCGGCTCTACCGGACCGAATTTCGACCTTCGTGTCGGGGGTCCATCCTGCCAAGTACGGGTGTACCCGGTCCACGAGGCGTCGGATCCGTCGCTCGGGGACCCGTTCGTCGCGGGCAGGTAGTTCGAATACGCCGGCGATGCGTATCGCGTCGTGGTACGGGCTCAGTCCCAGCTTGGGTTCCATCAGGTACAGCGCATGGCGTGGGGAAGTGCCGGCTCCCCGGACGTCGATCTCCGAGGATCGTGGTTCAGGTGTGCGGGAGACCCGAGCGGGACTGAATCGGATGCTCGACGACGCAGTCAGGGGTCACTTTACGGTGGGGCGAGTGGTGTGGCGGGATCGGTTGGCGCGGTTTGGCGGTGGCGTGGATCGAGCGTTACCTGTCGGTGCTCGGGGTTAAGGTCGAGGTCCTGCGTGAGCATGGGGACAAGTCGCTGGTGGAGGAGCTGATGGATGACTTCATGACAGTGCTCGCTTAGTTTCCGGCCGTTTCTACCAGTTGCGGTCGATGCAGAGTCAACGTCGACTTCTTCGGCGATGCGGCAGCACGATGGGAGAGGGACTAGCTGATGGCCGATACCGGATTCACTGCGCTGCGGCAGTTCTCGTTCACCACCCGCCCCTACCTGGCTGTCGATGACGCGACCGGTGCGCCGATCGGGCTCGACGACCTCGACGTTCGTGTCGGGTGGATGCTCGACCTGATCTCGGGCGCCGAAGCTCACCTGCTGTCGCGGCTGTGGCAACCGGCCACCTTCGATGTCCTGGTCGCCGGATGTGACAGCCGAGGCCGAAAACTCCCGATGCAAGGTCATGTCGCTGCTGCGCGTCTCGGCTGGACCCCGCACTACCCGGACGGTGTCTACGTCCCGTCGCGTGTCACGCGGGTGGTGACCGCGCAGGCAGTAGGCACTTTGCGGGCTCTGGCATACCGAGACACCGCGATCACCGCACTGTCGGCCCGGTTCGACCCGGCCACCGGCCGCATCGCCGCACCCACTACTGCTGCGGAGTACGTCCCGTGCGGATACGCCCGAGGTGTGGTGCGGCAGCTCACCGCGCGCTCACACCGCACCGCCGGCGTGGCCGCGGAGCGCCTGCGGATCACCGACGTGCAAGCACCACCCCAGACCTCGGCGATGGCTCGGCTTTCCGCAGCGGATCGACAACTCGCACACATCACCGTCACCGACGCCGTCATGACGTTGACCGTCACACTACCCACCACTCCCGCCCCGGAAGGACGCGCGCAGTGGCGACGAGTCCGGGTGACCGCCGCGATCCCACCGCACCTGCACGCGCGGCCGATCAGCGAGTGGCATCTCCCGACCCTTCATCTCGACCACCGAGGTCTGCTGTTGCGGTGCGCTGCCAACGAAGCAGTCCCCGTCGCGGATATGAGATCGGGAACGACGGCGGTGGGCGTGGACTGGTCCCCGTCCACACTCGGTGCTGCTGCCGTCGCCACCGAAACCCCGGATGGTCTGGTCTCGGACTATCGGGGTTTCACGTACGACGACCGCGGCCTCGGGGCGAAGCTGGCCCGCCTACAGACCGAAGGGCAGATGCTGCACCGCAAAGCTGCTCGCTTGACACGGCTGGCCGCCACCGCCCCACCGGAGGTCCGCGCCGAGCTGGAGGCGAAGATCGCCGTCCTCGACGAGCACCGCACCGCGGTGGGTGCCAAGCGGGGGAAGATCAACCGGGAACTGGCGTTCCACTTCGCCCGCCAGGCCACCGACTACGCCGTCGACGCCCAGGCACAGCTGATCGCGGTGGAAGATCTCACCACCCTCGAGACCCGCGGACACGGACACGTCAACAACAACCGGGCCGCGCAGTCCGCCCGCCGCCAAGCCGTGGTCGCCCTCGCCCACACCGCCGCGGAGGTCGGCATCACCGTGGTCTCGGTGCCCGCCCGAGGATCGTCCGCATTGTGTCCGGGCTGCGACGAACCACTTGCACGCCCCGGCGGCTACCACGACGCGTGGTGTACTCGCTGCAAGGTCGGCGGCAACCGCGACCACATCGCCGGGGTGAACCTGGCCAAACGCGCGCTCCTCGGCAAGAACAACGTCACCCCCCGGCGTGGGCAGTTGCCCGCGATCCGGGTCGCCGAGCACGCGCCGGTGCGCCAGTGCCGCCACAAGAAAAGTCCCACACCGCGTCGGCCGCGACACCGCCGGGTCCGCCACAGCCTGCCGATCGCACCACAGCGGATGGGGGTGACTCCGAAACAGCATGTTCCTGCACCACAAGCGTCGGTGTGGGACACGGTCAAACCCGTACCGCCGCACGGTGATGCGGGTAGCCGTGACACACGTCCATCTCCCACGCCCGCCACGCAAGTGGTAGATAGTGTGAGATCTACGTAGACGCTTCCCAGGAACACACCGGAGGCACCGATCAAGCCGCTCATCAAGGAACTGATTGGATGAGCATCAGTCGAGCTCGCCGGTTACGGCCCGTGCACCCTGCGGAAACCCTGTTCGAGTGTTCGACACGCTGACCTAGCCGGCGAGGGTCTGACGGTCCGTTGATGTGCACCGATGCGACGTTCTCGACCATGATTCCGAACACTACGGACGACGTGCGGGAGCCTCTTCCATCTGTGTTCGAGCGAAGACGAGGCCCCATTCCTGAAATTGTCGAAATCTCCAGGTGAACCATCGGAACTGACGGTCTCGAACACGCCAATCGTCAATTTCCATCGAGCGATTCAACTGATCCGCTAGAGAGTCCTCGTCCGCGGCGGCGAGCTTCGTCAGTTCGTGACCGCGGGGCGGGTGGGCCTGCGGTCGTCGGCGAACATGGCCTCGATCCTCGACTTGATCTCCGCGGTGCTCATGGTGCCGCTGCGCCGGGGCGTCTGCCGTCCGGTGGGAGTCGTCGGGGCAATCGAGGTTGTCGCCATGTGTCCTGCTTTCGTCGGTTACCGATATGTGTGCCTCACGGTCACGGTTGTGATCTGGTTCACATCGTGGCCGACTATGTTGTACACCACATGTTCGGTCCCGTGCCACTCGGCCTGGTCACCTCGGCGGTGAGTGGGAATGTGACCGAGCGGGCGCGAGGTAGGCGAATCGGCTCCGGCTGATTGCGATGCCCCGAGCGTAGAATTGCGCGGGTTCGGTCGATCACGCTGGGCCCGGATTTCGGTGAGGCCTTACCGAACTTCTCCGGCCTCGTCGCCGGTTTGCGCTGCTCGGTCGTCGGCTCCGAATTGCGATGAGATCGGGAAGGTATTTCAGCGATGCGAACCGATGGAGACAGTTGGGACATCGTCAGTAGCGTGGGCCTGACCGCGTTGGGAGTGGCGACATTTCGGGCGTTGGAGACAGTGCGCCCCGACGCGTTGATTCAGGACGACTACGCGCGGTGGTTCGTCGAAGCGGCGGGTGAACCGCATTTCACCGGGCTGTTGGCCGACCCGTCGTTGCTCGGGGACATGCGGTTCTCGGGCTTCATGGGTTCTCGGACCAGATTCTTTGATGAGTTCTTCTCGTCAGCCACGGGCGCGGGGGTTTCGCAGGCGGTGATCCTCGCGGCCGGGTTGGACGCCCGGGCGTATCGCTTGGACTGGCCGACCGGTACGACGGTCTTCGAGGTCGATCAACCACAGGTGCTGGAATTCAAAGCGGAGGTCCTCGCCGATCATGGGGCTACGGCGAAGGCTGATCGTCGCCCGGTGGCCGTCGATCTTCGAGACGACTGGCCTGCCGCCCTCGAAGCCGCAGGCTTCGACCCCGGTAAGCCGACCGCGTGGTCGGTGGAGGGGCTGCTGGCTTACCTCCCCGGCGCAGCGCACGATGCGCTGTTCGAGCGGATCGACGAGCTTTCCAGCCCGGGTAGCCACGTTGCCGTGGACAACTTCGCGGAGGGAACCGATATGCAACGCTTCGACGCCATCAGGGCGAAGTATTTCGCCGAGAATCCGTTCGGCGACATCGACATCGCCGAACTGTTCTACGGTGACGAGCGGGCCGATCCGGTGCAGTGGTTGACCGGGCACGGCTGGTCGGTGCGGCGGTCCACTTCGCTCGAGTTGGCGGCTGCCTACGGCCGGCCGGTTCCGGATCTCCCCGAAGAACTTGTCGATCTGTCGGAGCGGTCCACGTACCTGACGGCGGTCAAGTAACCCACGGTCCCGCTCGCGGCGACGAACGGCAGAAACGTGCCATTGCGGTGGGCCGCCATTCGCGCGTACATTGAAAGTTGCGGATCGAGAGAGTAATCGGCAACGGTGAAACACTCGAGAAGCAGAGATCCGGCCGAGAATGTGAGAGCATTCCCGGCCGAACCCCTGTCTGGGGCAAGTCCCGTATCTTCCGGCGGTCAACCCACCCGCGGACGTCCGCGCGATGGTGCGACCTCCGCGGCCGCGGCAGGCCGCGCGACAGCTGAGTCCACGATCGTGGCGGTCTCCACTATTCTCAATCCTGCTCTGCAGCAACGTCATCGACGATCCGCGCCGGTGCCGGTCGGGAAGCGGTAGGCGAAGACTCTCGGCGAGTGCGCCAGGGCGCCATCCGGTCGAGGAGCCTGTCCGTCAGGACCAGTACATGGAAGAGGACGGCGGTCATGTGTGCGGTGAAGGTGAAGAACAGCAGGTAGGCGAATGCGGTGTGAGCCCGCCTCAGTACCGCGTAGACGGTGGGATCGGGTGCAAGCAGGGTGGGCAGGTGCAGATGCTGGTAAAGGGTGATCGGGTTGCCACCGGCCGAGAGCATGGCCCACCCGGTGAGTGGCTGGATCACGAGCAGCCCGTACAGCAGGTACTCCGACGCGGTTGCGACCCGGCGCTCGACCGGTCCCATGGTGGCGGGTGGTGCGGGCGTGCGGCACACCAGCCGGTTGCCGATGCGGACGATGACCAGGAGGAGGATCGCGGCGCCCAACGGGACGTGCACCGCGCGCAGCAGATGGTAGTGGTCGAGTGTCGTCACCATGACGGCGCCGACGAGCAGTTGTGCAATCACCATGACCGCCATCGCCCAGTGCAGCAACCGGACGGTCGGCGCGAACCGGAGCGGGCGGGCGGTCGGGTCAGCGGTCATCGCGCACCCCATCCACGTCGACGGGGGCCGGCGGTTCGGGCTCCCCGGACCGGCGGGTGAACGATTCGGTGTAGACCGCGGAGCGGGCGCTGAGCAGGGGATCGTCCGAGGGTGCGATACCCGTGGGGAGGATGAGCGGATCGAAGTTGAGGTCCCGCGCGTTGTGCGGCGCTTCGGTCCGGACCGCCTCGATGGTCACTGTGCCGACGTCGAGGACCTGCCGGGTCGGCGGCCACGGCCGGGTGGCGTCGTCGGTCCGATCGCCCGGCTGGCCGATGGTGAGCAGCATCCGCCACCGCAACGTCGCACGCGAGACTGCCGCGGTGAGTGTGTCGAAGAGATGGTCGCGCCCCAGCGGCGGGAGGCCGGGGGAGCGGGCCGGTTGCTCGGGGACCAGTGTCCACCGAACCGGAACCATGACTCCGGCGTCGTTGGTGCAATGGAAGGCGTTGAGACCGTAGAAGGTGCTGTTGTCGAACCCGGAGGTCGGTGGATGCTGTCGGATGAAGTTCATCGCCGCCGCGGTCTCGGGATGGCGGGACAGAAACGCCGCCATGCGATCCGGATCGGGTTTGCCGGTGGCCGGGTCCGTTTTCGAGGCGAGCAACCGCTCGTAGAAGCCGTCGGGTGTCCGGTCGGGGAACACCGGGGTGTTGATCATCGCGGTGCGCCACTGCTCGCCATCGGGGAGGTCGAACGCCAACCCAAGCCCCCGGACCGTGTCGTCGGCATCCGGAGTGGACGGATTCCCACCCGAGAGTGAGAACCGGCCGGTCACCGGGATGCGTCCGGCCCGGAAAACGCTGGCGGTGGAGACTATGGACCCGGCGCCGGTGGCGGTGAAATATCCGGTCGCGCCGACTCCTTTGGCGTGATTGCGCCGGAATCCGTCGTGATGCCCGGCGACCTCCTCGAACCGGTCGGTCAGCCGTGCCGGGGTCAGCGCGTCGGCGTCCAGTGTCCCCGCCGCGCAGAGGAACCCGCCGACGTCCACTGCCGCAATGGCGCCCACCGCGGCCAGGCCGAGCAGCGCACTGCGGCGACTGACCGCGGGGCGCGGCGCCTGAACCGGGGGTGTGGTGGCGTCATCCATGGGCGGAGTCGACCGTCACCACGTGCCAGGTTCCCTTGACGCCGTCGCCGCCCGTCTGCCCGGGGGCGGTGTCTTTCGCGAAACGGTACAGCGGGTGGCCGTCGTAGGTGATCTGCTCGGTTCCGTCCGGCCGCGTCGTGGCACCCGCGCGGGCGGAGAGGGTGGCGTCGGGCTGGGGTGCTCCGAGCGTGGGAGGCCAGATCTCGGCGCAGGGGCCGGTGCACCGGATGGTGCCCGGGGTGTCCTCGTCGAATCGGTAGAGCGTGAAACCGTCTCCGTCGGTGAGCACCGTACCGAGGGCGGTGTCCCGGGTGCCGAGTTCCACCTGCCCGGCGGCGGAGGCTGACGGCGGCATCGGGCGCTGGGCGTCGTCGGTGGCGGCGCCGCACGCCGACATCAGCGCGATCGTGGCGCCGGCGCCGGCCGCCGCAAGAATCGACTTCTTCAGCATCGTCGTGGGTCTCCATTCGTTCGTTCCGTGTGCCGGATCGTTCGGCGCTGGGGAGTACGGATGGTCGGCGACCCACGTTCAGCGGCCGCAGTCACCTCCGCACACCCGAGTGGCAGAATTCGAGATGAACGCCGCGACGCCCACGCCCGTACTCCTCGGTGGGTGTCGGGCGGGCCGACGCCGTATCCGGTGTTTCGGGAGGTGAGTGGTGCGGCTTCGTATCGTGCGCACACGCGGGGGCCAGTCCGAGGGCGGCTTGGATGACGAGACGGTGTTGCGGGCCGCCTACGACGAACACGGGAGGGAACTGTTCGCCCTCGCCTACCGGTCCCTCGGAGACCGGGGCCGCGCGGAGGAGGCGGTGCAGGAGACGTTTCTGCGGGCGTGGCGGCGCGCGGACCGGTACGACCCGCGGCGCGCTACGCTCCGGACCTGGCTGTATGCGATCTGCCGCAACGTGGTGATCGACGCGATCCGGGCTCGTGCCGCCCGACCCGAGCTGGCCGACGCCGCACCACCCGAGCTGCCCGCACCCGAGCGTCCCCTCGAACAACTGCTGGTGGGGCTCGAGATGGAGGAGGCGCTGCGGCGGCTGTCCGATCAGCACCGCTGCGTCCTGGTCGAGATTCACCTGCGCGACCGGCCCGCCGCCGAGGTCGCCGCACAGCTCGGCATTCCCGTGGGCACCGTCCGCAGTCGTGTGTACTACGCGCTGAAGGCTCTCCGACTCGTACTCGAAGAAATGGGGTGGCATGGTGATTACTGACCGCTGCCAGCAGATGCGCACCATGCTGGGGATGTACGCGCTCGGTCGCCTCGACGACAGCGAGACGATCACGCTTCGCGCCCACCTGGACGGCTGCCCGGGGTGCCGCACCGAGTTGCGTCTGCTGACGCCGGTGGCGGCTGCTCTGTCGGCGGCGGACCCGGACCGGATCACCGAACCTGCACCCCGGCCGTCGTCGACGCTGCCCGACGCGATCTTCGGGGCGGTCGACCGCGAACGCGGGCGGAAGCCGTACCACCGGATCGCGGTCGCCGCCGCGGCCGTCGTGATCGCCGTCGGCCTGGTGGCCGGCGGGTTCTTCCTGCGCGGGGGCACCCCGACGGCCCCGCCCGGGCAGCCGGTGGCCTTCACGGTCCTCGCCGCAGGTGTGGATGCCTCCGCGCGGGTGGAGAACAGGGCGTGGGGAACCGGAATCAGCCTCGACGTCGCCGGACTCCCGCAGGGCCGCACCTACAACGTCTGGCTCCAACGCTCCGACGGAAGTCGCATGAATGCCGGCAGTTTCATCGCCGGCGGCGACAAGACGATGTCGATGCAGTTGGCGGTGGGGCTGCCGATGTCGGATGCGACGATGCTCGGAGTGAGCGCCCCGGGCGATGACCGGACCCTGCTGCAAGCGCCCCTGCGGTCCTGACCGGCGCCAACCCTCGTGGACGATTCAGAGGAGCAGGCCGTCGCGAGCCACGACCCGGCCTGCCCGCACCACCGTGTCTCGACGGGGGACGTCGACGACGATCTGCGGCACGCATTCTCCGTCCAGCAACATGAAGTCGGCAGGCGAACCCGGTTGCAGGTCGGCCCGCGGTAGCCCCATGACGGCAGCACCGCCGTCGGCGGCGAGCGTGTAACACGCCTCGAGGTCCGCGTCGAGGCGTGCGTCGAGTGCCCAGCCGAGCAGCCACGCGCGGTGCAGCATGTCCGCGTTACCGAATGGGCTCCAGTTGTCGCGAACGCCGTCCGACCCGAGCCCGACTCGGACACCGCGCTGCGACAGGTGGCGGAAGGGCAATGCCGTTGTCGCGGACAGCGCTGCCGTCGTCAGTGCGATGTCCGCCTCCGCCAGCAGGTCCGCCGTCGACTCCAGTGAGTGGCAAGACAATTCAGCTACGGCGAAGGCGTGGCTGACCGTGACCCGGCCCTGCAAGCCGGCCGCTCTGGTGCGCTGGGCGATGTCGGTGAGAGTCGCGGCACCCGTCTCGCCGGTGTCGTGGAGGTGGATGTCGATCGGCAATTCGTGTCTTTTGGCGATCCCGAAGACGATGTCGAGTTGGCGGGGGTCTCGTCCCGTTCCGCCGGGGGTGTGGTCGAAACCGGCGGGGTCGATGCCACCGATCACGTCGATCAGCCCGCTCTCGGCGGCCACCTCGAGCAGTCCCGCGGCGCCCGGGGTCCGGTCGACACCGTGCTGTGGGAATGCGACGATCTGGACGTCCATCGCGTGGCGCAGGGCATCCCGGGCGGTGGCCACCGCTTCCACCCCGGCGAGCCCGTACGCGGGCGCAACGTCCACGTGCGCCCGCATCGCTCGTGTCCCGAGGGTGGCGGCGTGCGACATCAGCCGGAGGGCTCGGTCCGCGACGGGTGGTTGGGCGTGGTGGAGTTCGACGTCGCCGGCAACGAGTTCCTCGATCGCGTGCGCGGTCCGCCTGCTGTACCACGGCTCGCCCCACGCGGTTTTGTCCGGATGGATGTGGGCGTCGACCAGGGTCGGCACGGCGGTCTTCCCGAGGCCGTCGACGTAGTCGACGGCGGCTCCGTCGGGAATACTCTGTGCCAGTATGCCGTTCACGGCGATCAGGTCTCTCGCCGCGCCGCCGAAGGGGCGGACGTCGCGGAAGACGGTGACGGTGGTGTCTTCGACGGTCATCGTGTTTCTCGGTCCCGTTCCACGTCGACGCTGGTGAGTGATGCGTAGCGTGCCGGATCGCTGCGGCGGATGCGCAGGGCGACGTACAGGCCCGCCGCCGCGACAATCGGCAACGGTGCGAGCAGAAGGACGTTGACGAACCCGGAGCGTCCCGTCAGCAGGTCGAAGTGCACGATCGCGAGCACGGTGAGAACTGTGAGTCCGGCACAGGAGATCAGCGGCGCCCACACCACTCTTGCCGCCGACAGACCCCGCCGGTCGCGGCGGAAGAAGGCGTACACCGCGAGTGCGGCGAATGCCTGCATCGCCATGATGCCGAGGACGCCGATGCTGTTGGTCCACAAGAACACCACCGAGTACGGATCCACCGCGGACGCAGCGCCGGCGAGGACGATCACCGCGCTGAAGCCGGTCTGCGCGATCACGGCGCCACTCGGTGAGCCGTGGCGCGCAGACACCCTTCCCAGGAACCGCGGCAGGAGCCCCTCCCGGCCGAGGGCGAAGAGGTAACGGGCGGCGGCATTGTGGAAGGCCAGAGCCGCGGCGAACGCGCTGACGATGATGAGAGCGTGCATGGTGTCGGCCAGCCACGCACCGACGAACAGTCCACCCGCCTCGAAGGTGAGATCGGGCCCCGCCGCCGAACCGGCCATCGCGACCGCGGTGTCGGTGCCGAAGGCGCCCATGATCAGCCACACCCCGCCGGCGTAGAACAGTGCGAGGAACCCGACGGCAATGTAGGTGGCGCGCGGGACCGTCCGCTTCGGATCACGTGCCTCTTCCGCGTAGATCGCCGTCGCCTCGAAACCGGTGAATGCGCCGATCACCAGAACGAACATCCCGGCCACCCCTCCGGTCGCGAGCGTGCCCGGATCGAAGGACTTCACATCGAGTGCGGCCAACCCGCGTTCGCCGAGGATGCCCGCATTCATGACGAGCAGCGACGCCACCTCCAGGATCAGGGCGACACCGAGAACCTTGGCGCTGAGTGTGACCTTCAGCCAGCCGAGCACACCGACGGCGGCAACACAGACGCCCGACAACACCCACCACGGGACGTCGGCGCCCGTCGCACTGCGGATAGTCCCGGCCGCGAAGTAGCCGAAGGCGGCGGCGACCCCCGGTGTGATGAGGTTGTAAGACATGACGGCGATGTATGCGATTCCGACGCCGAGGCTGCGGCCGAGGCCCCGCGCGACGTAGGCGTAGAAGGCGCCGGCGTTGCGCACATAGAGACTCATCGCGGTGAAGCCGGCCGCGAACAGCGTGAGCAGCGCACCCGCGATCAGGTAGGCGAGCGGGGCACCGGCTCCTCCGATCCCGATCGCAAAGGGCGCGACTCCCGCCAGCACGGTCAGCGGGGCAGCGGCGGCGACAACGAAGAAAACGAGGTCGAACGTACCGATTCGACCGGCGGCGAGCCGGCCGTCGGCGGTCTTCTGCGCGGGGGCCTCGGCTTGGGAGACGTTTCGGTCAGTGATCACGGGAATCCTCGAAGGTCGGTGGCTGAATGCGGATGGTGGTGAGTGGCGTCGGGCCGACGATCCGGCCCCCGTGGAGGACGAGAAGTCGTTCGGGATGGGAGGCAACGGCTTCGGGGACACTGCCCGCGGCGACGGCCACCACATCGGCGCGTTTGCCGGGAGCCAGCCCGTAATCGGTCAGGCCGAGTGCGGCTGCCGCCTCGTCGGTGGCGAGGGCGGCGGCGTACCGGAGGTCGTCGTCGGTCATCAGCTCGCCCTGCAGGCCGATGATGGTTGCGCGTTCGAGCATGTCGGCGGTCCCGTACGGCCACCAGGTGTCACGGATGTTGTCGGATCCGGCGAAGACCCGGACTCCGTGCTCACGCAGACGGAGCACCGGAGGCATCGACCGGCTCGGGCCGTTGGTCATGATCGCGACTCCGGCTCGGGCGAGCGCCTCGGCCACCCGGTCCAGGTCGTGGTAGTCGAGTTGCCCGAGCGCATAGGCGTGGCTGACGGTGACCTTCCCGCCCAGACCCAATGCTTTTGTTCGCGTGGCAATTTCGCGTAGCTGGTGGGCGCCTGCCTCACCGCCGTCGTGGAGGTGGATGTCCACACCGGCGCCGTGCCGCTCCGCGAGCCCGAAGACGACGTTCAGCTGACCGTCGACATCGCCGTCGAATCCGGCGGGGTCGAGTCCTCCGATGACGTCGGCGCCGTCGGCGAGTGCGGCATCGAGGAGGTCGGCCACTCCCGGGGCGGTGACGACCCCGCTCTGGGGAAAGGCGACGAGTTGGATACCGAGTCGCGTGCGGAACTGTTCTCGCACCGCGAGGAGTGCGTGCAGTCCTGTGAGTTGCACGTCCGGGTCGATGTCGACGTGGGAGCGCACGTGCCCGGTTCCGAGCGACACCATGCGCCGGGCGAGGGCTGCGGCGCGTTCGGTGGCCGGCGCCTGCGTGTTGCGGCGCGATAGTCGCTCGGTGGCGATCTGTTCGCGCAGCGTCGGTGAGGTTCGGTGAGGCTGCCACGGGGAGCCGAGCAGGGTTTTGTCCAGATGACAGTGTCCGTCGACGAGCGCGGGGAGTAGTAGGGCGCCGCCGAGGCGATAGGCGCCGGGCCGGTGGTGGCCGGGCCGGTGATCGTCGACGGATTCGATCCGATCGCCGTGGAGTACGACGTCGGCGCGTCGGCCGCAGGGAAGAGTGACGTCTTCCAACGCCGTGGGTGTCGCGGTGTCGGGCGCGGTGGGATCGTGCACGGTGCCGATCGAGTGATGCATCAGTGTGTCTCCGGGTGTAGGCATAGGGGTATCAATGTGCAGGTCAGAGTTGGTTTGTTTCGAATGTCCGGGACGAAGTTTGGTCTACGGTATACCAAATGACCCGGGTGCGGAAGAGATCACCGAAGCCTGCAATGATGCGAGGGAGAGTCTGCGACCGAGCAGGCCCATCCCTCGAACCTGGAGTCGCGCAATGACCACCCGCCGCACCGCGCAGCGCTCCGCCTCGATCGGGGGCACCCATCAGTCACTGCGAGATCGCGCCTACATCGAATTGCGCGAACGCATCATCGAAGGCCGATATCCGGCCGGGTTCCGGCTGGTCGAGCGGGAACTCTCCGAGGAGTTCGGCCTGTCACGGATCCCACTGCGCGAGGCGCTGCAGCGATTGGAATCCGAGGGATTCGTGACGGTGGCACCACGACGCGGCGCCGTGGTCGCGAAATTCGACGCGGCCGCGGCCGAGCACCTGTTCGATGTGCGTGAGAGCCTCGAGGGGCTGGCGGCGCGGCTGGCAGCGCTGCACGCCACCGCCGACGAACTCGATGCCCTGCGTGCCATCGTGGCCCGTTCCCGCGCCGCCGCGGAGACCGGAAAGACCCGCCAGGTCGTCGCGCTCAACGCGGACTTCCACCGGACGATCGTCGAGGCATCCCACAACCCCCTGCTGCAAGATCTGATGGCGCCACTCGACGCGCGACTGCGACGGCTGTTCCACCTCACCTCGACCCGCGACGACGGCGACACCATGTGCGGCGAGCACGAGCAGCTCTACCAGGCGCTCCGAGCTCGAGACGCGGACGGAGCGGAAGAACTGGCGCGGCGACACGTCGTGGGCACCCGGGTCGAGGCCCTCCGCTCCCTGGCCGCCGAAACCGAGACGACCTGAGGGTCGGTGCGTAGCAAGCGGGCAACCACGGTCTCTCCCACGACTGCGACGACCCCAACGCACCTGGCTATCCGATCAAGGACACCAAATCTACTCGCCGCGAATATATTTCGAGTTTCTCCTCCGCTGAGGACGCTCGGGCCGAGCCGCTCGTGTGCGAATGCCGGCGCGGGCATTCGTTCACCGGCCGAGTCGTGCCAGCCGTTCGCCCGGTGTCGTCGCACCCCAGACGCCGTGCTGTTGGCCGGTGTGGAGGGCATACTCGAGGCATTCCTCCACCACCGCGCAGCCGCGGCAGAACTCCTTGGCGAGATCTTCGCGCTCGGAGCGAGCGTTCCTGCGTTCGGCGTCCGCCGGGAAGAAGATCTCCGCGTCCGCTTCATGGCAACGCGCAGACAATCGCCACTGCCACAACTCGGTGTCGTGAGGTTGCAGTGTCGTCACCGGTGTCGACATCTTTCGACTACCCCCTTCGCTCTCGGTCGCCCCAAATTACAGCCCATTCGGCAACACACGAGAAGAATTCGAATCTCCAGGATTTCGGGGTGAACTCGCTGCGCCGTTCGTGGTGAGCCACTGAAGATCTGATCGGCGTGACGCGAATCCTGTTGTTCGACGACTGCTCTTGCGATGCTGACCGAGTGACACCCGGGCGGCCTCGAAAGGCAGACGCATGACCATCCTCGATCCCCCTACAGTCGACGCTGCGAGCCTCGGAGTCTACGACTCGATCACCGACGCCATCGGCAACACACCCCTCGTCCGGTTGAACCGGGTAACCGGAAGCATCTCCGCGACGGTGTATGCCAAGCTCGAGTTCCTCAACCCCGGCGGAAGTGTGAAGGATCGCGCCGCCCTGGCCATGATCCACGCGGCCGAGGAATCCGGGGAACTCCTGCCCGGAGGCACCGTCGTGGAGGGCACGTCGGGCAATACCGGGGTCGGGCTGACATTGGTCGCCGCCGCTCGGGGATACCGTTCCGTAGTCGTGGTCCCCGACAAGACGAGCGTCGAGAAGATCGCATTGCTGCGGGCGCACGGGGCGCAGGTGCATGTGACACCGGGCGGCAGGCCCAGCCACCATCCCGAGTTCGTACGCAACGTGGCCACTCGTCTCGCGGCGGAGATCCCCGGCGGCTGGCTCGCCGGCCAGTACGACAACCCGGCCAATCCCGACGCGCACCGCACCACGACCGGACCGGAGATCTGGCGTCAGACCCGTGGCCGAGTCACTCATTTCGTCGCCGGTGTCGGAACCGGTGGGACCATCACGGGGACGGGGGAGTTCCTGACGAAGATCTCCGGCGGGGCCGTAAAGATCATCGGCGCGGACCCCGAGACCTCCGTCTACGGCGGGGGAGACGGACGGGCCTGGTACATCGAATCCGTGGGGCATTTCCTGCACCCGCAGACCGAGCACGACGAGTGGCCGGATTCGTATCACCCGGACGTCGTCGACCGACTCGAGCGGATCCCGGACATCGAGGCGCTCACGGTGCTGCACCGGCTCGCCCGGGAGGAAGGCCTCCTCGTCGGAGGTTCCGCCGGCACCGCGGTCGCCGCCGCCCTGCGGGTCGCGCGGACCCTCGGCCCGGACGACGTCGTGGTCGTGATCGTCCCGGACTCGGGCCGGGCCTACCTGTCGAAGTACTTCGACAACGAGTGGCTGGGACGGCTGGGCTTCCCGCTCTACCACGCAGCGACCGGACCCGTTGTGCGTGACGCACTGGGCGGCCGGGGTATCGCACCCCGGGCCGTGCCGTCCACCGCGACGGTCGCGGAGGCGCGTGAGTTGCTCGCGGACACCCCGGCCCTACCCGTCGTGCTGGCGCGCCCGGTCACCGGTCCGGTCGTGGTCGCCGAGATCCAGGGGACCGTCAGTGCCGCGGCGCTGTCAGACGCTCCGGATGACGACCCGATCGGCGTGCACGTCGATCAGCCGTTGCCCGTCGTGGGAGTCACCGAAGAGCTGTCGGTGGCGGTGCGACGAATCGCGGGGCATCGAGGGCCGGTCGTCGTGTCCGAGAACGGGCGGGCCGTAGTGTTGGTCGACGCCGACGTCGTCCGCACCTCGCCCGTCGCGTGAAGTGCGGTGATCCGTCACCCTTGATCGAACACCTTCTCGAAGCAATTCGAGAAGGGCAAGATCTCGTATGGGGAGAAGATCGGAATCCGTGAGTAGCCACTCTTCTCGTACAACCTGACCGCATCGGGTTGCCGGTCGCCTGTCTGGAGAATCAGGCGTGGGCGCCCCGCCTTCCTGGCGGCATCCTCGACCGCGCTCAACAACGCTGTGGACACTCCGGTTCCGCGATGTTCCACTGTGACGAACATCCGTTTCAACTCCAGGTCGTCGCCGTTCCACCTGAGCGCGGCGTGACCGACCGATTCTCGATTGTCGGTAGCCCCCGCGGCGGTGTACACGACCACTGTGAGGAAAACGGACGTCGGGTCAACCGCATTGGTGGCGGCGCGGTCTGCAGTCGATACTCGGTCGGAGTATCGCGGCCCCACTTCGTCGGCCATGGCCGCTCGCAATGCCTCCGCATCGGGATCGAACCACGACACCTCACGTACGTGATGTGTCGAGAGTGCTAGTTCAGAAGGCATGTACATTCTCCGTCGATGAAACCGCGATGTGGTCGATGCTCCACCATTTTCACTCTGGCTGCGAGGGTTGAAATCATGGTGGCGCCAATGAGTGTCCCTATTTTTGCTCACTGCCCCTGCTGTATCGGGATGAGGTCCGCCTTCTGCTCGCAACCGCAGTCCCAGCGCTCGGGAGTGGCCCCGGAAAAGTGATCGCTGAATTACAAGGTGCGCTGGATCTTTTCGATCTGGAGGAATCTATCTCCAGTTGTGACGGACTATCGCACGTCAGGTCCTGTTTCCCGTCGTGGAGGACACAAGGCATGGACGTCCAACGGGCGCAATCGAGGTTAGTCTCGCGAGGTCTGGATGCTGGTCACGTGATCCGGTCGGGCGTTGAGGCATCTCTCGGGGAAAGTAGGGAAAGAACACGATGACAGCGGCGCACACGGTCGGTCCGGACATACTCTCCGCCGAATCGGTGGGACAGCAGGATTCGCCGGTCTCAGCCAACCGAGATCGCCCGCTGATCACCACCATCGAACAGGAATCACATACCATGAGTCTCGAATTCCTCTGGTACATACCGAATCAGGTCACCCCGGGACACCGCGGCGACGCCGTCACGGTTGACCACAACAGCCTGGATACCCTCACGACGCAGGCGAAGGCCCTCGAGGAACACGGCTGGAAGGGGGCCTTGATCGGCACCGGTTGGGGTCGGCCGGACACCCTCACCGTCGCCGCCGCCCTTGCGGCCAGGACGGCGACGTTCGAGCCGCTCATCGCGATCCGGCCCGGCTACTGGCGACCGGCTCACTTCGCTTCCGCCGTCGCTACTCTCGATCATCTGACCGGTGGCCGGGTTCGGATCAACATCGTGTCCGG